>NZ_JBHYPZ010000014.1:0-172655 GCF_042746485.1 Streptomyces sp. NPDC058751 | reverse complement strand
GGTGTGCCGTCCCTTCGGAAGGGACGGCACACCCCCATGCCCCCGCACGGTGTCCGCACCGGCCGGCGGCCCGCCACGCGGGGCGGCGCACCACCGGCCGGTGCGGGCCGGTCACGCCTTGGCGGTGCCCGCGCGCAGCCGCTCGATCATGTGCCGGGTCGTCTCGATGGGGCTCTCCTCCGGCAGGTCCCGGGTACGGGCCGGCAGTGCCGCGTTGAGCTTGGCCACCGTGTCGTTCCAGTCCTCCTGGCCGGTGAAGGGGATCGTCTCGCCCTCCTGGTAGGCGGGGAAGGGACGGTAGTTGTTCAGGCCGGCCGCGTCGGTGCCGCGTACCAGCAGCGGGTCGAGGTAGATCCCCTCGCTGTGGATGCGGGTGGTCGTGGCGATGTAGCCGATGTCCAGGCCGCAGCGGCGCCTGGCGGAGGTGTTGGCCTCCGAGTAGTGCAGCAGGTGGGGGTGGTGGATGGAGACGTCGCCGGGCTGGAGCTCGATGTCGACGACACCTCGCTTGTCGATCCACTCCTGCACGATCTTCTCGTCGGCGGCGGAGAAGAGCATGTTGTCGGTGTCCGTGCGCCGCGACGGCTTGTGCAGCGGCAGTATGTGGCTGCCGGGGATCATGCGCAGGCAGCCGTTCTCGGTGCTGCTCCGGTCGACGGCCAGCCACACCGTCAGCGCCTCCATCGGGCTCAGCGTCCAGTACGCGCCGTCCTGGTGCCACAGCACGGGCTGCCCGTTGTAGGGGGGCTTGCAGATGTAGTGGGCGGTGAAGCACGCCAGGTCGGGGCCGAGGAAGAACTCGGCGATGTCCACCAGGCGGGGGTCGGAGACCATGCGGGCCCAGAAGGCGTCGTTGCGGATCAGCGGGTGGTGGAAGTGCTCGGGACGCAGGTCCGGGTACTTCTGGGTGAGCCAGTCGACGTGCGCGGCCGCCTCCTCCAGGAGTTCCTGGGGAATGACGTTGCGGATGATGGAGAATCCCTGCTCGGCGTATTCCTTCGCCGCCTTCTCCAGCACGCCTTCGTCGAGTGTGGTCATGCGTCAACTCCTTCTCGGGTGTCGGGTACCGCTTGCCGCGCGAAAGGGGTACGGGAAGCCGTCCCGGCGTGGCGTTCACCGGCTCCGTGAATGCGGCGCGGGCCGTGTGCGGGTGGTCGGACGGGAGGGCCGGCGCGGCATCGCCGATATGCGGCCGCTCACGGGCCAAAAGGCCGGCGGTCCGGTCCGCGGTCCGGCCGTTCACCGGGGGGCCGGCCGGTCGCGGCGGCAATTACCCGTGCCTTTTCGCGGCTCGCCCGGCAGTTCCCTACTCTCTCGGCCGCCCAAGGGGGTGTCAACGTCTTGAGGAAACCAAGGCTTTCCCTATAGCGCGCCCGCGTTTCCGGTATTGCGCGCCCCGCCGGTCCGGATGTCGATCCGCTCCGTCCCGCTGACGGGACGGGATGCACGAAAACCGCCGGTCCGAAAGTGCCCGGCAGCGGGAATCGACCCTTCCTCCAGTCATGTTCCTTCAGCGTTCGAGGACAGCCACATATGTTCTTGAGCACCCCGACGGGGCGGCATTCAACCGACACCAGCCGAGGCTGAGCTGTCCGCGGATGAGGATGACGTGATGATGACCGAACAACCAGGGCCGATCCGGCTGAGTGTCACCGATCTGCACGCGTCGGTCGAGGATCCCGCGCTCACTTCCATGACGCTGCTCAACGAACTCGCCGGACGGTATCCGGACGCCGTGTCGTTCTCCGCGGGCCGCCCGTTCGAGGGGTTCTACGACGTGGACGACCTCTCACGTCACCTGGGGACGTTCCGGTCCTATCTGCAGGACGAGAAGGGCCTGGCCGCGGAGCAGGTGCGGCGCACGTTCTTCCAGTACGGGCGCACCAAGGGGTTCATCCACGAACTCATCGCGCGCCAGCTGGAGATCGACGAGGGCGTGCGGGTCGACCCGGAGAGCATCGTGGTGACCACCGGCTGCCAGGAGGCGATGGTGCTGCTGCTGCGCACGCTCGTGCGCGACGGCCGCGACGTCGTGCTGGCGGCCACCCCCAACTACGTCGGGTTCATCGGGGCGGCCCGGGTGGCCGGCGCCCCCCTGCGTGACGTGCGCGAACACGACGGGGGCATCGACCTGGAGGACCTGGAGCGGCAGATACGCGCGGCGCGCCGCGAGGGCCTGCGGCCGCGGGCCTGTTACGTCGTCCCCGACTTCGCCAACCCCAGCGGCGCGAGCATGTCCCTGGCGGACCGGATCGCGCTGCTGGAGCTGGCGCGGCGCGAGGAGATCCTCGTCATCGAGGACAACCCCTACTCCCTCTTCCGTGCCGGCGGCTCCCCGCTGCCCACGCTCAAGGCCCTGGACGAGCGGCGTCAGGTGATCCACCTCGGGTCGTTCGCGAAGTCCGCGTTCGCCGGCGCCCGCGTGGGCTACGTCATCGCCGACCAGCCCGTGACGGCCGCCGCCTCGCGGGAGGAGCCGGTGCTGCTGGCCGACCATCTCGCCAGGCTCAAGAGCATGGTCACCCTCAACACCTCGACCGTGGCGCAGGCGGTGATCGGCGGGTACCTGCTGGAGAACGGCTGCAGCCTCAAGCGTGCCACCGCCCGCGAGGCCGGGGTCTACCGCCGCAACCTGGCGACCATGCTGGAAAGCCTGCGCCGCGTCTTCGCCCCCTCGCCGGGCACCGGGCAGGACGTCACCTGGAACACGCCCGAGGGCGGCATGTTCGTCGTCCTGACGCTGCCGTTCCGGGCGGACGACGCCATGCTCGAGTACTCGGCCTCCCGGTTCGGGGTCCTGTGGACCCCCATGGAGCACTTCTACGGCGGCACGTCCGGGTTCCACCAGGCCCGGCTCTCCTTCAGCGTGCTCACCCCCGAGCAGATCGCCCTGGGCGTGGAGCGGCTGGGCAGACTCGTCCAGGACCAGCGCGCGGGGCAGCTCGCCGGCGCCGCCCGCACGCGCGGGGGCCGCGGCCGGCTGCTGGAGCCGCAGACCGTGTGAGCGCCGGACCAGAGGGCGGCCCCCGGAGCGCACCGCGTCCGGGGGCCGCCCCCTTTTTTTCGTCGTGCCGGGCGCAGGTCGGGCGGTCGCGGCCGCACCGGGAGGGTGTTCGGCAGCCGGGCGGTGAGGGCGGGTGTCACCAGGCGGCGCCGGAGGGCGTGGTCCTCGCCGTCCCTGAGCATCATGCCGGCGGCGGCGCGGGGGGACGGACGCGTCGGGGATGCCGTCGAACGGGTGGCGAGCCCGGCGGGGGGGGCGGGGGGTGTGCGCAAGCACGGCGCCGCCCCCGCGAAGCGTGGTTCGCCGGGGCGGCTCGGGGTGGGGGTCGGCCGGTGGGTGCCGGCCGGTGGGGGTCAGGCGCGCTTCTTGAAGGTGGACAGGGCCCACACGTAGCCGAGGACGGCGAAGCCGAGGCACCAGGCGACGGCGGCGATCGCGTCGCCGCTTGCGACGTGGCCGGCCAGCAGTCCGCGCAGTGTCTCGATGATCGGGGTGAAGGGCTGGTACTCGGCGAACTGCCGCACGCCGGCGCCCATGGTGTCCGCGGGCACGAACGCGCTGCTGAGGAACGGCAGCATGATCAGCGGCACGGTGGCCAGGCCGGCCGACTCGGTGGTCTTGGCGGCCAGGCCCATGGCGACGGTGAGCCAGCTGGCGCCGACGGCGAGCAGGACGAACAGGCCGAGCACGCCGAGCCAGTCCAGGGCGCTCGCCTCGGGGTCGAAGCCCATCGCGAAGGCCACGCCGACGATGGCGGCGCAGGCGACCAGGCAGCGCACGGTGGTGACGACGACGTGTCCGGTGAGCATGGCGCCGCGGGAGACGTCCATGGTCTTGAACCGGTTGATGATGCCCTTGGTCATGTCGTCGTTGACGGCCGTGGCGGTGGCCCCCAGGCCGTAGCTGACGGCCATCACGAGCAGGCCCGGCGTCGCGTAGTCGATGTAGTGCTCGCCGACGCTGAAGGCGCCGCCGAACACCTTGACGAACATCAGCATGATGACGATCGGGAACAGGACGGCGTTGAACACCGTGGTGGGGTTGCGCAGGGTGTGCTTCACGTTGCGGCGCAACATGATGCCCGAGTCGGCGAACGCCGTCGCGACCGTGCTCATCGCGCGATCGCCTCCTTCTTGCTCGTGTCCTGGGCGCCCTGGGTGTCCTGGGTGTCCTGGGTGGTGTGCTCGGTCAGGGCGAGGAAGACGTCGTCGAGGTCCGGGGTGTGCACGGAGAACTCCTGTGCGTCCAGGGTGTGCTCGTCGAGGCGGTCCAGCAGGGCCCGCAGCGACCTCGACCGGCCGTCGCTGGGCACCCGCAGGATCAGTTCCTCCTCGTCGCGCGTGGAGTCGGCGAAGACCCGTGCGGCGGCGTCGAGCTGGAAGGCGTCGGCGAACCTGAGCCGTACGTGGGTGCCGGGGATCTGGCGCTTGAGCTCCTCGGCGGTGCCCTGGGCGACCAGGCGTCCCTGGTTGAGGACGGCGATGCGGTCGGCGAGCTGGTCGGCCTCCTCGAGGTACTGGGTGGTGAGGAAGATGGTGGTGCCCTCGGCCACCAGCTCGCGGACGATCCCCCACAGCGTGCGCCGGCTGCGCGGGTCGAGACCCGTGGTCGGCTCGTCGAGGAAGATGATCTGCGGGCTGCCGACGAGGGTCATCGCCAGGTCCAGCTTGCGGCGCATGCCGCCGGAGTAGGAGGCCGCGTACTTGTCCGCCGACTCCCCCAGGTCGAAGCGGTCCAGCAGCCGCGCGACGAGCTGGTCGCCGGAGCGCACGCGCTTGAGGTCCGCCATCAGCTGCAGGTTCTCGCGGCCCGTCAGCAGGTCGTCCACCGCGGCGAACTGGCCGGTCACGCCGATGGCGGCGCGTACCTGCCGGGTCGCGCTCGCCACGTCGTGGCCGGCGACGTGGGCCGTGCCGGCGTCGGCGGTGAGCAGCGTGGTGAGGATGTTCACCGTGGTCGTCTTGCCCGCTCCGTTCGGACCGAGCAGGGAGAAGACCGATCCCGCGGCGACTTCGAAGTCGATGCCGTCGAGCACGGCCTTGTCGCCATATGCCTTGCGCAGCCCTGTCACTGCGATAGCGGAACTCTTCATGTCCCCACTGTCGGGGCGGGCACCGGCATCGCCCTGTCACACCCCTGACACCGCTCTCGAGCCCGGCTGGAGGTGGCGGGCGCCCGCGCCGGGAAGCGGAATCCGGGGCGGAAAGGGGGTGCGGGCCCGAGCGCGGGAGGGGAGGGCGTCCGCCTGAGCGGGCGCCCTCCCCTCGTTCACCGCGGCGCGCGGGGCCGGCGGGCCGTGCCGCGCGGCGCGGTCACCGTGTCAGCGGCCCCGGGCGCACTCCGCCTCGATCACGTCCAGGATCTCCCGGCCGTGGTCGACCAGGTACATGTGGTCGCCGGGGAATTCGGTGTAGCGGAACGCGGCCGTGGTGGCGTCGCGCCACTGGCGGCCCTCCTCGGCGGTGACCAGGCCGTCGGCCTCGCCGCGCAGCGAGGTGATCGGCACCGTGACCGGGTCGTCGGTGCTGGGGACGTAGGCCTCGTGCATCTCGCAGTCGGCCTGCAGGGTGGGCAGGATCAGCTCCCGCATCTCCGGGTGGTCCAGGGCCTCGTGCCTAAACCCGGCGAACTCCTCGACCCGGGCGAGGAATTCGTCGCCCTCAAGGCCCGCGGCGCGGCGTTCGCGCTGGGTCCAGGGTCCCGGTGAGCCGCTGACGACCAGCCGTTCGACGTGGATGCCCCGGGCTGTGAGCAGGTGCACCAGTTCGTAGGCGAGGACGGCGCCCAGGCTGTGCCCGAACAGCACGGCCCGGCCGCCCTCGCCGAGGTCGGCGGCGACGCTGTCGATCTCGGTCTTGGCCGCCTCGACGACGTTGCGGTACGGCTCGTCCAGGATGCGCCTCTCCCTGCCGGGCAGTTCGACCGAGGTCACCCGCCAGCGGCCGGCGGCCAGGTCCTGCCAGGGGTGGAAGAAGGAGGGGCCTGCTCCGGCGAACGGTACGCACAGCAGTGTGGTCCGCTCCCCCGCTTTCGCCGACGTGCCGGCTCCGGTCACCACGACCAGCTCCTCTCGTTCGTGTCTCGGTTCGCTCGTGGGGTCACCGCTCGGCCAGCTTGCGGGCGACGACCCGCATGATCTGGCCGGCGGGCTTGGGCATGTGCAGGTCGTGGTGGGTGGCGTCCACGTCGTACTCCTCGATGGTGCCGAGGACGTGCGGGCGCCAGTCGGGTCCGTAGGAGGTGACTCCGTCGACCTTGTCCAGCCGGGCGTTGAAGTACAGGACGTCGCCGCGGTAGACCGGCGACTCGAAGACGCCCATCTTCTGCAGGTTGTTGGCGCCGACCTGGGACATGGTGTCGAGGAAGGCGTCCATGTTGGTGGTGTTCATGAACTTGCCGAAGACTTCCTCGACATCGGCCCGGTAGAGCTCCTTGGTCCGGCCGGCGACCTCGCGGAAGCCGTTGTTGGTGGCGGAGTTGGCGGGCTGGGAGTCCAGGACGGCGATGAGGCCGACCTCCAGTCCGCGGCGGTCCATCGCCTCGGCGACGGCGTGCGCGATGGGGCCGCCGAAGGACCAGCCGATCAGGTAGTACGGGCCCTCCGGCTGGATGGCGAGGATCTGCTCCAGGTAGTCGGCGACCATCTCCTCCACCGAACCGGCCATCGCCTCCTTGCCGTTGGAGCCGCGGGACTGCAGGGAGTAGGACGGCCGGTCGGGCACGTGGGGCGCGAAGGTGAAGAACGCCCAGCCCAGGCCGCCGCCGCCGTGGAAGAACCACACCGGCTCCTTGCCGGTGCCGGGGTCCCGGTTCAGCGGCAGCACGACGTTGAAGGAGTCGTCGTGGTCGCCGGGGATGCCGCCGATGAGCAGCAGCGCCGCGAGTTCGGCGACCGTGGGGTACTGGATGATCGTGCGCAGCGGCATGTCGACGCCGAACCGCTTGCGGATGCGGGCGCTGAGCCGGGTGGCGAGCAGGGAGTGCCCGCCCAGGGCGAAGAAGTCGTCGTCGATGCCGACGCGCTCCAGTTTGAGCAGTTCGCCGAAGAAGGAGCACAGCTCCTGCTCGTGGGAGTTGCGCGGCTCGCCCTTGCTGACGGTGGTGGTGTGCTCGGCGGGCAGCGCCCCACGGTCGATCTTGCCGGCCGGGTTGAGCGGGAGCCGTGACAGCGGCACCATGGCGGCCGGGACCATGTAGTCCGGCAGCCGTGCGCCCAGGTAGGCGGGCAGTTCTTCCAGCAGCGGGCCGATGGCCTTGGCGAGTGCGGGTGTGTTGGCGCGGACGCCTCCGGCCACCGTGCTGGGCACGAAGGTGCCGGTGACGGTCCGCTGCCCGGGCAGCAGCACCGCGTCGAAGCCGCAGGGGTTCTCGCCCGACCAGGTCAGGACGGCCTCCAGGCCCTTGCGGCGGGCGAGGGCCGCGACGTCCTCGGGGTCCAGCGGCCTGCCGGTGGGGGCGTCCTGGTCGACGACTCCGGCGAAGGCGGCCGCGGCGGCCTCCTCGGCCAGGCGCGCGTTGGGGATGCCGGTCACCCGCAGCGGGCCGCCCGCCCGCTGTGCCGCTTCGGCCAGGTGGGCGAGGTCGGAGATCTCGCCGCCCCAGGCGGTCGCGGGCACGGCGCTCAGGTCGAGGGCGTCGGCCGGCTCGGTGTGCAGGACGGCCTCGTAGCGGTGGCGGGTGAGCGCGTTGTGCGCCGCTCCGGTCTTGAGCCGGATGTCGGCGCCGGCGCCGTTGCGCTCCGCCCATTCGGCGAACCAGTCGGGGGCGATGAGCAGTTCGCGCTCGGCGAGCAGTGCCTGTTCCACCGCGGCGCGGATCTCCTCGTGGGAGGCGTAGGGCTGCTGGGCGCGCTGTTCGGCGGTGGCCAGGATGCGCTGGGTGGCGGCGTTGCGGACGTCGCCGACGATGATCCGGCCGCCGGGTGCGAGCAGGCCGAGCAGGCCGGTGAGGACCTGGTCGAGGTAGGCGGCGCCGGGGAAGTACTGGACGACGGAGTCCAGGACGACGGTGTCGAAGTGGTCCCGGGGCAGGCCGGTGAGGTCGTCGGCGGGCTGGACGGCGAGGTGGACCCGGTCGCCGTGGCCGGCCGCCTCCGCCTGGGTGCGCAGCCGGTCGATCGCGGCGGCGGCCACGTCGGTGCCCCAGTACTCCTCGACCTGGCCGGCGATCTGCGCCAGCAGCAGGCCGGAGCCGGCGCCGATCTCCAGGATCTTGCGCGGTGCGTGCCGCAGCACCTGGGCGACGGCCGCGTCCTGCCACTGGCGCAGCTGCTCGTGCCCGACGGGTTCGCCCGGGTGGAGGCTCTTCCAGGGCTGGAAGTCCTCGCCGAAGGCCTCGTCGGCGGTGTCCGCGTGGGCGTCCTCGTGGAGTTGGCGCCATTCCTCGACCTGGGCTGCGGTGTCGGGGACGGCGGCGTCGGGGTCGGGTTCGATGTAGGCGACCAGGCGCTGGTCGCCCTTCTGGTCCTCGCGGACCACGACGGCGGCCTGCGCGACGAAGGGGTGGCCGGACAGGACGTGGTCGATCTCGCCGAGTTCGATGCGAAAGCCGCGGACCTTGACCTGGGAGTCGGTGCGGCCGAGGTATTCGACCTGGCCGTCCCTGTTCCACTTCACCAGGTCGCCGGTGCGGTACATGCGGGCGCCGGCCGGGCCGAAGGGGCAGGCCACGAACCGCTCGGAGGTCAGCCCGCTCTGGCCCAGGTAGCCGCGGGCCAGGCAGGTGCCGGCCAGGTAGAGCTCGCCGGCCACGCCCGGGGCGACGGGGCGCAGCGCGGCGTCGAGGATGTAGACCTGGTTGTTCCAGATGGGGGTGCCGATGGGGACGCGGTCGGCGCCGGGGACGTGCTGCCAGCCGGTGACCTCGACGGTGGCCTCGGTGGGTCCGTAGAGGTTGTGGGCGGCGCAGCCGGGCAGCAGGTCGGTGAAGCGGTTGGCGAGGGCGGCGGGGAAGGCTTCGGCGGCGACCTCGATCCAGCGCAGGCTGGTGCAGGTGGCGGCGGCGGGCTCGGTGACGAACGCGGAGAGCAGCGAGGGCACGAAGAACGCGGCGGTGACGTGTTCGCGCTGGATCAGGTCGGCGAGGTAGGCGGGGTCGCGGCGGCCCTCGGCGCTGGCCACCACGACGGAGGCGCCCATCTGCAGGTTGGAGAACATCTCCGGCACCGAGGCGTCGAAGCTGGCCGAGGTGCTCATCAGCATCCGGTCCTCGGCCGTGACGGCGAAGTGTTCCAGGCCCCATGCGATCCGGTTGGTGATCGAGCGGTGGGCCACCGGGACGCCCTTGGGGCCGCCGGTGGAGCCGGAGGTGAAGATGACGTAGGCGGCGTTGTCCGGCGACAGGTCGCGCTGCGGGTTCGTGTCCGGGTAGCCGGACACGTCGGGCAGGGTCCCGTCCAGGAGCAGCAGCGGCTTCGCGCTCGCCAGGACGTGCCGTACCCGGTCCTCGGGCAGTTCGGTGTCCAGCGGCACATACGCGGCACCGGCCTTGACCACGCCGTAGACCGCGACCAGCAGGTCCACCGAGCGGGGGATCTTCACCGCGACCAGCTGCTCGGGACCCGCGCCCTGCTCGATCAGCCAGTGCGCCAGTCGGTTGGCGCGGGCGTTGAACTCGGCGTAGCTCAGCCGCTCGTGCTCGCCGATCACCGCGATGCGGTCCGGGGTACGGGCCACCTGCGCCTCGAAGGCGTCGGGCAGGGTGGTGTCGGCGACCGGGCGGGCGGTGTCGTTGACCTGCCGCACCAGACGCTCACGCTCCTCCTCGCCCAGCACGTCGATCGCACTGAGCGGGGCCCGGGGCGAGGCGGCGACCTGCTCAAGCACCCGCACGAACCGGGCGGCGAGGGCTTCGGCGGTGTCGCGGTCGAAGAGCTGGGTGGCGTACATGAGGTCGCCGCGCAGGGCGCCGGTGGTGTCGTAGGCCAGGCTGAAGAACAGGTCGGCCAGGGAGGTGTTGGTGAGGTACTGCTCGAACTCGACCTTGAGTCCGGGCAGTTCGAAGTCGGCCTTCTCGAAGCTCTGCCAGGCGAACATGACCTGGAACAGGGGCTGGTAGGCGGTGGAGCGTTCGGGGTTGATCAGTTCGACCAGGGTCTCGAAGGGCACGTCCTGGTGCTCGTAGGCGGCCAGTGCCTTGTCGCGGACCTGTGGGAGCAGGTCGGTGAAGGAGGGGTTGCCGGTGAGGTCGACGCGCAGGACCTGGGTGTTGACGAACAGGCCGACCAGGTCGGCCAGGCCCTCGTCGGTGCGTCCGGCGATCGGGTTGCCGATGGTGACGTCCTCGCCGCCGCTGAGCTTGCCGAGCAGGACGCCGAGGGCGGCCTGCACGACCATCGACATGGTCATGCCGCGCTCGTCGGCGAGGCGCTGCAGCGCGGCCGCCGTCTTCCGGTCCACCACCAGGGGCAGGGAGTCGCCCTTGGAGTCGCGGGCGGCGGGGCGGGGGCGGTCCAGCGGCAGGCCGAGCGGCTGCGGGACGCCGGTCAGTTCCTTGCGCCAGTAGGTGGCCTGGGCGGCGGCCAGCGAGCCGGGGTCGGTGACGTCGCCGAGGAGTTCGCGCTGCCACAGCGCGTAGTCCTTGTAGGTGACGGCCAGCGGCTCGTAGACGGGGGCGTGGCCGGCCAGGCGTGCGGTGTAGGCGGTGGTCAGGTCGCGTGCCAGGGGGCCGCCGGAGACGCCGTCGGAGGCGATGTGGTGGATGAGCAGGACCAGGACGTGTTCCTGGGGTGAGCAGCGGAACAGGCGCACCTTGAAGGGGATGTCGGCCATCAGGTCGAAGCGGTGCGCGATGAACGCGTCGACCGCCTCGTCCAGGCCGCCGGCCGCCACCTCGACGACCGGCACCTGGACGGTGGCCTGCGCGGCGGGCAGGATCTTCTGGTGGGGTTCGTCGTTGTCGTCCAGCACGTAGGTGGTGCGCAGGGTCTCGTGGCGGGCGACCACGTCGCCGATCGCGGCGACGAGGGCGGCCTGGTCCAGCGGTCCCGTCAGCCGGAAGGCCGGGGAGATGTTGTAGGTCTCCGCCCCGCCCTCCAGCTGGTGCGTGAGCCACATGCGGCGCTGCGCGAACGAAAGCGGAATCACGAGTTCTGCTCCTCTGGGATCATCCTGCGGAGAGCGGGGCGAAGGGGGACAGCCGATTCCTCCGACCAGGCGGCGAGCGCCGCGACCGTCGGCAGGTCGAAGATCTTGCGGATGGGTATCTCCATCCCGATCTCGGCGCGGGCCCGGGTGATCAGCCGGGTGGCGAGCAGGGAGTGCCCGCCGAGCTCGAAGAAGCCGTCGTCGGCCCCGACCTTCTCCAGGCCGAGCACCTCCGCGAACAGCCGGGCCAGTGCCTTCTCGCGGGCGGTGGCGGGCGCCCGGAAGGGGGTGGCGGAGGTGAGGTCGGGTGCGGGCAGGGCCTTGAGGTCGAGCTTGCCGTTGGGTGACAGCGGCAGCCGCTCCAGCGGCACGTAGGCGGCGGGCACCATGTACTCGGGCAGCCGGTCGGCCAGGTGGGCCTGGATCTCGGCCGGCTCCGGCAGGCTCGCGCCGTCGGCGGGGACGAGGTAGGCGGCCAGGTAGGGGGTGGTGTCGCCGGGCTGCTGGGTGACGACGGCGACCTGGGCGATGCCCGGGTGGGTGGTCAGCGCGGCCTCGACCTCGGCGGGCTCCACGCGGTAGCCGCGGATCTTGACCTGGGTGTCGATGCGGCCCAGGTGCTGGAGCTGTCCGTCGGCGGTGAAGCGGGCCAGGTCGCCGGTGCGGTACATGCGCGAGCCGGCGGGTCCGTAGGGGTCGGGGACGAACCGGTCGGCGGTCAGGGCCGGCTGGCGGTGGTAGCCGCGGCCGGCGCCCGCCAGGTACAGCTCGCCCGGGGTGCCCTCGGGCAGCAGGCCGAGGCCGGGGCCGAGGATGTAGGCGCGCACGCCGGGGAAGGGCCGGCCGATGGGCACGCCCGTGGGGTACGGCTCGTCGGCGTCGAGGAGGAAGCCGGTGGCGTAGAACGTCTCGCTGGGGCCGTAGCTGTTGATGACGCGGGCCTTGGGCCAGCGGGTGCGCACCCGTTCGGCCAGGTGCGGGGTCAGCACCTCCCCGGAGATGTTCAGTGCCGTGGGGTCGATGCGGTCGGCGAGCTGGTCGACGAGCTCGGCGAAGGCCGAGGGCACCGAGCAGATGACGTCCACGTCCCAGGCGTCGCGTTCGGCCAGTTCCAGCACGTCGCGGACGATCTCGGCGGTGCCGCCGCGGGTGAGGGCGGCGAACGTCTCGAAGGTGGCGACGTCGAAGCCGAAGGAGGCGGCGACCAGGATGCGCCGTCCGTCCTCGGCACCGGCCTGGGCGACCAGGGTGTCCACGGCGTTGACGACGGTGGTGTGGGTGACGCCCACGCCCTTGGGCACGCCGGTGGAGCCGGAGGTGTAGATGACGTAGGCGAGGCTGTCCGGGCCGGCCTGCGGCCCTGCCGCGGCCCCTGCGGCGGGCGGGTTGTGGAGGTCGATGTCGTCGAGGAGCAGGACGGGGATGTCGGTGGCGGGGATCAGGGGGCGGGTGCCGGCGTCGGTCAGGACCAGGTGGGGCCGGGCGGTGGGCAGCACGTGCGGCAGGCGGGCGGCGGCGTAGGCGGGGTCGACGGGCAGGTAGGCGCCGCCCGCCTTGAGCACGGCCAGCAGGGCCACGACCACGTCCACGGTGCGCGGCAGGACCACGCCGACCACGGTCTCCGGGCCCACGCCGTGGCGGGCCAGCTCGGCGGCGAGCGCCTCGGCGCGGGCGTCCAGTTCGGCGTACGTCAGCGACCGGCCGGCCGCGACCACGGCGACGGTGTCGGGGGTCCGGGCCACCTGGGCCCGGACCAGTTCGGTGAGCGTGAGGTGGCGGGCCCGGGCGGCGTCCTGGTCGAGGCGGGCCAGCATCCGTTCGCGTTCGCCCTCCCCCAGCGCGTCGATCTGGGCGACCTTCAGTTGGGGGTCGGCCGCCAGCTGCCGCAGGAGGCGCACCAGGCGGTCCGCGTACGTCTGGACGGTGGCCCGGTCGAAGACGCCCGGCGCGTACTGGATGACCAGTTGCAGGTGCGGGTCGGCCGCCGCCGTCAGGCACAGCGCGTAGTGGTTGCCGGCGAAGGGGCGCAGGCCGGTGAAGGTGATCCCGTCGGCGGCGTCGCTGGCGTCCTCCAGTCCCTCCCGGTCGACCGGGTAGGACTCGAAGACGACCAGGGTGTCGAACAGGGAGCGCACCCCGGCGGCCTGCTGGATCTCGGCGAGCCCGTGGTGGTGGTGTTCGGCCAGGGCGGCCTGGCGGCGCTGCAGCGCCTTGAGGACCTCGCCGACGGTGTCGCCGGGCGCGTGGGTGACGCGTACCGGGAGGGTGTTGATGAACATGCCGACCATCGACTCCACGTCCGTCACGGCGGGCGGGCGCCCGGAGACGGTCGCGCCGAACACCACGTCCTGGCGGCCGGTGAGCTGGCTCAGCAGCAGTGCCCAGGCGCCCTGCACCAGGGTGTTGACGGTGATGCCCATCGCCGTGGCGCGGCGCACGAGTTCGTGGGCCTCCTCGGCCGGCAGGGCGGCCTCGACCTGGTCGCGGAGACCGTCGTCGGTGTCCGCGGAGTCGGGGGCGAGCAGGGCCGGCTCGTCGATGCCGTCGAGTTCGGCCGCCCACGCCCGTGCCGCCTCCTGGGGGTCCTGGCGGGTGAGCCAGGACAGGAAGTCGCCGTAGTCGCGGACGGGGGGCAGCGCGGAGGCGTCGCCGTCGGAGGCGTACAGCAGCAGCAGGTCCTGCATCAGCAGCGGGGTGGACCAGCCGTCGTAGAGGGCGTGGTGGGCGGTCAGGACGAGTTCGGGCCGCTCGGGGTCCAGGACCGCCAGGGCCAGGCGCAGCAGCGGCGGGGTGTCGGCGTCGAAGTAGGCCCGCTGGTCGTCGGTGAGGAACTCCTCGAACCTCGCGGTGCGTTCGCTCTCGTCGAGTGCGGTCAGGTCCAGGTGCTGCCAGGGCAGGGTCACCGAGTGCGGGATCACCTGGATCAGGTCGCCGTCGGCGCGGTCGGCGAACGCGGCGCGCAGGACGGGGTGGCGGTCCAGGAGGGCCTGTCCGGCGCGGTGCATCCGCTCGGGGTCGACCCTGCCGGACAGGTGGAACACCAGCTGGATGTGGTACGGGTCGAAGGAGGCGCCGGCCAGCCTGGCCTGGAAGAGGATGCCGGACTGGGCGGGGGTGGCGGGCCACAGGGCGGTGAGTTTGCCGAAGCGGGTCTCCCAGGCGTCGATCTCCGCCTGGCCCACGGTGACCAGGGGTGCGTCGCTGGGGGTGAGGCCGCCGGCTTCGGGGCCGGTGGCGTGGCGGGCCAGCGCGGTCAGGGCCTTCGTCCACAGGTCGGCCAGTTCGGTGACGTCCTCGCGGGACAGGACGCCGGTGGGGAAGCCGAGGTAGGCGCTCAGTTCGTCGCCGTCGCCGGTGTCGGTGGCCACCGCGTTGATCTCCAGGGCGGACAGGACCGGCATGTCCGCGTCCGGTGCGGCGATCAGGTCGCGGTGGGTGGTGTCGGGTGCCCAGCCAAGGCCCCGCAGGTGCTCGGGCAGGTCGGCGCCGGAGGCCTTGCCGAGGTAGTTGAAGCCGATCTGCGGGCGGCGCAGGCGGGCCAGCGCGGGCGCGGTCCTCGCGTTGAGGTGGCGCAGCAGGCCGTAGCCCATGCCGTGGTCGGGGACGGCCCGCAGCTGTTCCTTGACGGCCTTGACGGCGCGGCCCGCGGCGGGGCCGCCGGCGAACGCCTCGTCCAGGTCGATGCCGGCGGTGTCGAGGCCGACCGGGTACATGGCGGTGAACCAGCCGACGGTGGAGGACAGGTCGGTGCCGGGCACGAGGTGCTCCTCGCGGCCGTGGCCCTCGAGCCGGACCAGCGTGGAGGTGGCGGGGATGCCCCGGGTGCGGCGCCAGCGGGCCAGGGCCAGGGCGAGGGCGGCGAGCAGGCCGTCGTCGGCGCCGCCGCCGAAGAGGGTGGGCACGGTGTTCAGGAGGGTGGCGGTGACGTCGGCGGGCAGCTGGATACGGACGGTGTCCACGGTGGAGGTGACATCGCGTGCGGGATCCAGCGGGCGGGCGCCCAGGACCGGTTCGTCGCCGGCGAGGACGTCCTGCCACAGCGGCAGTTCGGCGACGCGTTCGGGGCTGGTGGCCTGTTCGGCCAGTGCGTGCGTCCAGCGGCGCAGCGAGGTGCCGGCGGGGGCCGGGCGGGGGTCGAGGCCGGTCTTGACCCGCTGCCAGGCGTCGGCCAGGTCGGGCAGCAGGATCCGCCAGGACACCCCGTCGACGACCAGGTGGTGCAGCACGATCAGCAGCCGGTCGGCCTCGGTCGCGGAGGTGAGGTGCACGAACTGGGCCATCACGCCGGCGTCCGGGTCCAGGCGGTCCGCGGCCGCGTCCAGCTCGGCCTGCACCCGGTGGGGGTCGTAGGGGGTCTCGCGCACCAGGGCGGCGGCGTCGATGCTGCCCGCCTCCCGCATGCGCAGGCCCTTCTCGGCCCGGTCCAGGTGGGAGCGCAGGACGTCGTGGCGGTCCAGGACGGCCTGCAGGGTCGCGGCGAGCGTGGTGCGGTCGGTGTCGGCGGGCAGGGTCAGCAGCGCGGACATGCAGAACCGGCCGATGGGGCCGCCCAGGGCCAGGACGTGGGCGGCGGTGGGCGGCAGCGGGGCCCAGCCCACGCCGCCGCCGGGCAGTTCGGCCAGGGTCACGCGTTCTTCCCCGGCCCGGTCCTCGACCAGTTCCGCGAGGCGGGCGACCGTGCGGTGCTCGAAGACCTCCCGGGTGGTGACCTGGACGCCGCGTGTCTTGGCGCGGGCCACGACCTGGATGGAGCGGATGCTGTCGCCGCCTTCGGTGAAGAAGTCGTCGTCGACGCCCACCTGTCCGGCGCCCAGCACGTCGGCGTACACCTCGGCCAGGATCCGTTCGGTCTCGGTGCGCGGCGCGCGGTACTCGGCGCCGGTGAACTGCGGCTCGGGCAGGGCGGCCCGGTCGAGTTTGCCGCTGGCGGTCAGCGGGAGGCGGTCCAGGACCATGAGCTGGGCGGGCACCATGTAGTCGGGCAGCCGCCTGGCCGTGAAGCGGCGCAGGTCGGCCACCGACACGCCGGCGCTGATGTCCGTTTCGCCGCCGGCGGCACCGGTGGCGGCCTGGGCCACGTAGCCGACCAGGCGCTGGGTGCCGGTGTGGTCCGCGCGCACCGTCACGACGGCCCGGGCGACGGCGGGGTGCTGGGCCAGGACGGTCTCGATCTCGGTGGGCTCGATGCGGATGCCGTTGACCTTGACCTGGTTGTCGGCGCGTCCGGCGTAGCGCAGCCGGCCGTCGGCGTCCCACCGGGCCAGGTCGCCGGTGCGGTACATGCGCGAGCCGGGCGGGCCGCAGGGGTCGGGGACGAAGCGTTCGGCGGTGGCGGCGGCGTTTCGGTGGTAGCCGCGGGCGACCGGTCCTGCCACGTACAGTTCGCCGGTCACGCCCGGCGGGACGGGGGCCAGCCCGGGTCCCAGGACGTGGGCGCGCATGTTGGCCAGCGGGGTGCCGATGGGTACCGCGCCCGCCTCGGCACCGTTGTCGGGGACGGTGAAGGTGGAGGTGTAGAAGCTCTCGGTCTGGCCGTAGGCGTTGACGACGCGGGTGCCGGGCAGGATCCGGCGCACCTTGGCGACCAGGTCCGCGGGCAGGGCCTCGCCGGCGAGGACCACGGTGTCGATGTCGAGGCGGGGGCCGGTGGCGGCGTCGGGGGTGATCTGGTCCAGGAGGGCGGCGAACACGGTGGGCACGGCGCTGACCGTGGTGCCCGACCAGGTGTCGCGCTCGGCGAGTTCGAGGACGTCGCGGACGATCTCGACGCACGCGCCGGCGGTCAGCGCGGTGAAGATCTCGAAGACGGAGACGTCGAAGTTCACCGAGGTCGCGGCCAGCATCAGGGAGCCGGCCTCGACGCCGGTGCGCCGGGCGAGGTCCCGTACGCCGTTGACGACGGCGGCGTGGGTGACGCCCACGCCCTTGGGGGTGCCGGTCGACCCGGAGGTGAACATCACGTAGGCGAGGTGGTCCGGCCGCACGCGCGGGTCCGGGATCTCGGCGGCGGGACCCTGCGGGGTCAGGTCGTCGAGGTGCAGGACGTGCCGTGCGCCGGTGTCGAGGGCGGGCGCGGTGGCGCGGTCGCTGACCACCAGGGCCGGGTCGGCGGTGGCGAGCAGCAGGCCCACGCGTGCGGAGGGGTAGTCGGGGTCGATGGGCAGGTAGGCGCCGCCGGCCTTGAGGACGGCCAGCAGGGCGACGGCCAGGTCCGCGGAGCGGGGCAGGGCCACGGCGACCAGGACGTCCGGTCCGACGCCGCGGGTGCGCAGCACCGCGGCCAGGTGTCCGGCGCGCTCCTCCAGTTCGCGGTAGGACAGCCGGTGCTGTCCGCAGACGACCGCGGTGGCCTGCGGTGTCCGTGCGGCCGCCACGGTGACCAGTTCCGCCACCGTGGCGGCCGGGACGGGGGCCGCGGTGTCGTTGAGCCGGGCCAGCCGGTCCCCTTCGGCGGCGGTGAGGACCTCCACGCGGCCCAGCCGGGTGGAGGGGTCGGTGACGAGCCGGCGCAGCACGTGGACGTAGCGGTCGACGAGGCTCTGGGCGGTGGCGTGGTCGAACAGTTCGGTGGCGTACTCCAGGCGTCCGTAGGCGCGGCCGGAGGGGTCGGGGACGATGTTGAAGAACAGGTCGAACTTCGCGGTGTCGGTGCCCAGCGGCAGGGGGGTGACCTTCAGTCCGGGCACCTCCAGGGGGGACCAGGCGAACTGCCAGGCCAGCATCACCTGGAACAGCGGCTGGTAGGCGGTGGTGCGGTCGGGGTTGAGGAGTTCCACCAGGTGTTCGAAGGGGACGTCCTGGTGGTCGTAGGCGCCGAGCGCCCGCTCGCGGACCTGGTCCAGCAGCTCGCCGAAGGAGGGGTTGCCGGACAGGTCGACGCGCAGCACCCAGGTGTTGGCGAAGAACCCGATCAGGTCCTCGAGCTGTTCGTCGGGGCGTCCCTCGATCGGGCTGCCGATGGTCAGGTCGTTGCCGGCGCCGAGGTGGTGCAGCAGTACCGCGAGTGCGGCCTGGGCGACCATCGGCGCGGTGGCGCCGTGCTCGGCGGCCAGGCGGCCGATCCCGGCGACCACCTCGGGTTCCAGTTCGAGGTCGACGTGGCCGCCGCGGTGGGAGGCCGACGTCGGGCGCGGGCGGTCCAGGGGGAGCTGCACCGGCTGCGGCACCCCGGCCAGTTCCCCGCGCCAGTACTCGAGCTGTTCGAAGGCGACGCTGTCGGGGTCGTCCTCCTCGCCGAGCATCCGCCGCTGCCAGAGGGTGTAGTCCTTGTACTGCACCGCCAGCGGCTGCCAGTCGGGGGCCTGGCCGCGGCCGCGGGCGGCGTAGGCGGCCAGCAGGTCGCGCAGGAACGGGGCCATCGAGGCGCCGTCCGCGGCGACGTGGTGGAAGACGAACACCAGCACGTGCTCGTGGGCGGACAGGCGCAGCACGCGGGTGCGCAGCGGCAGGTCCGCGGCGAGGTCGAAGCCCTCGCCCACGAAGCGGCGCATCGCCTCGTCCACCCGGTCGGCGCTCACGTCGGTCACCGAGAAGGCGTGGCCGGCCTGCTCGGGGGGCAGGATGCGCTGCTCGGGGGTGCCGTCCTCGTTCTCGACGAGCAGGGTGCGCAGGCTCTCGTGCCGGGTGGTGACGTCGGTGACCGCCGCGGCCAGGGCCTCGGTGTCCAGCGGCCCCTGAAGGCGCAGCACGAAGGGGATGTTGTACGTCGCGGACGGCCCTTCGAGACGGTGCAGGAACCACAGCCGTCGCTGGGCGAAGGACAACGGGATCATCGTGCTACTCCTCAACGTTCATCTGTCGCAGCTGGAGGCGGTTCGACTTGGCCGACTTCTCGATGCGGGCCGCCAGTTCGGCGACGGTCGGGCTGCGGAAGACGGTGGTGACCTTCACGTCGACGCCGAGCTCGTTGCGTATGCGGCCGACCAGCCGGGTGGCCAGCAGTGAGTGCCCGCCGGTGTCGAAGAAGTCGACGTCGATGCCGACCTCGCCGGTGCCGAGCAGTTCGGCGAACAGCCGGCACAGGACTTCCTCGTTGTGGTTGCGCGGTCCTCGTCCGGTGGCGGTCTCGGTGCGGTCGGGGGCGGGCAGGGCGCCCCGGTCGAGTTTCCCGCTGGGTGTCTTGGGGAGCTCGGCCAGCGGCAGGAGCGCGGTGGGGACCATGTACTCCGGCAGCCGTTCCCTGGCCAGGGCGGTCAGGGCCGTGAGGTCCAGGGCGGCCGGCTCGGTGCCGGCGGCGGGGACCAGGTAGGCGACCAGGCGCTGGTCGCCGGGGTGGTCCTCGCGCACCAGGGCCACCGCGGACTCGACGTGCGGGTGGGAGGCGAGGGCCTGTTCGATCTCGCCGAGCTCGATGCGGAAACCGCGGAGCTTGACCTGGAAGTCGGAGCGGCCGATGTACTCCACCTGGCCGTCCCCGCTCCAGCGCACGACGTCGCCGGTGCGGTACATGCGCGAGCCGGGCGGGCCGTAGGGGCAGGCCACGAAGCGGCCCGCGGTCAGTCCGCTCTGCCCCAGGTAGCCGCGGGCGAGCTGGTCGCCGGCGAGGTAGAGCTCGCCGGTGACGCCGGCCGGGACCGGGCGCAGGGCGGCGTCCAGGACGTAGACCTGGGTGTTCCACACCGGTGTGCCGATCGGGAGGCGGTCGGCGCCGGGCACGTACTGGTGGGCGGTGACCTCGACGGCCGCCTCGGTGGGCCCGTAGAGGTTGTTGGCGGTGCAGTGGGGCAGCAGCTGGGTGAAGCGGTCCGCGAGCGCCGGCAAGAACGCCTCGCCGGCGACCTCGATCCAGCGCAGGGCGGTGCAGTCCTTGGCGGCGGGTTCGGCGACGAACGCCTCCAGCAGGGAGGGCACGAAATCGGCGCCGGTAACGTGTTCGCGGCGTATCAGTTCGGCCAGGTAGGCGGGGTCGCGGCGGCCGTCGGGGCGGGCGATGACGACGGCGGCGCCTGCCTGCAGGGGGGCGAACAGTTCCGGTACCGACACATCGAAGCTGGCCGTGGTGCTCAGCAGCACCCGGTCCTTAGGGGTGACGTCGAAGTGCGCCAGTCCCCACGTCAGCCGGTTCATGATCGCCCGGTGGGCGACGGGGACGCCCTTGGGGCCGCCGGTGGAGCCGGAGGTGAAGATGGCGTAGGCGGCGTTGTCCGGGGACAGGGTCCGCTCGGGGTTCGTGTCGGGGCGGGTGCTCGCGTCGGGGAGGGTGTCCTGGAGCACCAGCAGCGGCCTGGCGCTCGTCAGGACGTGCTGCACCCGGTCCTCGGGCAGTTCGGTGTCGATGGGCAGGTAGGCGGCGCCGGCCTTGACGACGGCGTAGATCGCCACCATCAGGTCCACCGAGCGGGGGATCTTGACGGCGACGAGCTGTTCGGGGCCTGCGCCCTGCTCGATGAGCCAGTGCGCCAGCCGGTTGGCGCGGGCGTTGAACTCGGCGTAGGTCAGCCGCTCGTGTTCGCCGATCAGCGCGAGGCGGTCGGGGGTGCGGGCCGCCTGGGCCTCGAAGGCGTCCGGCAGGGTGGTGGGGGCCAGGGGGTGCGCGGTGTCGTTGATCTGCCGCACCAGCAGGTCGTGCTCCTCCTCGCCCAGCACCTGGACGGCGCCGACCGGCACCGAGGGGTCTTCGAGGACCTGTTCCAGTACGCGTACGAGGCGGGCGGCGATGGTCTCGGCCGCCTGGTGGTCGTAGAGGTTCTTCTGGTAGTCGAGGGACAGGCGCAGGTAGGGGTCGGAGGAGTTGAGGGTGAGGGGGTAGTGGGAGCCCGCGAAGGGGCGGATGGCGTCGATCGTGAAGCCGGCGGAGGTGTTGGCGTCGACGATGCCCTCGCGGTCGACCGGGTAGTTCTCGAAGACGACGATGGTGTCGAACAGGGCGGGCAGGCCGGTGCCGCGCTGGATGTCGGCCAGTCCGTAGTAGTGGTGGTCGAGGAGGCCGACCTGCCGGTTCTGCAGGTCGGTGATGACCTCGGCCAGGGTGGCGGCGGGCGGGCACAGGGCCCTGGTGGGCAGGGAGTTGATGAACAGGCCGACCATCTCGTCGCTGCCGGTCAGGTCGGCGGGGCGGCCGTTGACGGCGGCGCCGAACACCACGTCGTGCTGTCCGGTCAGTTTCGAGACCAGGACCGCCCAGGCGCCCTGCAGCAGCGTGTTGAGGGTGACGCCGAGCTGGGCCGCGCGCCGGGCCAGTTCGCGGCCCTTGTCGATGGACAGCGGCACCTCGACCCGTCCCAGGGAGGACGCCTGTCCGCGGGAGGCAAGGCCCGCGGCGACCAGGGTCGGCTCGTCGAAGCCGTCGAGCTCGGCCTTCCAGCGGGCGGCGGACGCCTCCTTGTCCTGGCGGGTCAGCCAGGCCAGGTAGTCGCCGTAGGAGCGGACCGGGGCCAGGCCGTCGGTGCCGGCGTACAGCCGGACCAGGTCGGTGATCACCAGCGGTGAGGACCAGCCGTCGAAGAGGGTGTGGTGGGCGGTGAGGACGAGCTTGGTGTGCCGGGGCCCGCAGGTGAGCTGGGCCAGGCGCAGCAGCGGCGGCCGGGCGGGGTCGAGCCGGTTCTCGCGGTCGGCGGCCAGGGCCGCGTCCAGGGCGGCGTTCTGCTCGGCCTCGCTCAGTCCGGTCAGGTCCAGGTGCCGCCAGGGCAGGGTGACGTGTTCGGCGACGACCTGGACGGGTTCGCCGTCGGCGGTGGTCAGGAACGCGGAGCGCAGGTTGGGGTGGCGCTCCAGCAGGGCCTGGCCCGCGGCCCGCATGCGGTCGGGGTCGACGTGTCCGGACAGGTGCAGCACGAACTGCATGTGGTAGACGTCGAAGCCGCCGTCGGCGAGGGCCGCCTGGAACTGGATGCCGGACTGTCCCGGGGCCTGCGGCCACACCTGTGCCAGCGGGCCGTAGCGCTCCTCCCAGGTCTCGATGTCGCTCTGGGCGACGGTGACCAGCGGGGCGTCGGAGGGGGTGAGGCCGCCGGCGCGGCCGCTCGCGGCGTGGGCGGCCATGCCGTGCAGCGCCTGCACCCACAGGCCGGCCAGTTCGGTGGTGCGCTCGCGGGAGAGGACCCCGGTGGGGAACATGAACGCGGCCTGCAGGCGGGGGCCGTCGGCGGTGTCGGTGGCGACGGAGTTGACCTCCAGGGCGGACAGGGCGGGCAGGTCGGGGTCGGGTTCGGCGATCAGTTCGCCCGACCAGGCGGCCGGCCCCCATCCCTGGTCGCGCAGGTGCTCGGGCACGTCGGTGTCGGAGATCCGGCCGAGGTAGTTGAACCCGATCTGCGGCTCGGTGAGGCCGGCGAGCTGTTCGGCGGTCTCGGGGTTGAGGTGGCGCAGCAGTCCGTAGCCCAGGCCCTTGCCGGGGATCTCGCGCAGCTGTTCCTTGACCAGTTTGATCGCCTTGGCGGCGGCGGGGCCGCCGGCCAGCACGCCGTCCCAGTCCACCGTGCGCACGTCGACGCGGGCGGGGTACATGGTGGTGAACCAGCCGATGGTGCGGGAGAGGTCGGCGCCGGGGACGGCGTCCTCCTCGCGGCCGTGTCCCTCCAGGCGCACCAGCGTCGGGCCGTTCGTGGTGCGCCAGCGCTCGACGGCCAGGGCGAGGGCGGCGAGCAGCACGTCGGTGCCGGTGGACCGGAACGCGGCGGGCAGCTGGGTCAGTACGGCGTCGGTGACGTCGGCGGGCAGCTGCACGCGCACGGTCTCGACGGTGGACCACACGTCGCGTGCGGGGTCGAACGCCCGGGCGCCCAGCGGGGGGTTGGGGGATTCGAGGAGGTCGCGCCAGTAGGGCAGTTCCGCCTCCCGCTCGGGGGTGAGCGCCGTCTCGGCCAGTGCGGCGGCCCAGCGGCGGGCGGAGGTGCCCACCGGGGGCAGTTCGGGTGCGGCGCCGGTGCGGACCTGCTGCCAGGCCTCGGCGAGGTCGGCCATGAGGATGCGCCAGGAGACGCCGTCGACGACCAGGTGGTGCAGCACCACCAGCAGCCGGCCCGTGCCCGAGGGCGGGGCGAACCAGACGAAGTCGGCCATGGTCCCGGCTGCGGGGTCGAGGCGGCCGACCGCCTCGTGCAGGTGGGCCTTGGCCTCGGCCAGCGCGGACGGCTCCTGCCAGTTGCCCGCGCAGTCGATGCGGCGCAGCAGGTCGGCGGCCCGTACGGTGCCCGCCGGGCGGGCGACGAGGGTGGGTTCGTCGCCGGGGACCAGGTGGGCGCGCAGCAGGTCGTGGCGGTCCAGGACGGCGTCCAGGGTGGCGGTGAGGATGTCGGCGGTGATGCCGTGGGGCAGTTCGAGGACCATCGACATGGCGAACCGGTCGGTTCCTCCGCCGTGTTCGAACACCTGGCGGGCCACCGGCTGCAGCGGCATCGGGCCGACGCCGCCGCCCTCGTGCTCGGCGAGGACGGGGGCGTCGCCCCGGCGGGCGGATGCCACCTCGGCCAGGCGGGCGGCGGTGCGGCACTCGAAGATCTCCCGGGTGGACAGGTCCAGGCCGCGGGCGCGGGCGCGGGCCACCACCTGGATGGAGCGCAGGCTGTCGCCGCCGACGGCGAAGAAGTCGTCGTCGGCGCCGACGCGTTCCACGCCGAGGACGTCGGCGTAGGCGGCGGTGATGATCGTCTCGGCCTCGGTGCGCGGTTCGCGGTAGACCTCGCCGAGGAACTCCGGTTCGGGCAGGGCCGAGCGGTCCAGTTTGCCGGTGGGCCCGAGCGGGAGGCGGCCCAGGGCGACGAAGGCGGCGGGCACCATGTAGTCGGGCAGCCGGGCGGCGGTGAACTTGCGCAGTTCGGCGGAGGAGGCTCCGGCCAGGACGTCCACGTCGCCGATGCCGCCGGCGCCGTCGTCGCCGACGGCGCCCTCGCCGGTGTGCACCACGTAGGCGACCAGGTGCTTGCCGCCGGCGGGCACCTCGCGGCTGATCACCACCGCCTCGCTGATGCCGGGGTGCTGGGTGATCGCCGCCTCGACCTCGGCGGTCTCGATGCGGAAGCCGCGGACCTTGACCTGGCCGTCGCTGCGGCCCACGCACTCCAGCTGTCCCCGGGCGTTTCGGCGGGCCAGGTCGCCGGTGCGGTACATGCGCTCGCCGGCCGGCCCGTAGGGGTCGGCGAGGTAGCGTTCGGCGGTCAGGGCCGGCCGGCCGTGGTAGCCGCGGCCCAGGCAGGTCCCGGCGACGTACAGCTCGCCGACGGCGCCGGCCGGGACCGGGGCCAGGCCCGGGCCCAGGACGTAGGCGCGCATGTTGCCCAGCGGGGTGCCGATGGGGGCGACGTCGCCGTCGGGCCACTGCTGCTCGGGCGGAAGGGCGAAGGCGGTGGCGTAGAAGCTCTCGCTCTGGCCGTAGGAGTTGATGATCCGGGCCTTGGGCAGTGCCTGGCGTATCTGGTGCACCAGCCGGCCCGGGAGCACGTCGCCGGCCAGGACGACGGTGTGCACGCCGGGCGCCTTGCCCAGGTGGCCGGTGAGTTCGCCGATGACCGAGGGGACGCCGCTGAGGATGTGGCCGTCCCAGCTCTCCCGTTCCGCGAGCGCCAGCGCGTTGTCGACGATCTCGGCGGTGCCGCCGGTGGTCAGGGTGGTCAGCAGTTCGAAGACGGAGACGTCGAAGTTGACGGAGGTGCCGGCCAGCATCCGCCGGCCGTCCTGGGCGCCCAGGACGTCCACCAGTTCGCGTACGCCGTCGGTGACGCCCCGGTGGGTGATGGCGGCGCCCTTGGGCTTGCCGGTGGAGCCGGAGGTGTACATCACGTACGCCAGGTTGTCCGGGGTGAGCGGCGCGCTGCGGGTGGTGTCGTCGGGGGCGCCGGCGGCCGGCTCCCAGGTGGTGCGCAGGTCGAGGCGGACGACGGCCTCGATGTCGTTGGCGGGGATCTCCCGCCAGGTGGCGGTGTCGGTGACCGCGAAGCGGGGGGCGGCCTCGGCGAGCACGCTGCGGGCCCGTCCCCGGGCGTACTGCGGGTCCAGCGGTACGTAGCCGGCGCCGGACTTGAGGATGCCGAGCAGGCCGGTCACCAGGTCCTCGGTGCGCGGCAGGGCGAGGGCCACCAGGTCCTCGGGGCCGGCGCCCGCGCGGATGAGTTCGAAGGCGACGGCGTTCGCCCGCTCGTCCAGTTCCCGGTAGGTCAGTGTCCGTTCCCCGCACACCAGGGCGGGGGCGTCGGGGGTGCGGGCGGCCTGGCTCTCGAACAGCTGCGGGATCGTCGCCGGGGCGGGGGCCGCGGCCGTGTCGCGCGAGGGGGCGAGCAGCTGTTCGCGTTCGGCGGTGTCCAGGACGTCGACGGTGGCGACCGCGCGGTCGGGGTCGGCCACGAGCCGGCCCAGCACGCGCACGAACCGCTGGGCGATGGCCGTGGCGGTGTCCTGGTCGAAGAGGCTGGTGGCGTACTCCAGCCGGCACCGGGCGCCGCCGGTGTCGTCGGGGAGCAGGTCGAAGAACAGGTCGAACTTGGCCGTGCCGGTCTCCAGCCGCTCGACGTGGACGCCGAGGCCGGGCAGCTGAAGCGGCGGCACGGGCGGCTGCCAGGAGAGCATGACCTGGAAGAAGGGGTTGTAGGCGGTGGAGCGGTGGGGGTTGAGCAGCTCCACCAGCCGCTCGAAGGGCATGTCCTGGTTGTCGTAGGCGGCCAGCGAGCGGTCGCGGACCTGGTCGAGCAGGTCGCGGAAGGTCGGGGCGCCGGCGAGGTCGACGCGCAGCACCCAGGTGTTGACGAAGAAGCCGACGAGGTCGCGCAGTTCCTCGTCGGTGCGGTCGGTGATCGGCGCGCCGATGGACAGGTCGTCGCCGCAGCCGAGGTGGTGCAGGAGCACCGCCAGTGCCGAGTGCATGACCATCGAGACCGTGGTGTCGGCGGCGGCGGCCAGTTCCTCCACCGCCCGCAGCAGGCCGGGCTCCAGGAGGAAGGGGATGCGGTCGCCCTCGGGGCTCATCACCCGTGGGCGCGGGCGGTCGGTGGGCAGGGCCAGGGGCTGCGGCAGGCCGGCCAGTGCCTTTTCCCAGTAGGCCAGTTGGCGGGCCGAGAGGCTGTCGGGGTCGGACTCCTCGCCCAGCACCTCGCGCTGCCACAGCGTGTAGTCGGCGTACTGCACCGCGAGCGGTTCCCAGTGCGGTGCCCGGCCCTGGGCGCGGGCCGCGTAGGCGGTGGTGAGGTCGCGGAACAGCGGGCCGAAGGACTCCCCGTCCACGGCGATGTGGTGCGCGACGACGACGAGGGTGTGCTCGTCGGGTGCGCCGCGCAGCAGCCGGGCCCTGAGGGGCACGTCGGCGGCCAGGTCGAAGGTGGCGGTGGCCGTCTCCTCGATCGCCGCCGTCAGGTCCTGCTCGGTGACGTCGGTGACGGTCAGGGCGAACGGGTTCTCCCCCGAGGCCAGCACCCGCTGGTGCGGGACGCCGTCGTCGCCCTCGACGATCACGGTGCGCAGGACCTCGTGCCGGTCGACGACGTCCGCGAGCGCGGCCCGCAGCGCGTCGACGTCCAGCCGGCCGGTCAGCCGCAGGGCGAACGCGCCGTTGTAGGTCGGCGAAGGGCCTTCGAACCGGTCCACGAACCACAGCCGGCGCTGCGCGAACGACAACGGGATCATTGTTTCTCCAATATCGGCAAACCAGGCGGGAGGAGGCCGTCACTCAGCTCAGGTCGAGCAGGTCCAGCAGTTCGTCGTTGTAGAAGTCGTCGATGGAGCACGCGCCCGACAGGGTCGAGAAGTAGCGGTCGATGTGTTCCTGGTGGCCGACCAGGTGCCGCAGCATCTCCACGCGGCCCTCGGGCTTGAGCTCGGCCACGTTCAGGGCGCCCTGGTAGTGGCTCAGGGCCTCGCCGCTCAGGTCGTTCTCGTAGCGCTTGAGCGCGGTGCGCAGCGCGGCGTCGTCGTGGAGCTGGGTGCCGATGTGGGCGGTGAGGGACTGGGCCTGGGCGAAGGCCTCGGTGATGCCGCGGGCGGTGATGGAGTCCTTGTGGTTGACCGCGTCGCCGACCAGCACCCAGCCGGGGCCGTAGGCCTTGCGGAAGTAGTTCTCCTGGTGGCCGGTGCCGTAGATCTGCTCCACGCGCCGGCCGGCCCGCATCCGCTCGTACAGTTCGGGGGCGGTGGTGCGGAAGGAGTCGAGGTAGAAGGGCTCCACTCCCTTGCGGACCTCGTTGTAGAGGTCCTGGGGGAAGTAGGTCATCAGCAGGGTGAGGTCGTCGTTGGTGGGGATGACGCCGATCCAGCGGCCGGGCCGCTCGTACAGCTCGAAGTGCGAGGGGACGTTCTCCCAGTAGCTGTAGTAGGTGCAGCTCACCCGCGGGTGCTCGATGACGTTCTGCGCGCCGGTCTTGCGTGCCACCAGCGAGCGCATGCCGTCCGCGCCGACGACCAGGCGTGCCCGGTCGGTGGTCTCGGTGCCCTCGGGCGTGGTGTAGCGCACGCCGGCGACCCTCTCGTCCTGCCACACCAGGTCCTTGACCGCGCAGCCCTCGCGGAAGTCCACGCCGGCCTCGACGGCGCCCTCGGCGAGCAGCGGGTCCAGGACGTAGCGGCGGGGCGCGTAGGTGTGGGTCAGGCCGTCGACCGGCAGGGAGAAGCCCTCGACGCGCACCCCGGGGCCCTGGTAGCTCTGGCGGGTGATGGGCTTGCAGCCCGCGTCGCGGAGCTTGTCGAGCAGCCCCCACCGCTTGAGCAGCCCCATGCCCTGCATGTGGATGTAGTGCGAGGACAGCGTGTCCTGCGGGAACCGGGCCTTCTCCAGGAGCAGGACGCGGTAGCCCTGCCGGGCGAGGAGCATGGCCGTCGGCGAGCCCGCGCAACGGGCACCGATGACAATCACGTCGTACATGGCGCGCCTTTCTAACCGGGTAGTTTTTGCACGCACCGCGGCCCGCGGGCCGGGGGTCGGTCGGGGGTCCGGCGCGCTATCGGTGCAGCGGCAGGGACTGGATGTAGGCGGAGATCGACGCCACCGTGGGGTGGAGGAACATCTGGTCCATGGGGACCTCGGCGCCCAGTTCCTCCAGGAAGGCGCCCTGGATCCTGACCATGATCACGGACTGGCCGCCGAGGGCGAAGAAGTCGTCGTCGTCCGCGATGTCCTCACGGCCCAGTTCCCGGCACCAGATGGCGCGCACGCTGTCGGCAGTCATCACTGTCCTCGGTTCTCAAGGGCGTCGACCAGCGCCGTGCGGTCGACCTTCCCGTGGGGGCTCAGCGGAATGGCCGGCACGCCGACGAAGCGGGCCGGGACCATGTTCCGCGGCAGCGTCTGAAGGAGGCGGGCGCGCACGGCGTCCTCGGCGAGCTCGCCCGCCTCCGGTACCACGAACGCGGTCAGCTCGCTGTCGCCGGTGTCGGTGCGGGTGACCGCGACGGCGGCCTCCCGCACCTGGTCCAGCCTGCCGAGCGCGCGCTCGATGTCGGTGGGGTCGATGCGCATGCCGCGCACCTTGACCTGGGCGTCCATCCGTCCGGCGACGACGAGGTCACCGGCCTCGGTCACCCGGCCCCGGTCGCCGGTGCGGTACAGCCGCACCGGTGTGCCGTCGATCTCGACGGTGGTGAACCTGGCGTTCTCGGGGCCGGCGGCGCCCAGGTAGCCGGCGCCGACGCCGGTCCCGGCGATGCAGATCTCGCCGTCCTGGCCCGCCTTGACGGGACGCAGGTGCTCGTCGAGGAGGTGGATGTCGGTGTTGTACGCGGGCCGGCCCACGGGGGCGATGGCGTGCTCGCCCGGCCGGTGGCCGGAAAGGTCGAAGGAGGTGGCCACGTCCGTGCACTCGGCGACGCCGTACTGGTGCAGCAGGGTGCAGGTGTTGTTCTCGCGGCGCATCCAGTCGGTGAGCCGCTCGGGCTTGAGGGCCTCCCCGCCGAAGAGCACGTAGTCCAGGCGGGTGAGCGCGTCGCCGCCGCGCGCCTTCTCCCAGTCGATCAGCACGTACAGGGTGCTGGAGGCGCAGTGCACGACGCGGATGTCGTGCTCGCGCAGGACGCGGTAGGCCAGCATGGCGTCGAAGTTGCGGCTGGCCAGCAGGTGCTGGGTGGCGCCGCAGAACAGCGGTGTCATCAGCGCGCGCTGGGACAGGTCGAAGCCGAACGCACTGACGACGAGGTTGTGCGAGCCGCTGTGCAGGCCGTACTCGAGCTTCAGCCAGTTCATCAGGTTGAACCAGCCCGCGTGGCGTACCGCGGTCAGCTTCGGTGTGCCGGTGGAGCCGGAGGTGAAGACGGCGTAGCACAGGTCGTCGCCGGTGACGGGGATGCCGGGCGAGGTGGCCGGCAGCGATGCCAGGTGCTCGCCGATCTCGTCGAGGTCGACGACGTCGACGGCCGCCGCCTCGACCATGGCGGCGGTGGCCGGGGAGGCCACGATCAGGGCGAGGCCGGGGACCTGGTCCAGCAGCAGCTGGAGCCGGGCGGGCGGGTAGGCCGGGTCGAAGGGCACGTAGGCCGCGCCCGCCTTCAGCGTGCCGAGGATCGCGACGAGCAGGTCGACGGAGTAGTCGAGGCAGACGCCCACCTTCGTGCCCCGGCCGTGTCCGCGCGCGGCGAGGAAGTGCGCGAACCGGTTCGCCCTCGCGTCCAGTTCGGCGTACGTGACCTGCCGGCCGGCCCGGGCGACGGCGACGGCGTCGGGGGTGTTCTGCGCGTGCGCCTCGAACTGCTGGTGGACGACGGGTGCCGAGGGCAGGGCGACCCGTTTTCCCTGAAGGATCATCAACTGACTCCGATATGAGGGGTGTCCGGCGGGACGGGCCGCCGGCCCGCCGTGCGGGACGGGCGTGCCGGGGCCTTGGGGCGTGCGTCTTGGGGCGGTGCGCCTTCGGGCGGTGCGGTGCGTCGGTGGGCGCCGCTGGTTCAGGCGGTGCGCAGGCCGGGGGTGTGCCGGCCTGCGGCGTGCTGGTCGGGGGCGTGCCGGCCTGCGGTGGACCCGGGGGTGTGCCGGTCGGCGGTGTCGAGCGTCCGGGTGATCCACCGGCCGACGGGCAGGCCGTGCGCGGCGGCCTGCCGGGAGTAGTGCTCCAGCTGGTCGGCGGACAGCTCGATGGTGAGCGTGGTGGCCTGCTGCCGCTGCCCGGCGGCGGCAGGCCCCGTGACGGCAGGCCCCGTGACGGCCGGGTCCGTGACGGGTGGGTCCGTGACGGCCGGGTCCGTGACGGCCGGGTCCGTGACGGGTGGGGGTGTCTTGGGGTCGCCCGCGCCGGCGGCCGGGCCGGTGCCGGTCTCGTCGCTCTGCGCGGCCAGCCCGGCGCGGACCGCCCTGCGCAGTTCGTTGCGCGACCACTTCTGCTGCTCGGCCCTGCGCAGCCAGTAGTCCTGCTCCGGCGGCGAGAGGCGGGTGACCTCGGCGTGGTGGGCGAAGCTGAGGCTGTCGCGCCTGCGGTGGTGCTCGAAGCGCCGGGCCACCCACGCGTAGTTGCGCAGGGTCTGGTAGTCGAGCCCGGTGCGCTCGATCGCCTCCTTGTAGCGCCGCCACCCGTAGGTGGCCTCACCGTAGAGCAGCCAGTCGGCGAGCCACCACGCGGAGGAGTTCACGAGCTCGCGCAGGTTGGCGCCGATCCGCTCCCAGGACCGCTCCGGCAGGTTGGGAGGGAAGACCATCCCCGACTTCTGCACCGTGGCCTGCGATCCCGTGAAGGACAGGACCACGTCGCCCTGCGCCGGCGCACGGCCGGCGTCCACAAGCCCCGGTCCGGGCCTGCCCGCGGTTCTCACAGCCCCCGTCACAACCTTCAACTCCCCACTCGACGTGTCTTCCTGGGCGCGGACCGGCACCTGGGGGACGACAGCCGTCGCCCGGGCAGGTCCGCGGGAGGGGCCGGCGGTCAGTCCGCCGCCATGGCGTCCTGCAGGCTCTTGGGCCGCAGGTCGGTCCAGTTCTGCTCGACGTACTCCAGGCACTCGGCCTTGGCCGACTCACCGAAGACCACACGCCAGCCCGCGGGCACCTCGGCGAACACCGGCCACAGGGAGTGCTGCTCCTCGTCGTTGACGACCACGTAGAAGCGGCCGTCCGCGTCATCGAAGGGGTTCGTGCTCAACTGGGCACCGTCCTTGTCGGTCAGGGGCTGACTCGGGATGGGAAATCGCCTGGCCGGGTGCGCGAGGGCCCCGGGCGCGGGTCCGCCGGCCGGTGCCCGTCCGGTCGACGGGACACCCGCGCCGTCCGGTCGACGGGACAGCCGGCGCCGGTGGCGGCCCCGGCGATGTCTCGAAACCGTAGGGAGCGCGCGGTGGGCGCCACAAGGAAGCCGGCCCCGCCGTGCGCCCGTGCCCGCGCCCCGCGGTGATCCTCTGTACCGGGCCGTCTTCCTGTGCCACGATGCCGCGCCCGCGGGCCACCGCCCCCTTCGCGGCGACGCTGCCCGCGCCCGTGGCCGGGGCGCGCCTGAGGTTCGCTCGAGGGCCGCCCGACCGGCGGCGGAGTCCCCGCGGTGCGCGGCCGGGCCGGGCCCGGCGGCGTTCTATGGTGCGAAGTCGTGCGGCTCGATGTGAGGGGGAGCGATGGACGGCACACGGCCGGCCCTGCGTCTGTTCGTCCTGCACCACGCGGGCGGCTCCCACGTGCTCTACCGCCGCTGGGCGGCCGGACTGCCGGACACCTGGGACGTGCGGCTGCTCGACGCCCCGGGCCACGGACTCCTGCTCGACCTGCCGCAGATCGACGACGCCGGCCGTCTCGCCGACTTCCTGCTGCGCTCCGTGGAGCACGAACTGGACGTCCCCTACGCCCTGTTCGGGCACAGCATGGGCGCCCTGACGGCGTACGAGATCACCCGGCGGGCCGGGGGGCTGGGCCTGCCCTTGCCGGTGTGGGTCGGTGTCTCCGCGCGCGCCGCGCCGCAGTGGGCGAGGCGGCGCGGCGGGTACCGCGAGCCGGACGACGCCGAGCTGCGCACGCGTCTGGGGCTGCTCGGCGGCACGCCCGGCGCCGTCTTCGACGATCCCGGCCTGTGGGCCCTGTTCGCCCCGGTGATCCGGGCCGACCTGCGCCTGGTGGAGACCTGGCGGCCGGATCCCGCGGCGGGTCCCCTGCCGGTGGCGCTGTCCGCCTACGCGGGCGGCTCGGACCGCTTCGCCTCCCCGCGGCGGATGGCCGGCTGGGCGGATCACGCCGAACGTTTCCTCGGCCTGCACGTCTTTAAGGGCGGTCACTTCTACTTCCAGGACGATCCCGCTCCCCTGCTGCGGCAGATGGCACGGGACGCGGCCACGGCCCTGGACACCGCACCGGCGCAGGCGCGGGCGGTGGCCGCTCCTCCCCCGCGGTGACCCCGGGGCCCGCACGCCGCCGCACGGACGGCACGGACGGCACGGACGGCACGGACGGCGCGGCCCGGCCGTGTCCGGCGCGCCCCGAACGGCCCTGCCCGCACCGGCAGAACGACCGGTTCCGGCCGCCGCGGGGGGTGGCGGCCGAGCGGCCGGACGGCGCGTACCTGCGTCTTTTCGGCCGCGGTGCCGCCGCGCGAGTTGCCCGCGAGCCAGCTGACCTACGGTGCCGCCACGAACCGCACCTGTACGGATCCAGCCAACGTGCGGACGAGACGAAGAGACGGGGAAACGACGATGACGATGCGGAACAGGCCAAGGGCCGGCGTGGTCGGTCTGGCGGCGGTGGCGCTCACGGCCACCGTCCTCACGGGTCCCGCCCGGGCATCGGGGGGCACGGCCGCGGGGGCGGCCGGCCACCAGGACACGCAGGCGGCGATCGAGGCGGCCGTCGCGGCCGGTGTCCCCGGCGTGAGTGCCGAGGCGCGGGACGCCGCGGGCGTGTGGAAGAGCGCGGCGGGCGTCGGCAACCGGGCGACGAACGCGCCGCGCGGCAAGAACGACCGCTTCCGCACCGGCAGCATCACCAACACCTTCGTGGCGACGGTGCTGCTGCAGATGGCGGCGGAGAACAGGCTCGGCCTCGACGACCCGGTGGAGCGCCACCTGCCCGGTGTGGTCACCGGCAACGGCAACGACGGCGGTGCGGTCACCGTGCGGCAGCTGCTGAACCACACCAGCGGCCTGTTCGACTACCTGGCCGACGTGCCGTACTACCAGACGTACACCATGGGCGACAGCTTCCTGGCGCACCGCTACGACACCCTGACGGCCCAGCAGCGCCTGCGGGTGGCCTTCTCCCACCCGCCGCTGTTCCAGCCCGGCGCCCGGCACGCGTTCTCCCACACCAACGACCTGCTGGCGGCCCTGATCGTCCAGAAGGTGGGGGGCAGGACGTACGAGGACGAGGTGCGCCTGCGCATCATCGAGCCGCTGGGGCTGAAGTCGACGTCCAACCCCGGCACCAGCAGCCAGCTGCCCCGGCCCAGCAGCCGCGGCTACTCCAAGCTGTTCTACGACACCCAGCCGGACCGGATCGACGACGTCACCGAGCTGAACGGCTCCCAGAACTGGGGGGACGGCGACATCGTCTCCAGCGCCCACGACCTGAACCTGTTCTACCGGGCGCTGATGGGCGGGAAGCTGCTGCCGGCGCGGCAGCTGGCGGAGCTGAAGACGACCGTGGTCAACCCCGACCTGCCGATCTCGTCCTACGGGCTGGGCGTGGAGAAGCTCACGATGGGCTGCGGGGACATCTGGTACCACGACGGGGGCGTGGTGGGGTCGCTGACGCTGGCCGCCTTCAGCGAGGACGGCCGCCACCAGCTCACCTTCAACTACAACGGCGACTGGGACGCCTCGGGGATCCTGCCCATCCTGAACGCCGAGTTCTGCCCGCCGGCGTCCGGCTGAGACCGCGCAAAAAATTTCCGACCCCGTCCCACCTGGAGGGCCCATGACAGTGCGAGCGGCCGTGGCCGGAGCGAGCGGTTACGCGGGAGGTGAGCTGCTGCGTCTGCTGCTGGCCCATCCAAAGGTGCGCGTCGGCGCCCTGACCGGGCACTCCAGCGCCGGACTGCGGCTGGGCGCGCTGCAGCCGCACCTGGCGGCGCTGGCCGGCCGGGAGGTGGAGCCCACCGGCGCGAAGGCCCTTGAGGGGCACGACGTCGTCTTCCTGGCCCTGCCGCACGGCCAGTCGGCCGCCGTGGCACGGGAGTTGGGCGATGACACGCTCGTCATCGACTGCGGGGCGGACTTCCGGCTCGCCGACGCGGCCGCGTGGGAGAGGTTCTACGGCTCGCCGCACGCGGGCACCTGGCCCTATGGCCTGCCCGAACTGCCGGGCGCCCGCGAGAAGCTGGCGGGCGCCCGGCGCATCGCGGTGCCGGGCTGCTACCCGACCGCGGTGTCGCTGGCGCTCTTTCCCGCCTACGCGGCGGGGATCGCCGGGCCGCAGGCGGTGGTGGTCGCGGCGTCCGGCACGTCCGGGGCCGGGAAGGCGGCCCGGGTGGACCTGCTGGGCAGCGAGGTGATGGGGTCCATGCGGCCCTACGGGGTGGGCGGCGGCCACCGGCACACCCCGGAGATGGTGCAGAACCTCAGCGCCGTGGCGGGCCGCCGGGTCGCCGTCTCCTTCACCCCGACGCTGGCCCCCATGCCGCGCGGCATCCTGGCCACCTGTTCCGCCGACGTGCGGCCCGGCACCGATGCCCGGCAGGTGCGGGCCGCCTACGAAGAGGCGCTGGCCGGCGAGCCGTTCGTACGGCTGCTGCCCGAGGGGCAGTGGCCCGGCACGGGGGCCGTGCACGGGTCGAACGCCGTCCAGGTCCAGGTGGCCCTCGACCCGGCGGTCGGCCGGATCGTGGCGATCAGCGCCGTCGACAACCTGACCAAGGGCACCGCGGGCGGCGCGGTGCAGTGCATGAACATCGCCCTGGGGCTCCCGGAGGAGCTGGGGCTTTCCACGGCCGGGATCGCGCCGTGAGCCGGGGCGGCGCGGACGGCCTCGCGGCGTGCGGCACGGCGGGCGAGCGGCCCGCCCCAATCCACGGAGGAATCTGATGAGCCCTTTCGAACACGCGCCCGCCGGGGCCGTGCCGGACGGCGGCGCCGCGGGCGGTGCCCGGGCGGGCGCGGCAAACGCCCGGGCGGGCGGCGGGGCCGCCAACGCGGCGCTGACCGGCCGCTGGCAGGACGTCATGATGGACAACTTCGGCACTCCGCGGCTGCCTCTGGTCGAGGGCCGGGGCTGCCGGGTCCGGGACGCCGAGGGCAACGAGTACCTCGACTTCTTCGGCGGTATCGCGGTCAACGCGCTGGGGCACGCGCATCCCGCGGTCGTGGGGGCCGTCTGCGCGCAGATCGCCTCGCTCGGGCACGTCTCGAACCTGTTCGTCGCCGAGCCGACCGTGCGTCTGGCCGAACGGCTGCTGGCCCTCGCCGAACGTGCGGGCCGGGTGTACTTCTCCAACTCCGGTGCCGAGGCCAACGAGGCGGCCTTCAAGATCGGCAGGCTCACCGGCCGGCCGCACATGGTGTCGGCGGCCGGCGGCTTCCACGGCCGCACCATGGGGGCCCTGGCGCTGACCGGCCAGAGCGCGAAACAGCGGCCCTTTTTGCCGCTGCCGGGCGAGGTCACCCATGTGCCCTACGGGGACGCCGGGGCCCTGCGCGCGGCCGTCACCGCGGACACCGCGCTGCTGGTGCTGGAGCCCGTGCAGGGGGAGAACGGGGTGGTGGTCCCGCCGGCCGGCTATCTGCGGGCGGCCCGCGCGATCACGGCGGCGACCGGGACCCTGCTGGTCCTGGACGAGGTGCAGACCGGCATCGGGCGCACCGGGCACTGGTTCGCGGCCCAGGCCGAGGGCGTGGAGGCCGATGTCGTCACCCTCGCCAAGGGCCTGGGCGGCGGTCTGCCCATCGGGGCGACGCTCGCCTTCGGCACGGCCGCGGGCCTGCTGACCCCCGGCACGCACGGCTCCACCTTCGGCGGGAACCCGGTGGTGTGCGCGGCCGCTCTGGCCGTGCTGGACACCATCGAGCGGGAGGGCCTGCTGGACCGGGTGCTGCGGGCGGGGCGGCGGCTGCGGCGCGGTCTGGAGGACCTGGCCCATCCGCTGGTGCGCGAGGTCCGCGGCGCGGGCCTGCTGGTGGGCGTCGCCCTGGAGGGCGATCTCGCGGCACGCGTGCAGCAGGCCGCCCAGGACCGGGGGGTGCTGGTGAACGCGGCGGTCGCGGACGTCGTCCGGCTGGCCCCGCCGCTGACCGTCTCGGACCGTGAGGTGGACGCCTTCCTGGAGGGGTTCGGGGCGGCCCTGTCCGCGGTCCGTGCCGACGCAGGTGCAGGTGCAGGTGCCGGTGCGGAGCGTTCGTCCTCCCTCCGGGGCCGCCGGCCCGGCCGCTGAGGCCACCGCGCCCCGGGACCCGCACCGCCCCCTTTTTTTCCCGTCGGGAGAACCGTCCCCCACGCGCTCTGCCTTTTCCGGAGCCCGCGCGGCGGATACGGCTTCCGTATTTCCCGGCGAAAAAAGGGGGCGGGTGTTTTTCCGGTGAAAGCGGATGCATTCTGCGGGGAAGTTCGACGCGCAACGGTTCGAGTGCCGCTCCGGTGCCGCCCCAGGCCTTCGTGTGACGCTTGGCGACGGTTGTATGCACCGTTCTTTGGAGGCATGATGGCGCACCAGGCCGGTCAGATCGCGGGGCCGCAGGGCGGCGCGGCGGCCGCCGTCCCGCAGATGACGCCGCGGCAGGCGCGCGCCACGGCGTCCGCGCCGCGCCGGGTCCCGGTGCTGACGACCAAGGTGGGCCTGCAGATGCCCGCCAAGATGGCCTACGACGAGTGGGAGCGGGCCGGCCGGCAGCTCGCCGACGTCCTCGACTCGTCCTCCTGGTGGCTGGGCGACTGGATGGTGTACGGCAAGGACCACTACACCGACCGCTACCAGCGCGGGATACGCGCCGCCAACCTGTCGTACCAGACCCTGCGCAACTACGCGTGGGTCTCGCGGCGTTTCACCCTCGACCGGCGCCGTCCCGCCCTGAGCTTCCAGCACCACGCCGAGCTGGCGTCCATGCCGGTCGCGGACCAGGAGCTGTGGCTCGACCGCGCCGAGCAGCGGCAGTGGACCACCAAGCAGCTGCGCGGCGCGCTGCGCGCCGCGCGCCAGGGCGAGCAGCAGCCGGCCGTCCCCGCCAGGCCGGCCCGCCGTCTGGAGGTTCCCGGCAGCCGTCTGGAGTGGTGGCACCAGGCCGCGCAGCAGCTGGGCGTGGACTTCGAGCAGTGGGTGATGGCCACGCTGGACAGCGCGGCCGCGACCGCCCTGGAGGTGTCCGGCGCGGCGGCGGAGCAGCGCTTCGAGGCCGCCGGTCCCACCGGCGCGCAGGAGACGCAGGAGCTCGCCGGGTCCCGGCCCCGGCCGGTGGCCATCAGCGCCTGAGCGGGCCGGCGCCGGGGCCACCGGCGTCTCACGGCAGCCGGTTCATCAGCCCGGCGACCTCGCGCTTGTGCGTGCAGCCGCTCTGCCCGAAGGACTCCCGCACCCTCTCGCGCACCTCGCCCGGCTGTTCCTGGCTGAGCTTGAACATGCCCTCGGCCCCCGTGACCGTGAACCGGAAGGCCCCGACGGCGGGCACGATCTTGCGGAAGTAGCCGAGCGAGTCGGTCATGTCCCAGCCGTTGCCGAAGGCCCCCTCGAAGGCGCGCACGGTGGACTGCACCACTTCCAGCGTCTCCTCGGTCGAGTCGATCTTCTCCACCACGCCCCGGACGTGCACCGCGGTGAAGTTCCACGTCGGGGCGGCCGGGGTCTTCTCGTACACGGTGGGGGACACATAGGTGTGCGGGCCGGTGAACGTCAGCAGCAGCACGTCGCCCGAGCGCAGCGCCGTCCAGTGCGGGTTGGCCCGGTTCATGTGCCCGAGCAGGGTGGCGCCGGCGAGGTCCTCGCCGGTGCGGGGGGCGGCGGGGTCGAAGATGACCGGCAGGTGCGTGGCGAAGGGGCCGGTCTCGGGACTGCCGTTGGTCACCGCGAGAGCCAGCGGGTTCCCGCGGATCAGATCCGCCGTCCAGGAATCATTCGGCTCGCGGTAGAAGCCGGGCACGAACATTCGCATTCTCCTTTTCGGAAATCGGTCTGTTTCGAGGATCCCGGCCGACCATACGGCCGTCCCGCCGACAGGACAATGCTTCCACATTCCGTATGCCTGGAGAAGATCTGAAGGACTTCTCCAGCGGTCCTCGATTCCTTTTCGAGAAAAGCTCCGAAAACACCCGGCTCCCGCTTTTCCGGCCCGGCCGGCACCACGCGCCCGGCCCGAAGCACCCGGCGCCCGGCACGCGCCCCGCGGCGCCCGGCGCGGTGCGGTGCGCACGGGACCCGGCAAGGGTTTCCCGTCCTCGTGCGCCGAAGTCACCTCTCCCACCAGCGACTCCGCCATCGCTCCAGCGTCACGAGACCAGATCTCAGGATCGAGTTGCCAACATCATGGCAAGGTTTTGCCAAGCCGGAGGGCGCTGCGGGCCACCGGTTGATCTCCACACCTATCGGGAGCGTTCACATGCAGACAACGGGCAGGCGGAGCGAAGAGGTCTACGACGTGGTCGGCATCGGGTTCGGCCCGTCCAACCTGTCGCTCGCGATCGCTCTGGAAGAACACGGGGCGAGCACTCCCCAACAGCCGGTCACCGCCCACTTCTTCGAGCGGCAGCCCGCCTTCGGCTGGCACCGCAACATGCTGCTGCCGTCGACGACCATGCAGATCTCGTTCCTCAAGGACCTGGCGACGTACCGCAATCCGCTGTCCCGGTACAGCTTCGTCTCCTACCTGCACGCCTCGGACCGGCTGGTGCAGTTCGTGAACAACCAGGACTTCTTCCCCACCCGCCAGGAGTTCCACCAGTACCTGGAGTGGGCGGCCGCCGATCTGGGCGACCGGGTCACCTACGGCGCCGAGGTCACCTCGATCCGGCCCGTCGCCGGGGCCGGGGAGGCGGAGTGCGACCTGCTGGAGATCGAGGTGCGCACCAAGGAGGGCACCCGGGTGGTCACCGCGCGCAACGTGGTCATCTCCACCGGTCTGGTGCCGCGCCTGCCCGAGGGCGTGAGCTCCGACGAACGGGTGTGGCACAGCTCGGAGTTCCTCACCAGGTTCAACGCGCAGGACCCCGAAGGCCTCAGGAGCGTGGCGGTGGTCGGCGCCGGCCAGAGCGCGGCCGAGATCGTCCGGTTCTTCCACGACTCGCTGCCGCACGCCCAGGTCTGCGCGGTCGTCCCCTCCTACGGCTACGCCATCGCCGACGACACGCCCTTCGCCAACCAGGTGTTCGACCCCGGAGCGGTCGACGACCACTACTTCGGCACCGACCAGGCCCGGGACGCCTTCTGGCGCTACCACCGCAACACCAACTACTCGGTGGTCGACTCCGACGTCATCCGGGACCTGTACCGGCGTTCCTACGAGGAGCGGGTGCACGGCGTCGAGCGCCTGCGCTTCCGCAACCTCACCCGGGTCACCGACGTCAAGCGCGCCGGCGGCGAGACGCGGGTGGGCCTGCGCTCGCTGCTCGACGACCGGACGGAGGAACTCGCCGTCGACGCCCTGGTGTTCGCCACCGGCTACGACGGCCTGGACCCCGCCCGGCTGCTGGGCGGCTTCGACCGGCACTTCCTGCGCGACGGCTCGGGCAGGCACCGGGTGGAACGCGACTACCGCCTCGTCAGCGGCTCGGGGCTGACGAGCGGGGTCTACCTGCAGGGCGGCACCGAGCACACCCACGGCCTGTCCTCGGCGCTGCTGTCGAACATCGCGGTCCGCAGCGGCGAGATCGCCGATTCGATCGTGCTGCGCCGCACCGAGCGGGAGCTGAGCGGTGCCGGCGCCGTGCGGGCGGCGCGCTCGGCCGCCTGAGGCGGCGGGCCCGGCCGCCGTCCCGTTGACAGGACGTGACCCCGCGGCAGGACACTCGAGGACCCGCGCGCGAGAACCGCGGCGCCCGCCCCGGGCCGGCCGGAGTTCACCGTCCCAAGAACCCGCAGCACAGCCAAGTCCTTTCGTGCAGCTTTCCAGCGCATGTCCACCGGCCACGGGGTCCAGCCCGTGGCCGGGGCCCCCACAGAAGGAGTCGTGACCCATGAGCACCGATTTCCCGGTCGGCGGCCTCGTTCGGCGGGCGAGGGTCTCATGACCGTCAGCGTGCAGCAGGCCCAGGCCAAGGCCCGCTCCCTCGGTGAGGCCCTGCCGTGGCTGGCCCGTCACCAGGGCCAAACGGTCGTCGTCAAACTGGGCGGGCACGCCATGGTCGACGACGGCCTGACGGCGGCCTTCGCCCGCGACATCGCCTTCCTGCGCTACGCCGGGCTGCGGCCCGTGGTGGTGCACGGAGGAGGCCCCCAGATCGACGCCGAGCTCGAACGGCGCGGTATGAAGCGCGAGTTCAGAGCGGGCCTGCGCGTCACCCCGCCGGAGGCGATGGACGTGGTGCGCATGGTCCTGGCCGGCCAGGTGCAGCGCGAGCTGGTCGGGCTGATCAACCGTCACGGCCCGCTCGCCGTCGGCATGACCGGCGAGGACGCGGACACCCTCACCGCGGTGCGGCACGTGCCGTGGATCGACGGGGAACCCGTGGACGTCGGCCGGGTCGGCGACATCACCGGCGTGGACACCACCGTGCTGGAGGGCCTGCTGGCCGGCGGCCGGATCCCGGTGCTCTCGCCGCTGGCCCGCAGCGCCGAGGACGGCCTGGTCTACAACGTCAACGCCGACACCGTGGCGGCCGCGCTCGCGACCGCCCTGCGGGCCCACGCGCTCGTCATGCTGACGGACGTCGCGGGGCTGTGCGCGGGCTGGCCGCACCGTGCCGAGGTCATCCCGCGGCTGACGGCCGACGAGCTGGAAAAGCTCCTGCCGGAGCTGAGCGACGGCATGGTGCCCAAGATGACCGGCTGTCTGGAGGCCGTACGGGGCGGGGTGGGCGCGGCCCGGGTGATCGACGGGCGGATCGCGCACTCGGTCCTGCTGGAGATGTTCACCGACGAGGGGACCGGGACGGTGATCGTGCCGGACCCGGACGAGGAGGTCCTGGCGTGAACGAGCAGTGGCAACAGCGACAGCGTCCGCGGGTTCTCGGGCCGGCGGGCACCTGGTCCGGATCCGGGCACGCGCCGCAGCCGGCCGTCCTCGTCCACGAGCTGGTCGCCGCGGCGGGCGGCGACGGGGAGCGGGCCCGCGACTGCGCGCGCCGGCTCGCCGCCCTGCTGCCGCCCGAGGCCAGGACGGTCCTGCTGGACGCCCTGACGCGAACCGGCGGCACGCGGCACGACGACGGCGACGGCGAGGGGTACGGGGACGGGGGCGGGCTCTTCTTCGACGGACCCGAGTACCCGGTGCCCTCCTCCCGCTCCGTCCTGAGCCTCCTGCCGGCCCACCGGGCCCCCGACCCCGCCGGCCCCGCGGGCGACAGCGACGCCGGGACCGGTGACGGCGGGCCGTGGCCAAAGGCCCCCGGCGGTGCGCCCGCCGCCGTCGTCCGGCTGCGGTTCACCGACCCGGACGAGCTCGAGCGGGCCGGCGCGCATTTCGACGGCGCGTGGAGCGAGCCGGGCACCGGCGTCCTCCAGGTCCCCGCCGACGCCGGTGTGGAGACGGTACGGGCCGTGCTCGCGGTCCTGGACTCGGCGGGGCTCGCACCCGAGTCGCTCACCGTGCACACGAACGAACTCGACGACGTCTTCGCCGCGTTCACCGGCCTGCTCTGAGCCCCGCGGGCCGCGACCGCCGCCCGCGGCGCCCGGCGGCGGTGGCCGCGCCGTCAGCGGGCCGCGTCCGCGTCCTGCTCCCGCAGGCGGCGCAGCAGGTCGGCCTGGTCCCTGGCCAGCTGGTCGATCCGGGCCTGCAGGCGCGCCACCTGCGCGGCGAGGCCCGCCGGGGGCGGGGGCGGCGGGGGCGGGGGGCAGTGGTTGAGGACGGCCTCCAGGCGGCAGCGCAGCGCCGGGCCCGGTTCCACGCCGAGCGTGGCGACCAGGTGGCGGCGCGCGCGTTCGTAGGCGCCGAGGGCCTCGGCCTGCCGGCCGCACCGGTACAGGGCGGTCATCAGCAGGTCGTAGAGGCGTTCGCGCAGCGGGTGGGCGGCGGTGAGCCGTTCCAGGTCGCTGACGGTCTCGGCGTGGCGGCCGCAGTGCAGGCAGGCCTCGTACAGGGCCTCCAGGGCGGTGAGGCGCTGTTCCTCCAGGCGGTGCGCCTCGGCCGTGCACAGGGGGCCGTGGCAGGAGTCCTGCAGGGCCGTGCCCTGCCACAGCGCGAGTGCCTGGTCCAGGATCAGGGTGGCGTGGCGGGGGTCCTGGGGGACGGCCGCCCGGCCCTGGCCGGACAGGCGGGTGAAGCGGGCCACGTCGGTCGAGGCGCCGCCCAGGCGCAGCAGGTACCCGGTGGGCAGGGTTCTGATCCATTCGTGGCCCGGGGCGGGCAGCAGGCGGCGCAGCCGGGCGACGTGGGTGTGCAGGGCGCTGGGGGCGTTGGCGGGGGGCTTGTCGCCCCACAGTTCCTCCACCAGGCGGTCCACGGACAGCTGCTGGCCGGCGTGGACGACCAGGGTGGCCAGCAGGGCCCGCTGTTTGGGGCCGGAGGGGGTGATGCCGGTCCCGGTGCGCCGGTCGTGGACGGCCACCGGTCCCAGCAGCCGGAACTCGGTCGCCTCGACCGCCTCGGCCGTCTGGGCCGTCTGGGCCGTCTGGGCCGTCTGGGCCGTCTGGGCCGTCTGGGCCGTCCGGGTGCGGGCCGGGGCCGCCGCGGTGAGGCCGAGGACGGTCATCGTGCCGCCGGGGAGGGGGCGCGGGTGCCCAGCCGGGCGCGGCGCACGTCGTCCTGGATCTGTTGGGCGAGGGCGGGCAGGTGGTCCTGGAAGTAGAAGTGGCCGCCGTCGAACAGGTGCCGGCCCAGGAAGTGCTCGGTGGCCTCGGCCCAGCCGTCCAGGCGGTGCGGGGGCGCCACCTGGTCGCGGGTGCCGCCGAACACCGACAGCGGCACCGGCAGCGGGGCGGTGCGGGGCGGGGTGCGCCAGGTCTCGCTCATGCGCAGGTCGGCGCGGATGGTCGGCTCGAACAGTTCCCACAGCTCGTCGTGGTCCATGACCTCGGCGGGGGTGCCGCCCATCGTGGCCAGTTCGTGGCGCAGTTCGGCGTCGGTCAGCAGGTGCCGGTGCACCGGGTCGCCGTCGGGGTGCAGGGTGCCGCGCGCGGACACGCCGAGCCACAGGGGCGGGGTGCGGCCCGCGTCGAGGAGGCGGCGGGTCAGTTCGTAGGCGACGAGTCCGCCCATGCTGTGCCCGAAGAACGCGTAGGGGCCCTCGAGGCGGGGGGCCAGTTCGTGCAGGAAGTGGTCGAGCAGGGCGCCCGCGTCGCGCAGCGCGGGGCGCCGGTCGCGGGGGCCGCGGCCCGGTGCGTCGGGGATCTGTACGTCCCAGCGGGCCGGGAAGCTGGCGGGCCAGTCGCGGTACGCCAGGTGCGAGCCGCCGGAGTGGTGGAACACGAACAGGCGCAGCTTCGGCTCTTCCGCGTTGTGCATGAGGACTCCATCGAGAAGACACTGCGGCGTTCGGCCCGTCGGCGCACGGGCCCGGAGGTGACGGCATGAGGACGATAGCGGCGTCGGGGGTGCCGAGGGCCGCTGCCGTGAGCGGGCCTCGAGCGGTTCTCGAGCGGGTGCGGACGCATCTCCCGCCCCGTCGGTGCGCCCGCCCTCGCCGAGGGGCGGCGGGCGGGCGCGGGCAGGGGGAGGATGTGCGTGCACGACAGGGCCTGGAGGGGTGCGGCCGGGTGTCCCGCGTCGTGGAGGGAACGTCGGGTCCGGCCGCAGCGGTGTTCCACGGGCCCGGCCCCGTTCAGGCGAGGTCGTCGCGGGTGATCCGGCGGTGCGTGATGCGCCACTCGCCCTGCGAGCGGACCAGGACGTCCTGCATGACGTACACGTGCAGTGCCCTGGGGCCCTCCGGGGCCGGTGTGAGGTAGGCCAGGGCCGAGCAGCGGGTGTGCAGCGAGCCGTCCGCCTGCGGCCGCACGTCGAGCATGCCGACCCAGTGGTCCAGGCGGCCGCCGGCCAGCCGCCGGTGTGCCGCGCCGCGGCGTACGTAGCCGGCGAGGAAGGCGCGGGCCCGCACCGGGGCGGGCAGCAAGGGCGGGTGCAGGAGGGCGTTCTCGGCGAAGGTGTCGGCCCAGCGGCCGGTGTCGTGGGTGTCCAGGAGCCGCATCTGGTGTGCGTAGAACCGCTGCGCCTGCGCGTACAGGGCGGCGAACTCCCCTGCGGGAGCGGTGTGTCCGGCGGTGCCCGCGAGGTCGACGGTCATGGTCTCAAGCCTCCGCTTTCGTCCGCGTCCCCGGGGGTGGGGGGACGCCGGGGGTCCCGGGGGGTGTCTGCCGGGACCCGCCTTCGGTGCGGACAGTCTTCGCGGCGCGGATCGAGCATCTTTCAAAACCGCCTCGAGCACGGCCGAGGCCGGCACACCCCGGTGCCGGCCGGTGGCGGCCGGTGCCGGCGGTCCGGGAGGACGGGCGGGGCCCCGGCCGGAGCCGCCGGCGCGCCGGGCGTCAGGCGCCGGGCTGGAGCCGGCCGGCGGCCGCCGGGCCGGGCACCAGGGCCAGGTGGCGGCGTCCGGCCGCCCGTGCGCGCGGCTTCCCGGGCACCTGCGCCTGTGCCGGCACGGGGGGCGCGGCCGGTGCCGGTGCGGCCGGCGCCGGCCCGCGGGCGGGCAGGGGGGCCGGCCGGGTCACGGCGTCCTTGAGGGCGTCGGCGAACACCTCGATGTCCCCGGCCGAGTTGTCGTGGTGGACGGAGGCGCGCACCGCTGTGACCACACCCCGTTCGGGCAGGTACAGCGGGACCTCGTCGGCGACCGTCTTCCACACGACGACGCCGCGGTCCGCGAGCCGGCGGCGCACCAGCGCGGCCGACACGTCCTGGTGCCGGAAGGTGACGATGCCGCTCTGCAGGCGTCCGGGGGCGATCAGTTCGGTGCCGGCCGTGTCCTGGACGGCGGCGCGCAGGCGGGGGGCGAGGTCCTCGGCCGAAGGCGCCGCCGCGTGCAGGGCCAGGGCCTGGTTCAGCGCGGCGGCCGCGGCGCCGTGCGGCGGCGCGAGGAACAGGCCGCCGTGCGGGGCCAGCACCTCGCGCAGCCGCGGTGCCACGCCGGCGAACCCGGCCGCGTACGGGCCCCGCAGGAACCTCCAGCCGTCCCCGGTCAGCAGGTGGCAGCCGATGCGGGCGGCGTCCACGGGCAGCTGGCCCACCGCGTACGAGGCGTCGACGGCGTACAGGCACCGGTAGGGGGCGAGGATGCGTCCGATGTCCTCGACGGGGTGGACGATGCCGCAGCCCGAGGGCACGTGGGGGACGCAGACCAGGGCGACGTCGTCGCCGATGTGCCGGGCCATCCACTCCAGGTCGAGGTCGCCGTCGGGGCGCAGCGGTACGACCTCCGTGCGGCAGCCGGTGCGCGTGCGCAGCGCGAGGACGGCGCTGAGGTTGGCGGCCGACTCGTAGGGAGTCGTCCACACGCGGGCGCGCGGGCCGAGCGGCAGCCGGGACAGCACGGCGGCGAACGCCTCGGCGGCGCCGGTGCACAGGAAGGTGTCCCCGGGCGGCGTGCCGAGCAGGGCGGCCAGCCGCTGGTGGATCTCCCGGTGCAGGACGTCCTCGAGGCGTTCGTCCAGCTCCCATGGCCCGTGGCGGTCCTCGAAACGCGTCCACTGGGTGAGGACCTCCCGGACGGCCGCGGGCATGCGGCCCGCGCCGGCCGAATTGAGGTGGATCCTGCGGTCACCGTGGGCTTTCTCGTTCACTTCAGGGGCCTCCCCCCACAGGTGAGGCAAATGATTGCCTACTTCTTGGCAACACCTTGCCTGGATGGTCGAAGGTTTGGCAACCTCGGACGGCACCGGCTCAGGCGCGGCTCTAGCGCGGGCCCGACGGCAAGGATTCCGGCCGCGTCCAGCCCGGTTCTCCAGGAATTGCCAAGTGTTGCCAGGGCGATTCCGGCTCTGCCAAGAATTTACGTCTCCGCAGTTCAGAGCCGCTTTTTCTGGGCAATTCCGGGGTGTCGGCGCACCTTCCGGAGGGCTCCTGGCGTGCCCGTTGAGTCCGAATCGACCCATTCCCCACCAATTCGCGAGCTTTGGTTGCCAATCTTCTTGGCAGAAGGTTGCCAAGCAACGAAAACGAAATTGACACCGAGGAGCCCGCCATGAACCGCATCGCCCGCATCGTCACCGCCGCCACCGCCCTCACCGCTCTCACCGCCTTCTCCGCCGCCGGCGCCACCGCCGCCGACACGACCGGCCGGCAGGCGGCGAAGACGGCCTCCACGGTCCAGGCCGGCGACATCACCTGGCCCGTCGCCCCCGCCGCGGTCCAGGCCGACGTCACCTGGCCGGTGGCCCCCACCGCGGTCCAGGCCGGCGACATCACCTGGCCGGTCGCCCCCACCGCCATCCAGGCCGGCGACATCACCTGGCCGGTCGCCCCCACCGCCATCCAGGCCGGCGACATCACCTGGCCGGTCGCCCCCACCGCCATCCAGGCCGACGTCACCTGGCCCGTGGCCCCCACCGCGGTCCAGGCCGGCGACATCACCTGGCCGGTCGCCCCCACCGTCGCCAGCGTCTGATCCGCGCCCGGGCATCCGTGCCCGCCCCGTGACGCCCCCGCAGGCAGCCATGCCCGGCGGGGGCTTCGGCGTTTTCGGGGCGACGGCACGGGCGCGGCACCCCCCGGTGATCGCGGGGCACTCCCCCGCGCCGGGCGTCCTGGCAACCCCGCGCCCTTCGCCCTGGCGGCAACGCCCCCTCGCGACCTGGGACTCCAGTACCGCTCGACCGCCTCAGGACGCCACCTCAGGCAGCTCTTGCCAATATTCAGGAAACATTTTGCCAAGCCGGAAGGCGTGTCCTAAGGAGCGGGTACCGATGTCCATCTCCGGCCTCATCGAGCAGCAGGTCCAGGAGCGTCCCGACGCGGTCGCGGTGCACCGTCCCGCGCGGGCCGGCGGCCGGGGCGGGACGCTCACCTACCGGGAGCTGGGCCGCGCGGCCAATCGTCTCGCCGCCCATCTGCGGGCCCGCGGCATCGGCCGCGGCGACCGGGTGGTGGCCTCGCTGCTGCCGGGCCCGGAGACGGTGACGGCGCTGCTGGGGATCGTGCGGGCCGGGGCGGCCTACGTCCTGCTGGACCCCGCGGACCGTGCGGAGCGGCGGCGGCTGATCGTGCGCGACAGCGCGGCCGCGGCGGTGCTGACGCGCAGCGCGCAGGCCGCGGAGTACGCGGGCCTGGACACGGTGGTCCTCGCGCTGGACGCCGAGGCGCCCGAGATCGCCCGGCGCTCCGGCGCCCTGCCCGAGCAGAGCGCCGGCCCGGACGACGCCCTGTGCGTCTGCTACGCCCCGGGTGCCCCCAAGGGGGTCGTGGTGCCGCATCGTGCGGTGCTGGACCTGGTGCGCTCCCCCGGCACCCCGGGAGCGGGCCTCGCGGACGCGGACGCGGTGGCTTTCGCGGTGTGGGGCGCTCTGGCGTCGGGGGCCCGGCCGGCCGGCGGCCCGGACGGTGGGCGGGAGGGGTTTGCGGGGGCGGCCGCACCGGTGGAGGAGCGGGTGGAGTTGTGCGGGCGGCGGTTCGGGCTCGGGGAGATCGAGTCGGTGCTGGGCGCGCACCCGGCGGTGTCGGCCGCGGCGGTGTCCGTGCACGAGGGCGCGGAGGGCGACAGGCGGCTGGTGGCGCACGTGGTGCCGGCTCCGCCGGCCGCGGCGGCCGGCGCGCAGGAGGTGCAGACCGCCCGGTGGAAGGAGATCCACGAAGCGCTCCACGCCGGTGCCGCCTCCCGCGAGCTGGGGGACGACTTCACCGGCTGGAACAGCAGTTACGACGCGCTGCCGATCCCGCTCGAGGAGCTGCGGGAGTGGCAGTTCGCCACCCTCGACCGGATCAGGGAGCTGCCGCGCCGCCGGGTGCTGGAGATCGGTGTGGGCAGCGGGCTGCTGCTGGCCCACCTCGCCCGGGACGAGGAGGTCCACGAGTACTGGGCCACCGACTTCTCCCCCGCCGCCGTCGCCGCGCTGGGCGCGCGGGTGGAGGCGGACCGGGTGCTGAGGGACAAGGTGCGGCTGGACTGCCGGGACGCGCAGGACACCGGCGGGCTGCCCGCCGGGCACTTCGACGTGATCGTCGTCAACTCGGTGGTCCAGTACCTGCCCGGCCCGGCGCGTCTGCGGACCGTTCTGGAGCGGTTGCTGGCGCTGCTCGCCCCGGGCGGCTCGCTCTTCGTGGGTGATGTGCGCAGTCTGGATCTGGCCCGCTGTCTGCAGACCGGGATCGCGCTGGCCCGGCCGGGTGCCGCCGGGGGCGGGCGGGAGGAGCTGCGCCGCTCCGTCGACCGCCGGCTGGCCCTGGAGAGCGAACTGCTGCTCTCCCCCTCCCTGTTCGGGGCGCTCGCCCGGGAGCTGCCCGCGGTGCGCGCGGTCGACGTGCGTCTCAGGCGGGGTGTGCACCACAACGAGCTGACCCGCTACCGCTACGACGTGGTGCTGTGCACCGCCGAGCCGGTCGCCGACCTGTGCGGTGCGCCGGTGGTGCGCTGGGACACGGCGGCGGCGGGCGGGCTGGAGGTGGTGGACCGGGTGACCGCGGCGCGGCCCGCCGTGCTGCGTCTGGCCGGGGTGCCCAACCGGCGGGTGCACGACGAGTACGCGGCGATGTGCTCCCTGTTCGATCCGCGCGAGGGCATCGACCTGGCGCCGCGGGACGCGCCGGCCCCCGACGTGGAGGCGCTGTGCGAGCGGGCCGGGCGGCTGGGCTACCGGGCGCTGCCCACCTGGGGCGAGAGCCCCGAGCTGCTGGACATCGTCCTCCTGGATCCCGCGCAGGTGCCCGCGGGCCCGGTGACGGGCGTGTACGCGGGACCCGCCACCGGGGCAAAGGGCGGCGCGGGGGCAAAACCGGGCGCCGGGGCAAAGGGGTGGGCGAACGCTCCGGTCCTGCTGGGGGACGCGGTGGATCTGGAGGCCGTGCTGCGGGCCCATCTGCGGGAGCGGCTGCCCGAGCACATGGTGCCGTCCGTGCTGCTGACGCTGGACGCCCTGCCGCTGGACGGGGCCGGTGCGGTGGACCGGGCGGCGCTGGTGGTGCCCGGCCGCGGCGCGGACCGGCCGGGCACCCAGCCCGGCACGCCGGTCCAGGAGATCGTCCGTGACCTGTTCGCGGAGGCGCTGGGCCTGCCCCGGTACCGGGTGCGGGCGGAGTCCGACTTCTTCCGCATCGGCGGCCACTCGCTGGCGGCGGCCCGGCTGCTGTCGCGGGTCCGCGAGACGCTGGGCGTCGATCCGGGCAGCCGGGCGCTGTACGAGGCGCCGACGCCGGCCGCGTTCGCCGCGCTGGTGGGCGAGGCGCCCGCCGCGGTGACCGGGCCGCACGATGCGGCCGGCGACAGCCGCACGTTCTCGCTGCGGCTGCGCGGGGCGCTGGACGGGCGCGCCCTGGAGGCGGCCCTGGAGGATCTGGGGCGGCGCCATGCGGCGCTGCGCAACTCCCGGCTGGGTGCGGCCGGCACGCGGCTGCGCGCGCTGGCGGTGGACGACCATCTGCTGGAGCTGGCCCTGCCCGCCGACTCGGTGGACCTGTGGTCGCACGTGCCGCTGGCCGCGGACCTGGCCCGCGCCTACGGGGCGCGGGTCAGCGGGGGCGCCCCGCACCGCTCCCCCGCCGGTCTGGACGCGGCTCCCCGCGCCGTCTTCGGTGACCGGGCGCCCGCCGTGTGGCCGGGCAGCGGGCCGCGCGCGGGCCACGCCTCCTACGGCACGCTGGAGGCCGGCCTGGACGCGGAGCTGCACGCGCGGCTGACCCGGCTGGCCGCCAAGCAGGGCAGCACCGTGTTCATGGTGGTGCACGCCGCGCTCGTGGCCCTGCTGGGCCGGCTCGGCGCGCAGGACCCGGTGACCGTGGCCGCGCCCGTCCCGGCGCGGGACACCGCCGCGCTGCGCGAGGCGGTGGGGCCGTACGGGCGGGTGCTGGCGCTGACGGTGGACGCCTCGGGCGATCCCTCCTTCACCGAGCTGCTGCGCCGGGTCCGTGAGCGGGACCTGGCCGCCTACCGGGACGGTGAGGCGGCGCTGGCGGCGCTGCCCGGCGGGGTCGCGCTGGCGGTGGTGCAGGAGTGCGCCGGCCGGTTCGAGGCGGCCGGGCTGTGTGTGCAGGCCGAGCACTGCACGCCCGCGGTGCCGGCCGCGGACCTGGGGCTGACGCTGACGGAGCGGCAGGGACCCGCGGGCGAGGCGGCCGGTGTCGGTGTCACCGTCACCTTCCGCCACGAGACGGTCGGCCACCGGGCGGCGGCCCAGGTCACCGCCCAGCTGACCGCCGTGCTGCGCTCGGCGCTGGAGGCGCCCGACGCCGCGCTGAGCCGGCTGCATCCGCCCGGGGCGGCGGGCGTGGGAGGTGTGTGGGCGGGCGAGGAGGTGCCGCTCGCCCACCAGGACGTGGCGTCGCTGTTCGCGGCGCAGGTGGCGCGCGCCCCGGGGGCGCTCGCGCTGGAGGGCATGGACTACGCCGAACTCGACGCGCGCTCGGATCTGTTGGCGCACGCCCTGCTCGAGCACCGGGCCGGTCCCGGCGGCTGTGTGCTGACCGCGCTGTCCTCACCGGCCGGGTTCGCGGTGGCCGCGCTGGCGGTGGCCAAGACGGGGGCCGCGCTGGTGCCGGTCGATCCGTCGCTGGAGGTGGACCGGTCGCTGGAGCCGGTGGTGCTGCTGCTCGACGAGACCGCGGACCTGCTGCTGCCGGCCGTGCCCGGCGCGGCGCGGCTGGTGCGCGAGGAGGCGGCCGGGCACCGGCCGGGTGCCGGGCACTGGCCGGTGCGGGGAAAGGACCGGATCCGGCCGCTGCGTGCCGGTGACCCGCTCCTGCTGCTGCCCGGTGAGGAGGGCGTCGTCGCGGTGGGCGGCGAGGCCGTGACCGCGGCGACGGCGGACGGCGCGGCCTGGCTGGTGCGCGGCTACCCCGACGGGGACGCGGCGATCGGGCTGCTGAGCGCCCTGGTGGGCGGTGCGCGGGTGCACGTCCCGGACGGCTCGCTGAGCCGGGAGGTGCCGCACGAGGTGCTGGGGTGGCTGCGCCGGCAGGGGGCGCGGGTGGTGCTGGGCGGCGCCGACGACGTGCTGAGCGCGCTGGTGTCGCTGGCGCGGACCGAGGGTGCCGGGCTGACCGTGAGCGGCGGCTGGGCGGAGGCCCGGCTGGTCGTGGAGCACACGCCGGGCGCCCCGGCCCGGCCCGCCCCCGGTCACCGCGCCTATCTCCTGGACGCGCGGCTGCGCCCGGTCGGCCCGGGCGCGACCGGGGCGCTGTACATCGCGGGTGCCGGTGTGGCGCGCGGCTACCTGGGGGCGGGCGCGGGCGGCGGCGAGCGGTTCCTGCCCGATCCCTTCGGCGCCCCGGAGGGCACCGCCCGCATGTGGCGCACCGGGCGGGCCGCCCGGCTGGACGAGTACGGCAATCTGCGGGTGCTGGACGTCGCGGCCCCCGACGACCCCTTCGACGACGCGTCCGCCGCTTTCGTGGTGCTGGCCGACGCGGCCGGCCACCGGTCCCTGTGGCCGGCCGGCGCGGCCGTGCCGCGGGGCTGGTCCGCCGCACCCGCGAAGGACCTGGAGGACCGGTGAGCGGCACGGGGTCGGCGGGCCGTGTCCGGTCACACCCCGGGCCGGCCGGGGGCGGTCACCTGCCGGGGGCCGGCCGGGGCGGTCATGTGCCGGGGGCGGTGGGGGGCGGGGTGGCGGATTCGGCCAGGGATTCGGCGAGGACGCGCCAGATGTCCGCGGCCAGGTCGATGTTGGCGCCGGCCTGGGCCTGTTCGGCCAGGTCCCGCAGTCCCTGGATGCCGCCCAGGTCGCCGGAGCGGATGCGCAGCTGGTTGCGGAGGATGTCCAGGCGTACCCGGTCGCGGTAGCTCATCCTCAGTTCCATCCCGGCGAGTTCGCCGAGCAGGTCGCGGGCCTCGTCGTAGCGGGCGCGGAAGAAGGCGACGTCCGCCTTGAGCGCGAGCAGGTCCTGGCGCAGGCCGGGGGTGCCGACGAAGGCGAGGGCGGGCTCGGCGGCGGTCAGGCACCGCTCGGCGGCCCGGGGGTCGGGGGGCTGCTTTTGCAGGTAGAGCCGGCTGGCGGTGAACCGCAGGCGCAGCCACAGGACGAGGTCCTCGCGGCTGCTGAACTTCTCCAGCGCCTCCTCCAGATGGGCCTGGGCGGCGGTGTGGTCGCCCTGGCGCAGGCGCACCACCGCGGCGGTCCACATGGCCTCCGCCCACAGGGCGTCGCAGCGGCCGGCGACGATCTCGGCCAGTTCGTCGGTGTGGGCCCCCGCGTCCGGCATCCGGCCCGCCTCGGCCTCCACCGAGATCAGGGCGAGCAGTACCGTGGCGCGGTCCTCCACGTCGAGGCCGTCCTCGCGGGCGAGGCGGTGGGCGGTGGTCGCGGCGTCGAGGGCGGCGGGGATCTCGCCCAGCGCGCGCAGGCAGCGGGCCAGGCGGGTCAGGCCGCGGACCCGCAGGGCGGTCAGGGCGACCGCGTCGCCGAGCCGTACCAGTTCCTCCAGGTACGCGCGTTCGCCGTCGTGGTCGCCCTGGAGCCTTCGCTGTCCGGCGAGCTGCCACAGTGCCTGCCAGCGCAGCACCGGTGCCTCGTGTCCTTCGGCGGCCAGGGCCTCGCGCAGTGTTTCCAGTGCTCTCTCGGAGCCGGTGGAGGAGACCAGCGACAGGGCGTGGGCCAGGGAGCCGCCGGCGGGTTCCTCGAAGTCGGCCGCGTCCAGGCCGAGGCGCTGGGCGAGGTAGGCGACGGCCCGCTCGGTGGGCTGGCGTGCGCCGGACTCCAGGCGGGAGAGGTACCCGGTGGACATGCCGTCCCCGGCCAGGGCGGTCTGGGACAGGTCGCGGGCCTGTCGCAGTTTGCGAAGACGACGGCCGAAGGCGGGCTGACGCAGCATGTGACCATTCCCGGGGACGGACGGGCAGAAAGGGGCGTCCCGTGGGGCGGGAGGGGGCGCGTGTGCCGCCGGGAGCCTCGACCGAGCGTAGGGGCCCGGGCAAGGGCCGGGCAATGTTTTGCCAGATGCCCTGCCTCGGAATTCGTGCGGATCTCAGGAGTTCGTCCGGTGCTTCTCGAGTGGTTCTTGAGCGGTTGCAGGCAATGTCTCAAGTGCCGGGGGCCGCTGCCTGCGCACGGCCCGCCCTCGCTCACGGGAGCCGTCCTCGTCCGCGCCCACGGAGGAATGATGAAACACACGGTTCCTGCCCGCCGTGTTGCCCGCCGCCCCGTCCGCCGGGGCCCGGCCGGCCGGCCGGTGCCGGTGCGTGACGTCCTGGGTGACGACGACATCAACTGGCCCTAGAAGCGGGCCTTGCGGGCCTTGCGGGCCTTGCGGGCCTTGCGGGCCTTGCGGGCCTTGCGGGCCTTGCCCGTGGTGGTGCGGGCGCCCCCGGGTGCGCCCGCCCGGGGCGGTGGTTCAGGGGCGGGCGGCCACGGCGCTCGCCCGCTGCAGGGCGCCGGCCAGGCTCCGGGGCCCGCCCGGGTCGTCGCCGGTGCCGGCGATCACGACCAGGGGCGGCCGCGCTCCTTGTCCGGTGACCTGGCGGGCCAGTTCGCAGGCCAGGGCGCCCGTGCCGGAGTACCCGCCGATGACCAGCCGGCCGCTGGAGCGGGCGAGGCGGGCCAGGCGGCGGGCGTGGGCGGGCAGGAGGCCGGCGCTCAGGCGCAGCGCGGTCAGGGCCTCCGGTCCCCGGTAGTGCCGTACCAGCTCCCGGTGTCCGGTGGGCGGGGTGCCGGGGACGTCGAGCAGGCAGACGGTGGCCGCCGCGGGTGTCGGCGTGCCGCGCAGCAGCACCAGGGGGGCCGGGTCCACGGCGGGGGGACCGTCGGGGACCGGGGGTGTGGGGGTGGCCGGCATCCGGGCCAGCACGTCGGCGACGGTGGTGGTCCGGCCCGCCGTGGCGGGCAGCAGGCGCAGCAGCCGTACGGTGTGTGCCAGCAGGGTGCGGGCGGTGGCCTCCTCGACGAGGCCGCGGTCGTAGGCGCAGGTCAGAACGAGGGCGCGGTGGGTGTCGTGGCCGGCGCGCAGGCGCAGGGAGTGTCCGGCGGGTGCCCCGGCCGCTTCCTGTTCCTCCAGCCGTATGCCGTGCGCGGCGAGTTCGCCGCCGTGGGCGCCTTCGGGGCGCGGGCCGCAGTCGAAGGCGAGCAGCCCGCCGGCCCGCGTCCCGGCGCCGCCGGACGTGCCGGTGGTGGTCCATTCGTAGGCGGACAGGTCCATCACCAGGTCGCGCAGGGTGCGCAGCAGGCGGGGCAGTTCCATGGCGGGGTCGATGGTCAGGGCCAGGGGCAGCGCGTTCTCGAACGGCCCGGGGACGCCCTCGATGCCTTCCAGGAGCAGCCCGCGGCCGGGAAAGTCCACGCCGAAACCCACGATCGCGGGCCCGGGAGCGGAAGCGGGTGTGGAGGCGGGTGGGGGCGGGGTGTGGCGGGCGCGGTACTGGAGCAGCGCCCACACCGCCTGGAGGACGCTGCTCTCCGCGACGCCCCAGCGTGCCGCCCAGTGGGCCAGGTGGGTGCTGCGGGCCGGGGACAGCGCGGCGCGGATCACGCCGGTGCCGCCGCCCGCGGGCAGGGGCGCAAAGGGCGGGAGCAGCGCGGGCGGGGGCATCGCGGGCGGCGGTAGGGCCGGCCGGGGCGCTGGGGACGGGGCCGCAGTCGGCGGGGGCACGGCGGACGGGGCCGCGGCGGGCGGGGACGCCGGCAGCCGGGGCGCTGGGGGCCGGGGTGCTGGGGGCTGGTGGGCGGGGGTGTGCCAGAAGTCGTGGGCCGGTCCGGGGCGGTGGCGGTTGTGGGCGGCGAGCCGGCGGGCGCAGTCGCCGAGGTCGGGACGGCGCTCGCCGCCGGGCAGTGTCCCGCCGGCGAGGTAGGCGCGGCAGCACTCGCGCATCAGCAGCCGCGCGCTCCAGCCGTCCAGCAGGGCACGGTGATAGGTCAGGAGGATGTCGGTGAAGGGTGCCGCGGCCTCGTGGGGGCCGCCGTCCAGCAGCGTCAGGCGCACCGCTGCCGGGCGGCGCAGGTCGAAGGGGCGGGCCCGCTCCCGCTCCAGGAGCGCCGCGCGGGTGGCCGAAGTGGTGTGCGGGTGGTGGACGAGGTTCGTGGCGGCGCGGTCGAAGACGGCCGCCCGCGGCCGCGGGTCCCACACGAAGGCGGTGCGCAGCACGCTCTCGCGTTCGCCGACGGCGTGCCAGGCCGCCGTGAAACGCGCGGTGTCCAGCGGCCCGTGCCAGCGCCACAGGACCTGCTCGGCCTGGTGGCCGGGCCAGGCCAGGGTGTCGGCGAGCCGCTGCCGCTGCCGGGGGGTGACCGGTTCGGTGCGCGGCAGCGTGCGGCAGTACGGGCCCGCCTGGCCGGCGGCCGGATCGGCCGCGGGGCGGGGCTCGGGGAGGGCGGTGAGCAGGTCGGCGAGCAGGCCGAGGGCGGCCGGCGTAGGGGCCGCGGGGCCGCCGGAGAGTTCGAGGGTGTGCAGGCGGTCCGTGTGCCGCACCAGCCGCAGTCCCGAGTGCCGGGCCCCGGGGCGGATCTCCGCGGCGCGGTGCAGGGCCTGGTGGAAGACGGTGTCGTCCACCGTTCCGTGCAGCCGCACGGTGCCGTGCTCCCCCTGTTCGGGGTCGATCACCGCGCACACGGCGGCGGGCCGGTCACCGTTCATCGCCTCCCCCTCCCGGACACCCCCGTACGAAACGAGCGGCTCCCCCGGCTCGGCCCGGGGAGCCCGCGTGCGGGCCCCGGCGGGCCGGCACGCGTGTGCGGGGCCGGGGCCGGGGCTCAGCCTCTTCACGTTAGCCGCGCGGTGTCGGGGCCGTCCGTTTTCTCCAGCGCTCCCCGAACGGTCCTCGATCGCCGGCGCGCCGCCGGCGAGGAGGACGGCCTGCCGGGAACCGGCCGGACGGTGCTCCCGGACGTCCCTGGCCGGACCTCTCCCCCTCCCCCTCCCCCTTCTCCCCTGGGGGGCCTGCTGCCCGTCGCCGCGGCGGGCCTTGGGGGCGTGGGCGTTTCGCCGCGCGCCCGGCCCAGGGCCACGGCGGCACGGCCGTACCCGCGGTGCGGGCCCCGCGGTGCGGGCCGGGGCCGTGTCAGTTCGCCGTGGTCCTGGGCACGAGCACGTCATGGCACTGCTCGACCCGGCCCGCGGCGCCGAAGCGCAGCTCGGCGACCAGCGACCAGGCCATCCCCTGGGCACGGGCGGTGGCGCGCAGGGCGACGACGTCGTTGTCGGCGACGACGTTGTCGACCGTCAGCTCCAGCCCCTCGGGCAGTGCCTGCCCGCCCGGTGGGGCGGTGTGCGCCCAGTGGCGGGTGAGGTGGTTGACCTCGCCCCGGTTGCCCGCCGCGACCAGCGCGAGGACGAGTTCCCTGTTGCGCTCGCGCAGGCCGCGCGCGGCGAGGAGTTCGTGCAGCGTCCCGCTGAGGGGCTCGGTCAGCGTCAGCGCCATGACAGCAGGCCCTTCCTGATGGTCCGTCACCTGAGTCCCCGGCCCGCGGGGCCAGGGACGCGGTCCGTCATCCGTCATCCGTGCGGCCGCACGGCCGCGGACGTACAGTGTGGCCGTCCGCGCCGGAGCGGGGGCGGAGGACGGGTGGAGCCCGGTGCGGCGCGAGGACGCGGCCGGAGGCGGCGGCGGTCGGCCGCGGGTGATCCGGCCGTCTCGGCGGGCGCCGGGCGCTGTCGCCGGCGGACCGTGTCCGCGGCGGGTGCCGGCCGGCCCGGCGGGTGCCACGGGGCGGGCGGCCGGGCCGGCCGGCGCTCGGGCCGCCGGGCGAAGGACTTGGCGGCGGGGCCGGGCGGCCCCGTCGCTCACGCCGCGAACAGGTCGAAGGTCGAGCCGTGGCGCGGTCCCGCCAGCATGTCCAGCTGCGGGTCCACGGCCAGCATGGCCTGGTGCATGCGCTGCAGCTGCGGGGAGGGCTCCACGCCCAGCTCGTCGATGAGGCGGATGCGCAGCCTGCGGTAGACCTCCAGGGCGGTGGCCTGCCGGCCCGAGCGGTACATCGCCACCATGACCTGGGAGTGCAGGCCCTCGTGGTGGGGGTGGCGGGCGGTCAGCTCGGTCAGTTCGGCGATCAGCTGCGTGTGGCGGCCCAGCCGCAGGTCGGCGTCGATGCGCCGCTCCACGGTGACCAGTCTGCTCTCCTGCAGCCGCATCACCTCGATCTCCAGGACGGGACCGAGTCTCACGTCGACCAGCGGTGCGCCGGTCCACAGGTCCAGTGCCGCGCGGAAGCGGGCCGCGGCCACCTCGTCGTCCCCTTCCACGAACGCCGTCTGGCCCTGGCGGGTCAGTTCCTCGTAGGTGTGCACGTCGACGCAGCTCTTGTCGATCTGCAGCAGGTATCCGCCGTGCCGGGTGGCCAGGACGTCCTTGGCGCCGGCCGGTGTGCCCGTGCCCATGGCCGTGCCCAGCCGCCTGCGCAGCTGGAGTATGTATGTCTGAAGGGTCGTCAGTGCGCTGGCCGGGGGCTCGGTTCCCCAGAGTTCCTCCATGAGCGTGGGAACGGGCATGACCCGTCCCGGGTACAGCGCCAGCAGCGACAGGATCTGCCGCGGCTTGCCGGCCGTCGGAACGATTGATCCCCCGTTGACCTCGGCACTCAACGGCCCCAGAACCTGAATCTCCATGGTGGCCTCCCCACCTCGTCGAGTTCCTTGTGTCCAGTTCCTTGTTCGTGGCCGGAAATCTCCGCCGCAGGGCACGCTAGCCGTGTCCGTGCCCCCCGAGCGTTTTCCTGTAGCGGTCCTCCAGCGGTGCTCCACGTGGGGTGTTGCGCCGGCCGCGCGCCGGGCCGCGGCGCCGGCGTCCTCGCCGGGCACCGGCGCGGGAAGGGGGGTGCGAAAGGGGCGGTGGCCGGGTCAGAGCGGTGCGGGAAGTGCCGTGCGGGCGGGGTCGTGCGGTGCGGGGCGGGGCGGGCCCACGGGCTCGGGCAGGGCGATGGTGTGCGGGGCGGCCCGGTGCCAGGGGAATCCCTGGTGCAGTTCCAGGTGCGGGGCGCCGCCGTCGTCCGCGGGGACGGCCACCGCGGCCAGCACGCCGGGCACCGGTTCCAGTTCGATGAACCGCCAGCGTCCGGCCGTGTCGTCCGCGGGCGGCTGGAAGGCCAGGACGCTGCGGTCGTCGTCCAGGGTGAAGGCGAACTCGTCGAAGGGCAGCCCGAGGCCCAGTCCGCGGGCCTTGGAGTAGGCCTCCTTCAGGGTCCACAGCCTGAGCACCCGGCGGTCGCGCCGCGGTCCGGGGGGTGCCTGTGCGGCCCAGTGCTGTTCCTGGGGGGTGAAGGTGGTCAGGATGGTCTCCAGGGCGCCGCTCTCGCGGTCCAGGCATTCGACGTCGACGCCGATGCGCTGGGTGCGGACGATGCCGAGCAGGCTGTAGCCGCCGGCGTGGGAGAGGTTGAAGTCGAGGTGGCCGCCGCCGCGGGGCAGGCCGCCGGGCAGCGGCTGCAGGAAGGGCCGCCCGCGCGAGGAGCGCCAGATGACCAGTTCGGCCTCGGCGAGGCCGGCCTCGAGCGCCAGTGCGCGGCGCACCAGGGTGTGGGCGACGAGGTACTGGCGGCGGTCGCGTTCGAACAGGAACCGGGCGGCGGTCTGGTTCTCGCGGTCGTCGAGCCAGTGCGCGGCCAGGATGCCGGCGACGGGGGGCGGGAGGGCGTCGTTGGGGCACAGCCACAGCTTCACCGGGGGCACCGTCTCGTGGTGCGGGGCGGGCCCGGTGCCGGGTGGCTGCGGTGCGGTGATGGTCATGGTGTCGTCTCGTCCGTCTCGGTTCGCCCCGTGGCCAGGGGCAGCGAGGTGGCGGCGCGGGGCCGGGCGGGCTGAAGAAGGATCAGAAGGCCGGTGGCGGTGCGGCGGGGTCCCGGTCAGGCCGGACCGTCGGTCAGGAGCGCGGCGGCCTCGTCGACGCCGATCCGCTCGCCGCGTACCGCGTCCAGGAGCGCGAGGACCTCTTCCGGGGACAGCGCGGGCCGCCGGTGCGCGCCGGTCGGGCCGGCGGGCCGCGGCGCGGGCGGCGGGGTGCGGCGGGCGTTTGCCGCGGGGGCCGGCGCAAGGGCCGCGGGGGCCGGGGCCGCGGGGACGGGCGCGGCGGGGGCGGCGGGCAGGGGCGCGGCGGGGGCGGTGGGGGTGTTCTGGGTGCGGGAGGCGATGTAGGCGGCCATCGCGGCGAGGCCGGGGTGCTCGTGGACGGTGACGGGGCGTTCGCTCAGGCCGTAGGCGCGGTTGACGCCGTCGGCGAAACCGGCCGCCAGGATGGAGTCGATGCCCAGCTCCGCGAAGGCGGCGCCGTCGTCGATCTCCCACGGGTCGCAGTGCAGGATGTCGGCGAGCTGGTGGCGCAGCGCCTCGAGCACCGCGGCCGCGGCACCGCCGTCCTGGGGGGCGGGGGTCTGCCGGCCGCCGCCGCCCGCGGCGGCCAGGTGGCGGGCCAGCAGGGCGGGGGTGGCGTGGGTGTAGAGGTCCGCGGGGGCGATGCGGACGCCGAGGCGCCGGTCGATGGCCGAGACGAACTCGACGGTGAGCAGGGAGTCCAGGCCCAGGACGGGGAAGGGCTGTTCGGGGTCGACCCGGTCGGGGTCGGCGTGCACGACATCGGCCAGCACGGCCGTGAGTTCGGCGAGGATGTCTCGGGGGCCGTCGAAGGATGCTGTCGGCTCGCTGGTCATCAGGTCGTCCCTTTCGTGGATACCCGGCGTGCGGACCGGGGCGGAGATACCTCCCGCTCGCGGGGGAGAGAAACGGGGCTCCTGCGGAGCAGGACGGGCAGGACGGGCCTGGTCGCCCGCGCCGCCGCCGAAGCCGCCGCAGCGGCGGGCAGCGGGCCACAGGGCCGAAGCGGCGGCCCGCTACCTGCTGCCGGTCCGGGGTCCGGCGTTTGGGTGGTGCACGGCGCGGGCGGCGCGGGCCGGGCCGGTCTCGGGTTCGGCCGTCAGGATCAGGTGCTGGAGCCGGCGCAGCTGTGCGGAGGGTTCCAGGCCCAGGTCCCGGCCCAGGGTGGTGCGCAGGTGCGTGTAGGCGTTGAGTGCCTCGCCGCGCCGCCCGGAGCGGTGCAGGGCGATCATGAACTGGGCGTGCAGGTTCTCGTGGGTGCGGTAGTGGCTGGTGAGGACCGTGAGTTCGGCGAGGACCTCGCGGTGCCGGCCGAGCCGCAGGTCCGCCTCGATGCGCTGGTGCAGGGCGCACAGCCGGCTCTCCTCCAGGCGCCGTGCCTCCGTGGCGAGCCGGGTCCCGCACTGCACGTCCGCGAAGGCCGGTCCCGACCACAGGTCCAGGGCGGTGCCCAGGGTGCGGGAGGCGGCCGCGAAGTCACCGGCGTCCATGGCCCGGTAGCCCGTTCCCGCCAGCCGCTCGAAGTCCCGCAGGTCGCTGGGGCCGCCGCCCGAGGAGAGCACGTAGCCGCCCGGCAGGGTGAGCAGCACGTCCTTGGCGGTGCGGGGTCCGGGCCCGGCGCCCGGGTGCCGTGCGGCGCGGTGGGCCAGGGCCGCGGCGATGAGTTCGCGCAGCTGCAGCACGTAGGTCTGCAGGGTGGTGCGCGCGCTGCGCGGCGGCCGGCCCGACCACAGTTCCTCGACGAGCGAGCCGACCGGCACCACCCGGTCGGCGTGCAGCGCCAGCAGCGCCAGCAGCTGGCGGGGCTTGGGCGCCGTGGGGGTGATGGACACCCCGTTCTCCCTCACGTCCAGTGCACCCAGTACGTCGATGTCCACGCCGTCTCCTCAGTCCACGTGTGCTCCTGGCACTTCACGAGTTAAAAACAGCGCGCGCGGTATGTCAATATGAAACCGAGCGTCCTGCTTTTCTCATCCTCGAGCGGGAGCGCGACAGGCCTCGAAGGTGACCGTCCGCCTGCCGGTTTCCTTGCCCTGTGGCCGCCCTGACGGCCCGTCCGCCCTCCGTGGAGGGCGGAACGCCGCTTTGGCGCGGGGAGCGGGCACCCGCGAGGGAACCGACCGCCGCCCCTTGATGACCCCTTCAAACAGACCTCTCGGTCTTGTTTTTGGGTTGCCGAGGGGGCGGGAGGGCGGTGTTCGCCGCTCACCGCCGGCCGTGTGGTCCCTGGGGCTCCCCCGGCCGCTGCCACCAGCGCGGTACGGCCGTACGCCGTGGCCGTACGACGCCGGCCGCGCTCCGGCCCCGGCGGGCCAGCAGCACGAGGACGAGCGCGGCCAGTTCTTCCTGGCTCGCCGTGCCGCGCTCGACCCGCAGAACCGGTTCCGCGCGGTGGGTGCCGCCCATGGCGCCTCCTTCGTTCCGATCACGCTCGGCCATGGCGCTCAAGGGGTGCTCTCGGCCCGCTGGAGGAGAGGCGGCCGGGCACCGGCGCAGGGCGCGGTGGCCGGTCAGACGCCGGGTGCCCGCACCGCTCGCAGGGCACGGGACAACGCCCTCGCGCTCTGGGCGTCACCGCCGGTCCCGGTCATGACCACGGCCGGGGCGGCGCCCGTGCGTGCCGCCGCACGACGGGCGATCTCATGGGCGGCCGGGGCGGCCGGGCCGGCCCCGCACAGGATCAGCCGCCGCCCGCCGTCGAGCAGTTCACGCCTGAAGCCGGGCGGCACCTGCCGGTCCGTCGTCCTGAGCAGCACCATGCGTTCGGGTCCCTCGTGCCCGTGCGCGAACATGTCGTACGCCCCGGGGGTGACGCCGGGGACCTGGACCAGGCACACCAGGTCCGCCCCGTCCCGCCCGGGGCGCAGGACGGTGAGCGCCGGGGCGGGTCCGGGGGGCGGGGGCGGTGCCACGGCGGGCACCTCGAAGGAGTCCAGCAGGCCCAGGGCGTCGCCGACGCTGAGGGCCTGCCCCGGGTGCCCGGGCAGGGTGCGCAGCAGGTGCAGGCACTGGGCGAGGAGGCCGAAGACGGCGGTGCCGGTGAACCTGGCCCGGTCGTGGAGGGCGCTGAGCGCGAGGGCGCCGCCGTCGTCGCAGTGCGCGCTCAGGGTGAGGGGCGGACTCGTGTCACCTCCGGCACCGTGCGGCTCACCCGCCCCGATGCCCTGCGCCGCCAGTTCGGCCCGCAGGCTCTCGGGCAGCCGGGGGTGGCGGTCGAAGCGGACGGCGGTCTCGGTGGGGGCCGGCGGGCCGGCCCCTGCGCTCCCTTCGCGGATCCGCCCGCCGCAGGCCCAGGCGTGGGGGGTCAGGTCCAGGACGGCGTCGCGTGCCTGCAGCAGCAGCCGGTCCAGCGGTGCGGCGGGGTCCACGGTGAGCGTCACCGGCAGCGGGCCGCCCAGCAGTCCGGGCAGGTCGGCCGCGGCCCGCAGCGCCATGTCCCGCCCCGACACGTGCACGCCGAAGGCCACCGGCAGCCGTCCGCCCGTCCCGGCCGCCCGGTACAGCAGCAGGGCCCACACCGCGTGCAGGACGCTGCTCTCCCCCACCCCCCGGGCCGCGGCCCAGCAGCGCAGCCGGGAGGTGCGGGCGGGGCCCAGACGGGCCCGGACCCTGCCCGCTCCCCTGGCGGTGCGCGCCGCCCCGCCGGGGCGGCCCGGGCTGAGGGCGGCGCCGGCGGGCGGTGCGGCGAGAGCCCAGTACGCCCGGGCCGCGGCGGCGTCCTGGCGCTCCAGCCAGTGGGCGTAGTCCCGGATGTCGGGCCGCCGGTCCCCGCCCGGCAGCACACCGCCGGCCAGGTAGGCGCGGTAGAACTGCCGTGCCAGCAGACGCGCCCCGCGCTCGTCGAGCAGCGCCCGGTGGTAGGTCATCAGCACCCGGGCGGGCGGACGGCGAACGCCGCCCCGCCCCGGTGTCCCCTCGACCAGGCAGACGCGCAGCAGGCCGGGCCGGTAGGGCTCGAAGCCGCGGGCCCGCTCCCGGCGGAGCAGCCCGCTCCAGTCCGCGCCGGCGGGAGTGCGGCGTACGACCTCCACCACCGCGTGGTCGTGGAGCACCAGGCGGGCGGCGCCGGAGGGGTCGAGGCACGCGCGCAGCACCGCCTCCCGCTCGGCCAGGGACTGCCAGGCGGCGGCGAAGCGGCCGAAGTCCACCGGGCCCGTCCAGTCCCAGAAGATCTGCTCCACATACCGGCCGGGTCCCTCGCGCCCGCTCACCGCCGCCCCGAGCAGCGCCCGCTGGTGCCCGCTCACCGCGATCGCGGCCGTCGCGGGCGGCGCCAGCAGATCGGCCAGCAGGTCCTCGCCGGGCAGGGCGCCCTCGCCGGCCGGGGTGCGGGGGGTGAGGCGCAGCAGATGCCGGCCAGGACGCCCGGCACCCGCGGCACCGGCGTCCGCCGTGGCACCGGTGCCCGCGGCGCCGGCGGTGTCGGCGTCCACGGCGCCTGCGTCTGCGTCTGCGGCCAGTTCGACGTCGTAGGCGCGGTGGTGCTGGGCGATGCGGGCGGCGACCGCCTCGGCGTGCGTGCGGGAGAGTCCGCACAGCTCGAAGACGAGCGGTGAGCGGGCCCGTGTGCCGGGCGGTTCGTGCACCACGGCGAATACGGCGCCGTCGGGCCGGTGCTGACTGCTCATGCGCTGCCCAAGGTGCCCGGCACCTGTGCCCCCGCAGCCGTGTCCAACACCCGGCCTCCTTTTCGAATCGTTTCTGCACGGTTCTTCCGGCCGCGCCCGCAGTGCCGGCGAACGCGTTCGCTCACCGCGGTCCGGGATCCCGGCGCCTGCCGGGGAATTCGATGACCCGGGCGGTGTGCGGCGGCTGCACCGGCCCGTCCGCGGGGGGCGGGAGCGGTGACGGGACCGGTGACGGGGCCGGTGACGGGGCCGGTGTGCCCTGCGGCACGGCCGGCGCGGCGTCCTGCCGGTGCGCCTGGCTCACCAGGAAGCGTCCCTGGACGAGATGGGTGACGAAGGACCACTGCCCGCGGGGGTGCCCGGCGAGCCGGACACCTCCCGCCTCGTCCCGCTCGAAGCCGACCGCCGAGAACCTGCGCCGCATCCCGTGGCCGAGCGCCTTGGTGTAGGCCTCCTTCAGCGTCCACAGCCGCAGGAGCCCTTCGGTGCGCTCCCGCTCGGGCAGGGCCGCGAGCTGTTCGGCCTCCCGGGCGGTGCACACGTGCTCGCGCATCGCCTCGAAGGAGATCCGGCGCCCGGCGGGCTCGGCGTCCACCCCGATGGGCCCGGTGCGGCTGACCCCGGCCACGATCAGCTCGTCGGTGTGGCTGAGGCTGATCCGCAGGTCCGCGCCGAGCCCGCGCAGCACGGGCCGCCCGCCGGGCAGGGCGGCCAGGTCCAGCCGCTGGGCGGGGACGCCGAGGGCCGCCGCGGCCGTGTGCTTGAGCACCGCCCGGGACACGGCGATGCCCAGCCGGCCCTCGGGGGAGGGGTGCTGCCGGTAGCGGGGCCAGTCGCGGCCCAGCAGGGTGCGCAGCGCGGGATCGAGCAGGACCGGGGTCAGCCACTGGCCCCAGGTGGTGTGCACCACCGCCCGGCCCGTGCTCTCGATCCGCTCCTGGACCTGCTCCCAGGGGCCGTCCGGGCCGGGGACGTGGCACGGCGGCAGGAACGGGTCCGCCGGCACGCGGCCGTGTGCCGTGCCCGTCCCGCTCACCACGACAGCCCCGTCGCGTACAGGTCGCAGTCCACCGCGTCCGCCGCGCGCCGGGCCAGTTCGTCCCACACGCCCGGCTGCGCGTCGGGCATGTGGTCGGGCAGCGCCGCCCCGAGCCGCCCGGTGATCCTGGCGAGCGCCAGCAGCGCCCAGCCGGCCTCGCCGAGGAAGGGCAGGCGCGATGCGGCCGCCGCTTCTTGCACGCCCGTCGTCGCGGCGGCCAGCAGCAGCAGGGCCCGGCGGTCCGCCAGCGCACGCGCCGCGGGGTCGGCGGGCTCGTGCGCGGCGGCGGCCGCGCAGGCCACGCGCAGCGCCCGCTGCTCGGCGGCCAGTCTGCGCCCGAGCCGGGCGAGCGCCGCGGTGCCGTCTTCGCCGTCCCCGGCCCGCGGTGCCACGGCGGGACCGGCGAAGGCCGCGGGGCCGGCGGGGCCGGCGGTGGTCCAGAACAGTGCCGTGCACCGGGTGACGTCGTCCGGCCACGAGCCGCCCGCCGTGTCCAGTGCCCGCACGAGGCGGGTCTGGGCGGCACCGGCGGCCCTCTGGTCGCCCCCGACCAGGGACCGGTCCCGCAGGATCCTGGCCAGGGTGTGCCGTTCGGGGGTGTCGCCGCCGAAACCGCATTCCTCCAGTACCAGTTCGAGATCGTTCAGCAGGTCGCCGGCCAGCTGGGGCACGAGGTAGCCCGCCGCGGCGGCAAGCAGTTCCCCGGGCTGCGGGGGCGGGCCCCCGGCGTGTGTGCCGGGGCCGTCCGCCGACGTCCTCGGGTCCTTGGGGCAGGAGCTCAGGGCCACCGCCGTCAGGCTCTCGCAGGCCAGCAGGTCCGCGAAGACCGAGGCCAGGACCGGCCGCCACTGCCCGGCGGCGGGTTCGTGACGGCTCAGGCCGTCCACCACGCGGGTCACGGCGCGCAGGAGAGCGCCCACCCCCGCCAGCAGCGCCGCCGGGCCGAGCAGGGCGGCCGCCGGGTGCGGCACCGGTGCGCTCGGCAGCGGGCGCAGGATCCAGGCGTGGGCGAGGGCGAGATCCCGGCGAAAGAGCGGGCGCAGGGCGCGGGCGAGCCGGCCGGCGTCCGCCAGGTCCCCGGCGCCGGGCAGGCCGGCGGGCGGGGCGGGCAGGGCGCCTGGCGCCGCGGCCCACACCGCCGGGCGGCCGTAGGGGTTGGCGGGCTCGCGGGGGTCACCGAGCAGCGCTTCGAGGTGCGCCGCGTGCTGTGCCGCGTCCCGGGGCGGCGGGGTGCGGTGGCGGGGTGCGGTGCGGGTCGCCGGGGGCCGCCCGGCGGCCCGGTGCGGCCAGGTGGGGGCCATCGCGGGTCTCCTCGTCGTCGTGGTGCCGGCCGCCGCGGAGCTCTTGCCGGGCGTTCTCATCGCAGCCGGCGCACGGCGCTTTCGGCGTGCCACCGCGCCAGGTCCAGGATCTCGGTGCTTGAGCGGCCCAGCTGCTCGCGCACGTGCCGGCGGGCGTCCACGAGACGGGCGCCCGCGCCCAGGACGGCCTCCACCGCGCTCTCCTCGATCATCACCTGGTGGGCGCGGACCACCAGCACCCCGTTCTCGTCGGGCTCCAGGTACCACTCCCCGCAGTGCGCGGCCAGGGGCTGCGGCACCGCGGTCTGCTTGTGGACGATCCGTCCGGCGGCCGGGAAGCACAGCCGCACCGCCCGGGACACGGACGTGCGCCCCGTGTCCGGGGCGCAGGTGTGCACGATCGCCTCCTGCACGCCCGGCTGGTGCTCGGTGGCCTCGGCGTGTTCGACGTGGGGGACCAGGCCGGCCCAGTCCTCGATGCGGTAGAGGAAGTCGTAGGCGAGTTCGGGGGGGCCGGCGACGTAGGCGCTGTCCTCGAAGGACAGCAGCAGTTCGTCCAGCCGGTCCCAGCGTTCGGCCGCCTCGCGCAGCGCGGCCAGTTCGGCCCGCACCTCCTCGTGCAGGGTCTCGGGCCCCTGGCCGGAAACGGGCGGGCGGTCTTGCCGCAGGGTCAGCAGGCACCGGCCCGCGCCGTCGGGCTCCACGCTCCAGGTGCCGCACGCCGGGCCCAAAAAAGCCGGGGCATCGCCTCGGGTGCCGGACGCCGGTGCCCCGGGCGGCGGGGCGTCCTGCCGCCAAAACTCGATGCGGCGCTCGCCCGCCCGCAGCACCCGGCGGACGAGGCGGGAGCGCACCCGGCCATGCCCGAGGTCCCACAGGCGCAGGTTCTCCTCGGTGCCGTCAAAGTCGATGCGTTCGACGTGGACGCAGGAGGGCAGCAGGAGCGGCCAGCGGGGGGCGTCGGCGAGCAGGCCGTAGACGACACCGGCGGGTGCGGCGACCTCGACGGTGTGCCGGGCGCGGTGCGCTGGCTGCGACGACATGCTGGGCCCCTCCTCCCGGTGTGATCAACGCTGCACGGCGGAACCTGGACGGTGCTCGATTCCCGCTGGAGGGCGGCGGGAGAGGGGGTCAGGCCACCGGGAGGGCGGGGATTGCCGGGCGCACGGGCGGGGCGCCGGGGTTCGAGGCCAGGATGGAGCGCTGCAGCTTGCCCAGCGCCGGGGAGGGTTCAAGACCCATGGTGCGCACCAGGGTGGAGCGCAGCCGCCGGTAGGCCTCCAGCGCCTCGCCGCGGCGCCCGGAGCGGTAGAGCGCCAGCATGAACTGGCCGCACAGGCTCTCGTGCGTGGGGTACTGGTTGACCAGCACGGTCAGTTCGGCCAGCAGCTCACGGTGCCGGCCCAGCCGCAGGTCCGCCTCCACCCGCTGGTCCAGGGCGCACAGCCGGCTCTCCTCCAGCCGCCTCACCTCGGTTTGCAGGTGGAAGCCGGTGTGGACGTCGGCGAGCGCGGGGCCGGTCCACAGGTCGAGCGCCTGGCGCAGCAGGCGGGCGGCCTGGGGGTGGTCCTCGGCGTCCATGGCCCGGTACCCGACGCCGGCGAGCCTCTCGAACTCCCTGACGTCGCTGGTGCCGCCGTCGGCCTTGAGCAGATAGCCGCCGGGGACGGTCAGCAGCAGGTCCTTGGCCGTGCGGCGGGGCCCGGGAGCGGTCCGCGTGCCGCCGGGGCCGCCGTCCAGGGCGGCGGTGATCAGTTCACGCAGCTGCAGGATGTAGGTCTGCAAGGTGGCGCGGGCGCTGCGCGGGGGCGTGGCCCCCCATAACTCCTCGGTCAGGACGCCCACCGGGACCACCTGGCCCGCGCGCAGCGCCAGCAGGGCGAGCACCTGGCGCGGCTTGGGCGCCGTCGGCGTGATGGACCCGCCGTCGTGCCGTACGGCGAGTGCGCCCAGTACATCGATGTCCACGCCGTCTCCCCCTGCTCCCGGTGCGGTGTCCGGCTTTGACCAGTAAAAAACAGCACGCACAGTCTGTCAATATCAAACCGCTTGAGCTGTTTTATTTTCCTCCGCCGGTCCGGCGCCCGGAGCGAACCCGGCTCCGGCCGGCCGTCCGGGCGGGAGAGGCGGCCGGACTTTTGCCCCCCCGGCCGGGGAGAACGGCCCGGCTTCCGCCCGGGGCGCCGCGGCGAAAGGGCCGCCCCGGGCGGCAGAACCCCGGGGGGGCTTCCGCCGGGAGCCACCCGGTCGGGGCCCGCCGGCAGACCGCTTGTGCTGTTTATGTGCGGCCGGGCGCGGCGGCCGGTGTGCCGGCGGACACCAGCCGGCCGAAACCGTCGGCCGCCGCCAGCCGGGGCAGCAGCAGGTCCCAGAACTGCACGATGGTGTCCGGGGACGTCCACGTCCGGTCGTCCGCGCCGAGCAGTTCGAAGCCCACCGTCGCCGCCACCACGGTGACCGACACGTCGGCCGCGGACACGCCCTCGGCGAGCTCCCCCTCGCGCTCCGCGTCCCTGAGCACCTCCTCGACCCAGCCCTGCCACTGTCCGCGCAGGTCCACGGCGCCGTCCCGGCGCGGCAGGCCGCCCGCCAGCTCGAAGCCGGCCCGGACCACGACGTCCCGGTCCAGCCGCCCCATCAGGGCGTGGGTGGCGTCGATGAGCCGCTGCAGCGGATTGGGCGCGCCGCCCGCGGCCGGGGCGGCGATGGCGCGCACCACGGCGGCCGCCTCGTCCTCCACGGCGCGGGCCAGGGCCTGCTTGCTCTCGAAGTGGAAGTGCAGCGCGCCGTTGCTCACCCCGGCCCTCCTGCTGATGGAGTTGAGCGACGCCAGAACGAAACCGTCCTGGGCGAACACCTCGGCGGCCGCTTGCACCAAAGCCTGCCGCGTGCGCGCGGCACGCTCCTGCTTCACCATGACGGTTCTCCTGACTGGGGCGGGCCGATGACGCCACCGGCCCGCCCCCGGGCTCGTTCCCTATACGGCGGCTTGCTGTGTGCGGGCACCGGGCCCTTGGCCGGGCGGCGAAACGGCACGCCCGGCGCGGGGCACCGCGGAAAACGGCCGGCCCCCGGGCACCCGCCGGCGTTTGGCGCCGGACGCCGGCGGCGGGGCCCCTCGGGCCGCGCCCGCGAAAACGGGGAGCGGACGACACCGGCGCCGCCCGAAGCGCCCGCGGCGCCCTGCCTCCCGGCCCGCGCCCCCGCGCCGCCCGGGCCGGCGGCACCCGCCGCGGCACCCGCACCCGGCCGCCCGGCCCCGCGGGCACACCGGCCGGCCCCGGGCGAAGGCCCCCGGACCCCGCCCGGCGCGGCCCCGCGCCCGCACCGGCCGGCACCGGCCCGGCCGGTGCCGGGGCAGCCGCCGTCGCCATCGCCACGCCCCTTCCCGGGACAGGGCCCAGAACACCCGGCCCAGCCCACGACGAACATCGTAACAAACCGCTTAGGCGGTTTATGTAAAGATCCATGAAGGTCCCGGCACCGGACCGGCGGCGCGGGCGGTGCGGGCATCCGCCCTCCCGGCTCCGGGCCGGGGACGGGAGGGCGGCCGGGCCACCCCGGAACGGCGGCAAAACGCCCGGGAATACGGGGCGAACCGGGCACCGGGCACCCCGCCGGAGGGCCCGGGGGTGCGGGGCCGGGGCGGCCGCGCCGCGCCCCGGAAGGAGGGACTCCCCTTGCCGTCCGGGCCGGTTGCCGCATTCCTTCTAGAAATTAAACCGGGTGGTATGTATCTTTGCGGTGCCGGGGAGCTCCCCCCGGCACCAGGCCAACATGGCTCAGGGGGAGACCATGTCTGTGAGCACACTGCACGCCGGTCACGCGATACCCGGCGCGACGAGCGCGACGAGCACGCCCGCCGGGGCGGGGGCCCTGCTCCCGCGGCCTCTGACCACCACCGTTCCGAAGGAACTGGTCCACCGCGCGAGCCTGGCCGAGGTGATGCTCACCGGCTGGGAGCCGGCGGGCGGGCACCGCTTCGCCGTGAGCGCCCAGTGGCCCCGCGGGCACCGTCTCTTCGCCGCGGACGGCCGCTACCACCCGCTCATCGCCGCCGAGACGATCCGTCAGGCCGGGATCCTGCTGGCCCACACCGAGTACGGCGTCCCGCTCGACCGGCAGCTGCTGGTGAGGGATCTTCGCGTGCACGTCCGCCCGGAGCACCTGGGCATCGGCTGGACGCCCGCCACGCTCGAACTGCGCGTCGACGCCACGCCGGTGGCGCGGCACGGCAGCACCCCGGCGGGGCTCCGCGTCGAGGTGGAGATCCACCGCGAGGGCCGCCCGGCGGCGACCGGCGGGGCCACGCTCGCCTGGGCCGCCCCGCCGGCGCACCCGCCCCTGCCGCCCGGGCGGGGCCGGCCCCGGGTCATCGCGCTGACCGCCCCCGTCCCCCCGCACAGCGCCGGACGCCTCTCGCCCGCGGACGTCGTCCTGTCCGCCACCGGGCAGGAGGACCGGTGGCGGCTGCGCGTGGACATCGAACACCCCGCCTTCTTCGACCGCCCCGTCGGCCACGTGCCGGCCATGATGCTGCTCGAGGCCGTCTGCCAGAGCACGGCCGCGCTGCTGGGGCGCCCCTGCGTGCCGCTGGGCATCACGACCGAGTTCCTCCGGGAGACCGCACTGAGCAGCCACTGCGTGATCGAGGCGTGCCGCGTCCCCGGCACCGGCGCCGCGGAGTCGGTGCTCGTCAGCGGCCACCAGGACGCAAAGCCGGTCTTCCGCTCCACGGTGAGCGTGGCCGCCCGGTGAACGCGCGGCGCGGCCGCCGGGCGGGCGGCCCGGCCCGGCGGCCCGCTCAGCCCGCCGCCGCCGGCTCCCCGGCCACCGGCTCGCCGTCCGGCCCGTCCGCGGGCCCCTCGGCCAGGGCCTGCCGTTCCCGTTCCCGGCTCCTGGCGCCCAGTTCCGCCGCCCGCTCGGTGGTGTTCTCCAGGCTCGCCAGGACACCCGGGACCGCGATGCCGGGCAGCAGGTGCCCGAAGAGCGACACCACCCGCGCCTCGAGGTCCTCCCGCTGCGACAGGATGTGCGAATAGACCTGCACGCCGGTCCAGGCCGCCGCGAACAGCCAGGCGGTCTCCGAGGGCACCACGTGCGGGAGGAGCTCGCCCTGCTTCTTGGCCTCGGTCAGCAGATAGTTGGTGGCATCGATCCACTGGGTGAGGGCCGCGGTGCCGAACTGGGCCCGCACGTCCTGCTCCAGGCTCAGCCTCGCCACCGCGCTCACCAGCGGGTCCCTGCGCATGTGATAGGCCACCGTGAGACCGGTGTCCACCAGTTCCTGCAGCTTGGAGGCGCTCGGCTCCACCGAGACCAGGCTGAACTGCTGACTGAGCACACCCTCGGCCAGGGCGGCCTTGGACGGGAAATGGAAGTAGAGCGCCCCCTTGGTCACCCCGGCCCTGGAGAGGATCTCGCCGATGGTGGCGCGCTCGTATCCGTACTCGTCGAAGACCGAGGCGGCCGCCGTCACGATCGCCACCCTCGTCCGGATCGCGCGCTCCTGCCGCGCCATGAAGGCCTCCCTGGTTGTCGCTGGGTACGGCACCAGGTGCCCGCTCACTACCAGAACAAAACCAGGTAGTCCGTATTTTCACAAGCCGATGACGACGCACTCCCGTTTTTCCGGCGCCCCGCGCCCGGCATCCCAAGGAGCCGCACATGTTGAAAAACGTACTGGTCACCGGGGCAAGAGGCTTCATCGGACGCCATGTGGTCCGCGCCCTGCTGACAAAACCGCCCGCGCGGGTTCGGCTGATGCACCGCGGCCCCTACGCTCCCCCCGCGCGAAAGGGCACCGAGACCGTGCGCGCGGACCTCACCGACCCCGCCTCGCTGAAGGACCTGTGCAAGGACATCGACGCCCTCGTGCACTGCGCCTGCCTCGTGGAGGGCGACGAACAGGATCTGCACCGGGTCAACGACCTGGGCACCCGGGCCCTGGTCGAGGAGGCGCTGCGCCACCGGGTGCGCCGCATCGTGTACGTCAGCACCGCCGCCGTCTACGGACGCGGCCCCTTCCGCGACGCCGCACCCGCCCGCCTGGCACAGGCCCCCGCCTCCGCCGCCAGCCGCACCCGCGCACGAGCCGAGCACCACGTCCTGGCCGCCGGCGGCACGGTACTGCGCCCGCACCTCGTCTACGGCACCGGCGACCGGTGGATGCTTCCCGGACTGGCCTCGCTCCTGCGCTTCCTGGGCGCGGGCGTGGCGTGCCCCTCGGTGCACTCCGCCGTCGACGTGGGCGCACTGGCCCAGGCCGCCGCCGCGGCCGCCCTCGAAGAACACCGCCTGCCACCGGTCCTCCACGTCAACCACCCCCGCCCGGTACCCGCCTCGGCCCTGATCGGCCTCGTGACACGGCACCTGGACCTGCCCCCGGGCGAACTGCTGCCACTGGAGCGGGCCCGGCAACTGGCCGACCGCTCCCCCACCGCCCGGCACCACCTCGAGATGCTCGCCACCGACCACTGGTTCAGCAGCGCCCGCACCTGGCGGGAACTGGACCGCGACCCCGGCCCGGCCCCCGCCCAGGGCCTCACCGCCCACCTGCACTGGTACCGCCCGCTGCTGCGCAGCACCACCACAACCCGCCCCCGGCCCACCACACAGCCGGCACCCACCACCCCACGGACATGACGACACCCCCGGCCCCCGACAGCACACCCGCCCGAGAACAACGGCACACCCCCCGCACACCACCCCACCGGACAGACACGGCCCAAAACAGCAAAAAACCCCCGGCCCCGGCCCCGACACCCACCCACCCACCCGCCGCAAAACGGCGCCCGGCACCCCCTCGGAACACCCCCGCCCGAAGAGCCCAGGACCCGGGAACCGGACCCAGAAACCGAAGGCGCCGGGACCGGGGACCGGACGCCGGGACCGGACGCCGGGGCCGGACGCCGGGCGGGGACCGGACCGGATGCCAGGGACCGGATACCGGGTGCCGGGACCGGATGCCAGGAACCGGACCGGATGCCAGGAACCGGACCGGATGCCGGGGCGGGTGCCGGGGGCCGGGGCGGGGCGGGTGCCGGGGGCCGGGGCGGGTGCCGGGGGCCGGGGGCCGGGAGCCCCCCTCCCGGGCGCACCCGGGTTCTGGACCGCTACGGCGAGAAAACGTGCCGGGCACCGCGACGGACAGACACCACCCGGTGCGGCACCCGGCAAAAACCGCCCCGCCCTCCCCGCAGGACACGCAACAACAACCACCCCGGCCCCCCGGCCCCTTGGGCAGAAGACACACACCGCGCTGCCGGCCCGCCCGGGCACACCCGGGACAAGGACGGCCCCCGCCGCCCCCCTGCCGCCCCCGCCGCCCCCGCCGCCCCGCGTCCGGCACCGCGCGGCCCCGCGTCCAGCACCGTGCGCCGCCTCTTGTGACACCACGGGGCCCAGAGCCCCTCAGGAATGCGCCAGGACCACAGCCAACGGCCGCTGCCCCGCCACGGCAAAAGGCCCGAGCAGCACGGGCAGTCCACGGTGCCCCCCGGAGACGAACGACTCCAGCGGACACAGGCTCTGCACCGGCACGGCAAGGGCCACCACGGGAAACCCCGCGAACAGAGCACTCGGCGCGAACACCGCCCCCAGCCGCGCCGGCGGGGCACCGAGACAAAAATGCGGTCCGCCACCGAAGAAAAGACCCTCCCGGCAGCCCGCACCGATGCCCCCGAACAGGCCGGCCCGCACACCACACACCACACACCACGCACCACGCACCACACACCACGCACCACACACCACGCACCACGCACCACGCACCACGCACCACGCACCACGCACCAAAGGATCACGCACCAAAGGATCACGCCCCGCGGCGATGCAGGAGATGACCGCCGGATCCCCTCCCCCTCCCCGGGGGCCACCGCCCCGCCGGCCCCCACCGCACAACGCAAGATCCCGTTCGCGCCAAGGGCCTGCACCCGCCAGGTCTCCCCCACCCCGCCCCGCCCCGCCCGCGGGAGCGCGAGCCGCCCGGGACGGGCCGGCAGCAGGGCGACCGCGTCGTCCAGCGGGTCCACCGTGCTCTCGCCGCCCGCCGTGCACAGCAGGACGAGACCCTCCAGCAGCCCCTTCTCCCCCAGCCGGGCACCGCCCCCGTCCCGCAGCGCGATCAGCACGCCGGCCGGCTCCCCGGCAAGAACCCCACACCCAGGGGCGAGCAGCCCGTTCATCATCGGGCACAGACCCGCACCGCCCCGCCGGGCCTCCTCCGGCAAGGCGGAGGAGGCCCGAAAGAAACCCGCGACGGCCCGGCCCGGCCGGCCCCGGCACCCCCCGGGGACACCGAACCGGCCCGGACCGGCCCGGACCGGCCCGGACCGGCCCGGCGGGCACCCGCGCGGGCAGCGAAGCGGCGAACTCCCGCCGCACCCCCACCAAACGACCCCACACCATCCAACCGGCCCGGCAGACCCCGCGCGATCCGCCCGGCACCGGCCCGGCCGGACAACACCGCCAGCGGTGAACACGGCCGCGACCAGCCCGCCCAGACGCCCGCGGCCCTCCCCGCAGACAATGACCACCCTCCGCACCGGCACCCGGACCGCCCGCGGCCACTCCCGCACGACCACCCCGCCACCACACCGGCCGGCACCGCCAGACCTCCCCGCAGACCCGCAAACCGGCCGCCAGCCCCCGATCCCGCAGACCCGCAAACCGGCCGCCAGCCCCGATCCCGCACCGACCCGTCACCGCCCGCACCCGCCCCCCGGCAGGACCACCCGGGCCGCCGGCCCGTGCTCCCCGACCCGGACGGCCCCACCGCGCAGACCCCCTCCCGGGAAAACGAACCTGCACGGGCACCGCCGCCGGCCGGGCACCAGCCCCCGGCGGGAAGACCGGCCCGCCCCCGGACCCCCACGATCAGCAAAACCGTACGCGCGGTATGCCCAGACGAAAATCCTGCGGACCCGCACCGAGGGAATCACCCCGTAACGGAAGACTTGCCACCGCTTACCCCCGGCCCCGGCACCCGGACCGCGGCCCCGGCATACGGAATCAGGCTTGAAAACAAAACCGGTTAGTCCGTATCTTATGAGGCCTGTCAGTTCTTCCCATCTGCCCGACCAGCATGGAGAGAGGCGGAGAGCGCGTGACCGCTCTGACGACCCGCACGACAGCACCCGCCACCGCATCCCCCCCACCCGCGGCACCCCCCGCACCCGGCCCGGACCACCCCGACCACCCGCACGGCCCGGCCGGACAGACCGGCCTGCAGGCGATGCCCCGGCTGACCACCACCGTCCCGCGCCAGTACGTGCACCGCGCCTGCCACGCGGAGGTCTTCCTGACCGGATGCGAGAAAACCGGCGACGACCGCTACACCCTCACCGGCGAATGGCCGCGCATGCACTCCTTCTTCACCAGCACCGACGGCCGCCGCCACGAGATCCTGCAGGCCGCCGAGACCATCCGCCAGACCGGGCTCTTCCTCGCCCACGCCGAGTACGACGTCCCCCTGGACCACCACTTCCTGCTCTCACACCTGCACGTGAACACCCACACCGAGAACATGCTCATCCAGCACGGCCCCAGCGAACTCACCCTGACCGCCACCTGCACCGACACCGTCCGCAAAGGCCGACGGCTCGCCCAGTTCACCATGCACATCACCATCGAACGCAACGGCCGCCCCTGCGCCACCGGCGGCGGCCGCTTCACCTGCATCTCCCCCGCCGCCTACCACCGCATACGCGGCACCACCCCCACCCCCACCCCCCACACCCGCACCCACCCCCACCACACCCTGCCCCCCACAACCGTCGGCAAGAACACCCCCACCGACGTCGTCCTCGCCACCGACCCCACCACCCACCACCCCGGCCACTGGCTCCTGGACCCCGACCCCCGCCACCCCACCCTCTTCGACCACACCGGCGACCACTACCCCGGCATGGTCCTCCTCGAAGCAGCCCACCAGGCCACCACCGCCCTCACCACCCCCACCCACCCCACCCACACATCCATCAACGCACACTTCCACCACTACGCAGAACTCACCACCCCCCTCCACATCCACGCCACCCCCCACCCCCACGCCACCCCCCACACCACCACCCACACCACCACCCACACCACCACCCACATCACCGGCCACCAACAGAACAACACCATCTTCACCGCCACCATCACCACCACACCCCAATAACCCCCCACCCCTTGAATTCCCTGCACGGTCCCGGCCTGTTCCGGAACCGGGACTTCTCGCTGCTGCTGAGCGGCCAACTGGTCTCCGCCATCGGCGACCAGGCTCATTTCATGGCCCTGCCGCTGATCGTGCTGGCCCTCACCGGGTCGGCCGCCCAAGCCGGGTTCGTACTCGGCCTCGGCACCCTTTCCTTCCTGGTGTTCGGCCTGATCGCCGGCGCCCTGGCCGACCGGTGGGACCGCAAGGCCACCATGATCTGGTGTGAACTCGGCCGGGCCGTACTCACCGCCGGCGTCGCCGTCGCACTGTGGCTGGACAGGCTCACCATGCCCCAGCTGTACACGACAGCGGTACTTGCCGGGATCCTGACCACGCTCTTCCAGGCGGCGAACACAGCCGCGCTGCCCAACGTGGTCGATCCGCGACAACTGTCCACCGCGCTCGGCTACTCACAGTCCGCCGCCGGCGCGGTGGGCGTCTTCGGGGCCCCACTCGCCGGCGCCCTCTACGCCGTCGGCCGGACCGTGCCGTTCGCCGTCAACGCGCTCTCCTTCGCGGTGTCCGCGGCGTCACTGCGTCTGATGCGTGCCCGCTTCCAAGCAGACCGGCAGGACGTTCGGACGACACCCCGCCTCACCACCGAGATCCGCGAGGGGCTCGGCTGGCTCTGGCGCCAGCCGGTCATCCGCTTCCTCACCTTGGTCTCGGCCGCGGACAAGGTGCGTTACGGCGCCGGCTACCTGCTGATCATCACCCTCGCCCAGCAGGTGGGCGCCTCTCCGCTGTGGATCGGCGTCATCTTCAGCGGCGCGGCGGTCGGCGCCATGGCGGGGGCGCTGGTCTCGGGCAGGGCCACGCGCCGCTTTCCGCTGGGTCGGATCGCCGTGGTGATGCTGTGGCTGGAGGCACTGATGTTCCCGCTGTACGCTCTCGCGCCCAACCCGCTGGTGCTGGCAGTGGTCGCGGCCGCGGAGTCGTTGGTGGCTCCGGTCTACACGGTGGCCATGACCACGCACCAACTGGCCATCACCCCCGACGGGCTCCGGGGCCGGGCGACGAGCGCGGTCTCCACGCTCACCACGGGATCCCTGTCGATCGGCACGCTCGCAGGCGGCGCGCTGATCACCATGCTGGGCGCCGAACCGCTGGTCTGGCTCTGCGGAGCATGGCTCCTCACCCTGGCCCTGCTCACCACGGCCAACCGGGCCGTGCGGCAGGCCCCGCCAGCAGGCACGCTTCCACGGCAACACACCACCAGCACGGCCGAAACCGCCGACACACCCGGCTGACACCCAAGGCCGCGACCACCGCTGACCGTCAATGAGCAAAAGGACACCAACGACTCAGCGGCGGCCGCCGGCCACATCACCGGCCCACTCTTCCACCGACACCGGCGACACCCCGGGGTCCGTCTTCAAACGGATCCCGCCCGCAGCGGATCGGAGTGTCGACACCGTCCCTGGCATCCCGGCTGCCGCCGGGTGCCGCCCTTCGTGCGGCACGACCGCAGCGATGACATCGAGCGTCCCCCGGAGACCGACGGTCCGCCTCTGCCTCTGCCTCTGCCTCTGCCAAGCGAACTCACCAGCCGCGACGGCATTGTCATCGCGCTTGTTCGGTCTTGTGGCAAGATCGCGGGATGCTACGACTAACCGACTTCATCATCGACTGCCCGGACACGATGAAGCTGGCAGCCTTCTACTCCGAGGTGACGGGACTCCCGGTCAAGGAGAGCAGCAACGAGAACTGGGCCGGCATCCAGTTCGGCGAGATCGAACTGGCCTTCATCCAGGTGGAGGACTACCGCGCCCCACGGTGGCCCGACAGCGAGCACCCCAAGCAGTTCCACCTCGACTTCGAAGTCGACGACATCGAGGCCGAACAGCACCGTGTCCTGGCCCTCGGCGCGACCCTGCAACGGGACTGCACCGGCCCCGACGGCTACGGTTTCCGCGTCTACACCGACCCCATCGGCCACCCCTTCTGCCTCTGCCGCAACAAGGGTGTCATCTGGACCGATCACGGCCCCACCTGGCCCGAGCGCGACCAGTAGACCGTGTTTCGAGGCAGGCGGAGCAATTCGTCGACGGCGGTGATGTGGACGGTGGCCGGGTAGCGGACGGCGGGCCTGTCGAACCGGGGGCTGCCGCCCGGTTGCGTCCGAGGCGGCTGATGCCGCACTCCACGGCATGCCGGCCACGGCAGTCGACGATCGTCCCCTCGGCGGTGTCCGGCCCTCTCACCGGTGTGCCGACAGGACGTCATGGAGAGCAAGAGGAGAGCGGCCGGTCAGCCGGGTGTAGTCGTCCCTGACCCGATCCCAGCGCTGTTCGCGCACAGAGGCGAACATCGACGAAAAGGCGTAGAGCCACCAGGGATCCAGGCCGGTCGCCGCCGTCTCGGCACAGTACGTGTCGACCGGGACGTCCACGTAGGCGACGGGCGTCTCCCACGCCTTCGCGGTGATCGAGGCGATGCCCGCCAGGTCCACCGACTCGGGCCCCGTGATGTCATGGTGACGGCCCGTCGGCCCACCCACCGCGAGTGCGGCGAGGGCGCGGGCCACGTCGTCGCGCGCCACCAGGGAGACCCGGCCATCCGCTGCCGGAAGCCTCAGCAGCCCGGTCGCACGCGCCTTCGTGAGCCAGCCCTGGAAGAACTCGATGTACAGCGAAGCCCTGGCGAACGAGCACGGGACGCCGGAAGCCAGAAACAGATCCTCGGTGAGCCGGTTGACCACGGCGTAGCAGAACGGGGATGCCGTGTCGGCGTCGACGCTGCTCAGCGCCGCGACGTGGCCGACGCGCTCAGCGGCCACGGCGGCGGCGACGTTGCGATGGTGCAGCAGCACCTGTGCGTCGGGCCCGTCGCTGGAGACGAAGACCAGGGTGTCCACGCCCTTCAACGCCGCGCGCAGAGCGGGCTGATCGGCGTAGTCGGCAACGGCGACCTCCACCTGCGGCGGAAACGTCCCGGCAGGCAGCCTCCGCCTGGTCATCGCTACGACGTCCACGTCAGCCCGGTCCGCGAGCAACCGCACCACTCGTCCGCCCAGACCGCCCGCCGCTCCCGTCACCGCGATGCGCATCGTCGCCCCCTGTCGCCTTGTCACCAGCCGTACAACCGTGGACAGTCAAGTGTGACAGCGGCTCAGAAAAGGCGAGACAGGCGGGTCTGTCGAACGAGTGGTGGACTGCGGTGGTCGAGGGTTACTACACCCGCTCTCGGTACACCCTGATCCCGGTCGGCTCGAGTCCGTGGATCGCTGTCCAGGCCGCCCGCTCGGTCAGCTCTTGGGCCCACGCTTCGAGATCGTCTCCGGCGTCGTGGAAGAACCACGAGTCAAAGCTTCCCAGCGCCTCAAGAGCGGGCGTGAGTCCGTATCGAAGCTCGCAGTGGACCTGCACGTAGTGGTCGTGATCACCATCGCTGTCGGAGACCTCGAACTGCCGGACGAGGTCGAGTGTGAACATCGGAGGACCGTCGAACGCGTGGATGCCGTACTGGAACAGAAGACCGTCGGCATCCGGTGTGTCCGGGACGTGGAACCGTCGTCGGCCGAAACGGAGGAAGGCGAGCCAGAGGTCTTCCGTGACCGGAGCAGCAGGTGGCCGGGGCCCGAGCTCGCCCTCGAGCAGTCCAACGGCCTCGTCCATCGACGGTCTCGGCGTCATGCCCGCCCTCCTCGTCCGACACGCTCAGGCCGAGCGTGCTCAACCCGGTGAACCTTAACTGCACGACTTCGGGCTCGTCCTGCACGGCCGGCGAGCATTCACCAAGCCCGGCCCCGCGACCTCACCGCGAACCTACAGGCGTACTCCTGCCCCCAGGAGGTGTCCGGCGGACCAGCCGGATCCGAGGCCGGACACCGGCCGTGACCGGTCCTCGTCCGCGTAGCCCGTCCGTTGCCGGCAGTCGCCGTCGGTGGCGGCGGTCAGAGGAAGAGCAGTGGTACGTCCTTCTCGACGCAGAGACGCAGAACGGTAGCCAGCCGGCGGCCTTTCTCGGTGTGCTCGTGAAGGAGCGTGCCGTCACCGTCCTTCGCCCATTGATCGATGACGGTCTCCAGGCGGGGCAGGATCGCGGCGCAATCGGCGGGCGAGAGGTCGTCACCGCCGACGTCCGGGTGGTCGAGCAGGGGCTCCAGCACGGTGGACACCTCGCTCCACGGCAGCTCGCCGCCGAAGCCCCGCATCCCGGAGAGGGTCAACCCCTCGGCCCGAGCCAGGCGCCGCCGGAAGGCGGCAAAGCCGCCGTAGGACCAGGAGACATCAGGACTGGTCGTATCTCCGTCGCCCGGGAAAAGAATCAGCCCCATACGCCCTCCCCGCTCTGTGTGTTGAGCACACAGGATCGACGGGGTGGGGCGGGACCGGCAACTGAAATGGTCTTCGTGTGGCTGCTGTGATCACTGCGTCGGAGCCGTCTTGGACAGCCCCGCCCACCGGGCCGAGCCCGCAGCGGTTCGGCAGGCTGGCCACCGTAATGCGGCGCGAGGGAACGGTCCCCAGCTGACGCAGTCAGCCGAGGAGGAAGCTCCTGAGCTTCCGGTCAGCTCCCGCCGACGAACCCGTTCGAGACGAAACCGAGGTCGACGGGCGTCGCCGGTGCACCGTCTTTCCCCACGTCGGCGAGCAGTTCGGGCAGCTGCGGCGGCCACAACGGCTCACGACCACCGACCAGATCAGCCGGTGACCACCATCGCCACCGCAGGATCTTGTCCGCGACATGCGCAGCAACAAGGTCGCCGACCGGATCCCGGCGGGGGCCATGCGCGAGGAAGATGTGCTCGTGCTGGCGAACCGGCACTCCAGCCCTGGTGAAGTCGTGTTCCCAAAGGCACAGCAAGGTGCCGTCGATCTCGATGTCAGCCCATCCGGTCTCCTCGCGCAGCTCGCGCTCAGCGGCCTGCAGCGGCGATTCATCCGGATCCAGCCCACCACCGGGCATCGCCCAGTGGACGCCGACTTCCTCGTTGTCATACCGGAACAGGAAGACCGATCCCGCCGGGTCCAAAACCGCGACTCTGGCTGCTTGTCTGGGTATCCGCATCGGGCCAGCCTGCCAGCGCCGAACACCACTGTCGATCACGCCTATGGTCGATCAACCAGAGAGTTCCCCAGCCCTGGCCCGCCATCCCCCCATCCGCCCAGCCGAGACCATCGAGGCCCACCGCACCTTCCTCGCCCACCGCAGGGTCACCCGGCTCAGCATGACCGAAGGAAATGTGATGCTCTAGAAGGCCCTAACAGAAGCTGTTGGTCATGTGACCTTCGGCTGGGGTGGCCGCTGGTCCGGCCGTGGGAACACGTCAGTCGCGGCCGTGGATCGTGTCGGATGAACCGTGGTCGCTGATCGAGCCGTTGCTGCCCGAACCGGCACCGAAGCTGGCCGAGGGCAGGCCGCGGGTCCCGGACCGGCAGGCTCTGTGCGGGATCCTGTTCGTGCTGCACACCGGCATCCAGCGGGAGTACCTGCCCCAGGAACTGGGCTTCGGCTCGGGCATGACCTGCCGGCGACGTCTGGCCGCGTGGAACGAGACCGGCGTCTGGGACGAACCCCACCTGGTGCTGCTGAGGAAGCTGCGGGCCGCGAAGAAGCTGGACCAGTCACGGGCTGTGACCGACTCCTCACCACGTGCGGGCCGCCCGGCGCGGCCCGGAAGCGGACCCAGCCCGGTCGACTTTTGGTGGTGTACGGATGCTGATCCCTGCGGTGATGGGCTGGGGCCGGGTCTTGTCGGACCCGGGTGGCCCGTGTCCGGCATCCGGGGTCGAAGCCCTCTCCGTCAGCCCCCTCCCATCAACCTGCGATCGCCCGCAGGATCGGCTGGCCGAGTGCGCCGAGCCAGCCCGCGAGCGCTCCGAGCGGCCCGATCAGCCCGGTGCCGGCCGTGGCCAGCGCACCCGCCGAGGACAGCAGCCGGGTGATCCGGCCGAGCCGGCCCGCCACTGTCTCCCGGTCCGGTTCCGGCCGGGCGACCTCCTCGTCCAGCGAGTCCAGCTCGGCCCGTACCTCGGGCTCGATCGCCGGCGGCAGCGCCGTCCGCTCGATCGACTCCCTCAGTTCCCGGACCAGGCCGCGCACCTCCTGCCCGCCCGCCGTGAAGGCGGCCGACTGGCCACCGTGAACGGTCTGGTTCCCGGCGACGTTGTTGACCACGCCGCCCTGCTGGTTGCCGATGTTGAAGGCCATGGCTCCCCGTCTCCTCAGCGCTGCCGCCAGGACGCCTGCCGCTCGGCGTCCTCGAAGCGGCGGCGCCGGGACGTCGTCACGATGTGCAGAACGATCCCGATGACCGTCAGAACCGTCCCGACAGCCGCCATCGCGAACCCGACCGCCCCTGCCGGCACCCCGGCCACCTTCGGTCCGAGCAGTTCCGGGGAGGAGCCGAAGTCCGAAGTCCCCGACGAAATATCGTCGTTAGTCCTGATAATGAATCGAATGATCACCCAGCCGAAGATGCCGCCCCCGACCAGATAAAACAGAAAACCGAGCATGATCAGGTGTCGCGCCCTGGTGCGGGTCGCGGCGATCTCCTTGAAAAAGCTCTCGCGCTGCGCCTGCTGAACGTAGTTGTACTGGTCCCCGGCGACATTGCTCAGCCGGTCGGCCTGCTGCTCCCCGATGTCGAACCGCCGCTCGCCGCCGGGCGGCGTACGGCCGGCCCCGCGCGGTGGCGGGCGACCCGGAGGGCCGGAGGGCGGCGGCCCTGCGGCGGGAGCGCCGTGAGGCGTGGGCCCGTGCCCGGGGGCGGGGCCCCAGCCCGGCATGGTGTCCGAGGTACCGCCCGGGGGGCCGCCGGCTCCGGGTTTGGGGGTCTGAACGGTCCGGGCGGCGGAGCGCAGCTCTTCGTAATGCACCTCTAAGGGCCCGAAATCCAGCACGTCGCCCGAGTGCAGCACCTGCTGCCCGTGCACCAGGTGGCCGTTCAGCATGGTGCCGTTGGTAGAGGCGAGATCCTCGACGGTGGTCCGGCCCGAGGCCCGCCACACCACCGCGTGCCGTCGGCTGACGCCCGGATCACCCACCTGGATCTGGCAGTCGGAGTCCCGACCGACCAGCATCGGCTGGTCGTCGAGGACGAAGACCCGGCCGCGCAGCCGGTCCGGGCGGTCGACCACGAGGTGCGGTAGGTCGCGCTCTCGCAGAGGCTGGTCCATGGCACGACCTCCTGCCTTGGCGAAGCGTCCAGCGTCGGGCGACACGATTCGGTCGCCCGTTCCGGTGATCCTCACCTTCCAGTAAAGGCCGATCGGCCCCGTCCTGCCACAGCGTCCCGGCCGACCGGCACTCGGCAGTGCGTTCGGCCGCCGTCCCCTCGCTCCGCGGCCCTCCGATCCCGACGGGCCGGTCTCCAGCTCACGGATCCGCCGCCGTGCTGTAGGCAGTTCCGCGGACTCCTCCGAGACCCTGCCAGGACGCCGGCCGTTGTCGATGTCGTCCTGGCGCAACCACTTCGACAACGTGACCGGATGGATGCCGAGGTCAACGGCGGTCTGCTTCTGCTCTTTTCCTGCCTGCACCAACGCGACGGCGCGGGCGCGGAACTCAGCGGGGTAAGCGCGGGGCATGTCCGGCAGCCTTTCGTGAAGGCCGTCAATTAGCCAGCAGAACTGGAACCTGAGAGGTGGGGCAGGTCAAGATGTCACCCGATCGTGCGGCAGATCCCCGCCGGGGTGCCACTCCATGCCGAGACTTTTCTCGCCAGCCCAAAGGCACCACGATCCTCCGGCTTGGCTTGAGGTGCGAGATGGCCGCTATGTGAACATAATAAGGAAAGGCGTCTGGAATCCGGAGATGCCAGCCCGGGCCGAGGCGTCCAATCCCGTCCGGAGCGATGACGGGCGACCCGCGGGTCTACAAGCGACTCGGCCGCCTCACCACATAGGGCGCCGCCAAAAGCACCCTCCGCGGATGGCCTGCCGCCCTGGGCCTGGGGTACGGAAACAGGCAATCCCCGGACCTTTATTCTTGGCCGCCCTCGTGAACGGCCATACATTGCGGAGCGCTCCCTGCACGATGCTGAAAGAGCAGCGTCTCGCTGACATCATTCACGCCGCAAACCTCCCCCAGCGAGCGGCGCCAGTCGCAAGAGGGGAACCTGATGACGAACGTCAAATTCTCAGATGTATTCGCCCAGTTCCTCGAACAGGCGGAGGAGCCGATCGTACTCCGAGTCGACGGTGAGAAGATCTTCGAGGACAGGGTCGAAAGCAACGAGACCGCCGCGATAGAGCCGAAGGTGCCGATTCAGACGACTCTGACGATCGAGCTGGGCACCGAGGACCCGTTCCAGCCCTTCCTTTATCAGAAGCTGGACCCCGGTGGGAACTTCGTGGTCGAGGAACTCGAAGCCTTGGAAATTGGCATCACCCACGATAGCCCTAACTTCCAAGACGCACTCTTCCGCAGCAAGATCCCACACCACCACGGAAAATTCACACTCAGCTACAGGTTGCCGAGCTGAACCCAGCATGCCCGTCGCGGGCCTGCCGACCAGCTTCAACGCCCCCCACACAGCCGGCGATCATGAGTATGAGACGGGGTGACCTGACGGATGCCGTATGACAGGCCGCGGACTCCGCAAAACCCGGCGGGGCTCGCTTCGCATCACTGTGCACCTATGCGCTGGTCCATGCTCCCGTGCCTCTGAACGGACCGCCGCAGTCATTGCGCCGTGTGTGAAATGTGCCTTTCAATGGCCGAGAGGGGCGCAGGGGGACGTGGTGAACGACGCGGGAACCATGAAGATCAGAGACGCGGTCCTGGTCGTACCAGGAATCATGGGCAGTGAACTGATCGACGACGAAAGCGGCGCGATGCTGTGGGGGCTGAGGGATCCGCGCTGGTACGTATCCACCTGGACGACCGGACGCGGGCTTCGTCGGCTCGCTTTGACCGATGATGAACTGTCCGGCAGGACCGGCCGCGTCCGGCCCGGCAAATTGTTGAGCGCACCTGCGTACGCACCAGTGCTGCGCGGGGCCGAACCGTACACGGCCCTGGTGCGAAAGCTTCAGGCAGCCTGCGTTCATCCGTGCGCGGTCGCGGAATTCCCGTACGACTGGAGGCTTCCGGTACGCCACACCGCACAACTCCTCGCAGATGCGGCCGAACGCCATCTTCGCTCCTGGCGCAAGTTCGGCGAGGGACACAGTGACGCAAAGCTGATCATCGTCGCGCACTCGATGGGCGGCCTGCTCGCCCGGCACTTCGTCGAAGACCTCGGCGGGGCAGCCGAAGTCCGGAAGCTGACCACTTTCGGCACTCCGTACTTCGGCGCGGTCAAGGCGGCCGTCATCCTCAACCTCGGCCGGGGCGCACCGGTTCCGCTGCCGAGGAAGCACCTGCGTACGCTGGCGGCGACACTCCCCGGAGTGTACGACCTGCTGCCCCGCTATCGCTGTGTCGATGAGGACGGCGGGCCCCGTCTCTTCACCGAAGCCGACACCGTGGCGATCGGCGGGAATGCGGACCTGGCGGCTTTGAGTCTGGGACACCGCTGGTCGGACACGCCACCCCCGCAGCTCCGGACCGTCGTCGGGCTCAACCAGCCGACGGCTCAGAGCATGACGATCGAAGCGGGCAAGGTGAATCCGAAGAACTTCCTGCGCAAGGCCGACGGCGGCTGCGAGGACCACAGTGGTGACGGCACCGTCTTCCGCCTCTCCGCGACCGGGTTCGCCGATCGCCCCGGTTACCTCTCCCAGCAGCACGCGGCCCTCGCCAAGGCACCGGAGAGCCTGGACCTGGCCCACGCCATCCTCACCGAGCAAGCCCTCGGTCCAGCACTGGGGGCGCAGGGCATCGGCGTCGACGCCCCGGACCTCGTTGCGGTGGGGCAGTCGTTCACCGTGCGTGTGGTCGGAAGCGGGGATGCCGCCGGCCTCGGTTGCCGCATCCTTTCGGCTGAGAGTCACGAGCAGGTCGCACGTCCGGTCTTCCGACGGCAGGGTGCAGAGATCACGGCCCGGGCTCTCATATCGACCCCGGGCGTCTACCGGATCGATGTGAAACAGACCGGCGCCTCTCCTGTGAGCTGCCTTCTGATGGCCGCACCCGGCGATGAGCTGAGCCTCTGGGAGGAATGACGTCCGAACAACCCGTCTTCGACGTAGTCACCATGCCCATCGGCGTGTACGACCACTTCGACGATGTCCAGGGGGCGGCCACGTGTGCCGAGCGTGCCGCAGAGCTTCTCGCAGAGCTCGGTGGTCGGCACGTGCCCTGGTTCGGACGGCCTGAGCGGGTGACCCGGACCGAGGCCACGGCGCGTCTGGGTGCTTGGGCATCACCGCCCGCTCCACGCAGTTCGGCCCTGCTGTGGATGGGCCACGGTCACTCCGACGGTGATGCCGCCGCCCTTGCCTACGCCGAGACACCCGGCGCCTGGACCGATGCGGAAACACCCCTGGACCTGGCACGGCGGATCAGAGCCGAATGGACCCACCGTGCGCAGGCGCCTGGGAACTGGGCGATGGTCGTCATCGAGTCATGTGACGCGCCCGCCTTCGTGAACGGCCTCATGTCCGCGGTGCACGGCTTCCCTTCTGACGCCGTCCCCGGTGAACTGGTTCTGGTCGCCGCGGGGAGTGAGGGCACCACACACCTGGGCGCCTTCAACGAAGCCCTCACCGCGACGGTGGCCTCCCTGCGGATGGACGGGCCGGAATTCGAAGTCAGCGAACTGGTCCGCCGTCTCGACAACCGGCTGAGGCACAGCACTACGGGCGGCTTCGCCGTCCCCTACAAGGTGACTGCACGCCTACGCTTGCGCGATGCCCCCGCCACCGGCATCACAGCGACCGCCGACGACATAAAGCGGCTGCGGGAATTCCTCGCCGCCCGCCCTCAGGCACTGCGCCACTTCGACGACAAGGCACGCGGCGGTGACCTCAGCGAGCAGGCCTGGTTCTTCACCGGTCGCCACAGCGAGACCCGCGAGATCGCCGGGTGGCTGCGCGCGACGGACGCCGGGATGCTCGTGGTGACCGGACCGGCGGGCACGGGAAAGTCCGCACTGCTCGGCCACCTGGTCGTCCTGGCTGACGAGGAGTTCCGCGAACTTCTCGTGGAGGCAGGCCAGTTGGAGCAGCCGGACGACCTCGAACTCCCGCCCCCCGACTGCTTCGACGCGGTCGTTCACCTGGCGGGCCTGTCCGTGACCCACGTGATCGACCGACTGTGCGACGCGGCCGGCGTGCCCCACGGGGGCCGAGACGGGTTCACCATGGACACCCTGCGCGCCCATCTCGGTTCCCGTGGGGCACCTTTCACCGTTCTCGCCGACGCCCTGGACGAAGCCCGTGAACCCTCTGCCATCGCCTCCTCCGTACTGCGCCGTATCACGGACCTGCCCGGTTGCCGCGTCGTCGTCGGCACCAGGACTGCGGAACTCGGCCCCGGCAGCGGGACGCAACGCGACCTGCTCACCGCTCTGGGACCTACCGGCGACACGAAGGTGCTCACGGTCAAGCATGTTCCGAACGACCTCGGCCTGTACGTACGCCGCAGGCTGATCGCAGCGCGCACGACCGGAACGCCGGGCCTTTCCGACGCACTGATCGACGAGGTCGCCGCCCTCGCTCGCAGTGGCGGACAGAACTTCCTGTCCGCGCGCATCGCGGTCGCCGAAATCGTCGCCCGCCCCGAGTTGCTGCGCCCGGAGAAGGCTGACGAACTGCGCCGGCTCGCCGCCCAGCACCACGAGTCCACGTTCGCAGCGATCAGAACCCGGCTCGCGCACCGCCCGCTGGCACTGCTGCACGCGCTCGCCCTCGGACAAGGCCGGGGAATGCCCCGCTCGGGCGGGGTGTGGGCGACGGCGGCGACCGCACTCGCCGACCACGGCCCCGTCATCGAAAGCGCCGTGACGGAGCGCGACATCGACGACGTCCTGCACCAGGCAGGCGCGCTGATCATGCTGGACGCGGAGGACGGACAGACTGTCTACCGCCTCGCGCACCGCACCTTTCAAGAGCATTTCATCGGTGCGCACGCCAGTGCCCCTGCCGGAAACAGCCCGGATGCCCTGGTCACGGGTGCCTTGCTGGAACTGGCCGCGGAACAGGTCGCGCATCCCGAGCAGTTCGGAGAACTGACCCCTTACTTGGCAAGGCACTTGGCCGCCCATGTCTCCGTCGCGGGTGCTTGGTCCGAACTCGCGGGCACAGAGGCTCTGCTGGACCGTCTCGACCCCGCCGCGGTGCGGGATCAGGCACTGCGTGATGCGTTCGGCCGCCGGGAACTGCCGCCTCCGGTCGTCGGAGTCCTTTCTGCCTGGCGTGAATTGGCCGCCCTCCCGCCTGCCGACCGCTCCATCCCTCGCGCTCTGGCCACCACGCGGGCCACAGGCCGTCCCACGACAGGACAGAGCGAGGACGGACTCTGGAAACTGACGTGGGCGCGGATGCCGAAGGTGGCGCTGAGTGTCAGCCTCGGCAGCGACGTCAGAGGCGTCACCTCGGTCGATCTCCCCGATCATGGCTCCGCGCTGGCGAGCCTCGGCAATGACGGTGCGGTCCAATTCTGGAGCAGCGTTTCCAGCGCTGAGCCGATCGCCGCCCCGCTGAGCGGCCAAAGACCTGAGTACGGCACTACCTCGCTGACCTCATTCACCTTGCCAGGCGGCCGCCCCGTGCTCGTCCGCTTGGACGGACAGGCGGGGGTGCAGGTGTGGGACATGCGGAACTGGCAGCCGTTCGGCCGCACCGGTACAGGACTGACCATCACGTTGCCAGGCGGCGAGCAGGCCGCGGTGTGCCACACCGGTCTCGGGACCATCTACTTCGCCTTCCCCCACACCAGAGTCCTCCCTGACCTGTCGGACCACTTGGCCGACCCCGGTCTCGCCCGGATGTTGTACGCCTTGGCGGTGCTTCCGGGCCCCGACGGTGAGTTGCTGCTCGTCCAGGACAGCAGTGGAAGTCTGTGGCTGTGGCGCCACGACAACACACGTGTGGCAGGACCATATCCGACGACGACTTTCGGCCGTGAGGTCTCACTGCGTTTGAATGACGGACGGAATCTCCTCGCCGAGGTACAGCGGGGAGAGATCAGAATCTCCGCCCTCGTGAACGGTCGCAGCGCTCGGCCTCATTTCGAAGGAACAACTGGGACAGTGACCGCTCCGCAGTGGTGTCACGAAATCCCCGAGTGCGTGGCCGCGAAGCACGGGAACAAGCATGTTCTGCTACGCATGACAGACGGAAGGGCAATAGGGCGCCCGCTGCCCCCCGACAAAGTGAGGGGCGTCCTGCCGTACGGTGCCAAATATCTCGTCGTTCTTCGCGAGGACGCCCCCGAGACGTACACCGCCCGTCTGTGGAATCCTGTCACAGGCGATTTTGCCGGCGGTGGCACCCCGCTGGGACAGGACGTGACAAACTTCGACGACACCGTGGTTCTCGGTGTCAGCCCGGACTCACTGATCCTCGCCGTACGTCGCAAAGACGATCTTTGGCTGCACCGCCTGGACGCTGCGGCCGACGAAGCCGATCCCCCACGGCGGGTGGGCACCTGGCGATCGCGAAAGGTAACCGCGCACGCGCCGGTACGGCTGTCCGACGGCACGACCGCACTGGCCATATCGCACGAGCGCGCCTACGGCGCCGATGAGCACGACCGTATCGTCGAAGTGTGGGACACCGAAACCAACCAGCCGCTTAAAGCGCCATGGCGGAAACTGCGGTTCCGAGACGATATGAGCGTTGAAACCCTGATACCAGTAACGGACCGGACGGACCGCACCCTGCTGCTCGCCTGTCGCAAAAATTTCGACAAAGCGTCAGCAGAGGTATGGAATCTGAAGTCGGGGCGTCGACTGGGCCCGGACATCAAGGTTGGCGTCGACAACTACTACAGGGCCCACCCGATCTCGACCTACACCCTGAGCGGGCCAGAGGCCGAGACGGTCGCCTACCGCGTCGCCCCGGACGACACCTTGACCTCGCCGTGGACGGGTACGCCATGGAAAGTCCCAAGAGACGTCAACGGTTTCATTCGTGGACCCGATAAAACACTATACGCAGTGGCGATCAGTGGAGAATCCCTCGTCCTGCTCGACGCCCGCACCGGCGAGGAACGAAGTCGACTGGTACTGGGTCAAGAACTCCATAAGGTGACAGTCCTGGGTGCACGCCTCATGGTCGGCACGAGCGATGGACTCGTAGCATTGGACTTGACTCCGCCCGACACCGGATCCGGTCCGGTCCTGGAGGAGGTACCGGAGGAAGAATCCCCACGGATTTCGATCCGCTGGGGCCGGTGGTTCGCAAGACTCGGTTGGACAGTCATGGTGATATGCATGATGCTCCCGTTCATCACCTCACGCGGAGACAGCAGCAAGGCAGTCAGTAGGGACGCGATATCAGGCGCCAACCCCGTTTGTACCGGCTTGTACGAATGCCGGGCAGGGAAGGGTTCCGGTTTGCACAGTTTCCCGTACTTGGTGGAAAGGGAAGCACGTACAACCATCTACCGGGTGGCGCGCGATCGGCCCTACTTCAACACCGACTTGTCGGTGGAGAGTTCAAGCCCGTGTAGGTCCGGCACGGGGGTCCGCTACGTGATTGAATCTGCCGGCCGCCGTGTCACTGGTCGACTCGCGGTGGGCGCCAAACACACCATCGGCCCCTGGCCCCACGGCGACGGCGACCGCGTCTCCATCACATTCACCCTGGTCGGCCACGCCTGTGACGTGGTCTTTGTGGTCACCGATCCGCGCGTCCACCGCTGGCGCATTCCAAACCTGCTCAGCTGAGGAATCGAATCCGCAGGTGTTCTCGAACTGATCGAGGAGGCGGCGGCCTCCGTTTCCGCCGCTGTCGGCCGCTGCGGCCGGTCTCCAAGGGGGCGACCTCGAAAACCTCGACCCTGGTGCATGGGGTGCCTCGGCGATCCGTACGTGCAGCGTCTGTGACCGGCGCGTCCAGGGTGTGGAACTCCGCCAGGTCTGGATCTCACTGTGGACGTCGGGCGCTGATGTCCTGCCCTTGCTGGTCAACGCCTGTTCGACGGCCTGCGTCGAGGCGCTGCCCACACCGGCCGAAGGCTACGTCCAGACACCTCACACCGGCGGGCCGGCTGTCTGCCGGCCGCCGGCCGGCAGACAGCCTCGCTGACGCGGGGCGGCTGCCGAGGCGTTCGACGTTCACGGCGATGGCCGTGAGTACACGTGTTGCGGGTGGGTTCTCGGCTGTCCTCGGCAGCGGCGCACGAGGTGTGCTCGGTGGTCAACGCAGGGCGCTCTCCATGTCGACCCGGTGATCGGAGACCCACTGATACGCCTCCTGCACCTCCGTCACCGCCCCGGCATCGCGGAGACGGACCATCGCGGGGTCTCCGGAGTCCGCAGCGGCTTCGATGCCGCGCCAGCACCTGTCCTGCCACCACAGGATCACGGAAACGAGACCACTGCGTTCGGTCAGCCCGTAGCCGTCAGCGATCAGCCTCAACCGTCGCGCGGTTCGGGACGTGTCCCCGACGCCCGGCCCGAGTCCGAGATACTGCCAGCACACGTGGGCGACGTCATGAACGCGCTCGCCCGGCGCGGCCAGGTCCCAGTCGATGAAGGCCACCGGGCGCAAGACGCCGCCCACGGGCCGGTAGACGGTGTTCTTGGGCGAGAGGTCGTTGTGACACACGACCTCGTGCGATCCGGCCAGTTCGGTTCCTGACGTCACGTCGTGGAACTCCCGCACGAGCCGGGCGACCCGCACCAGACTTTCGTCGGAGCACACGGCCGCGGGTTGCCGCGGTTCCCAGGCCACGTGCCCTTCGAGGTAGGTGAGCACTTCACGCCCCTCCTCGTCGATGCCGCGGTAGCGCGGCGCGCCGGTCCATCCGCCGGCCTCGAACGTCTTCAGCAGGTGGCCGACGAACGCGGTCCTGGCCGACGCGGGACGGCGCACGGTGGACCCGACGCGCACAACGTGGTTGACCATCCCGCCGGGCAAGGACGACTCAGTCATTCCTCCATCGTGCGCGACCTTCACGTCGAACTCACCACCACCGGCAGATGAGCCGCCGGCCCACCGTGCGGGGTCCCGTCACGAGCCGGTCCGCGACGACACTTCCAGCGCTTGACCTTGACGCAACGGCAGGGTTTCTACTGGCGGCATGCGAATCGGAGAGATCGCCGCGCTCGTGGGACTCACCACCCGGGCGATCCGGCACTACCACCACGTCGGTCTGCTTCCGGAACCGGAGCGGCGCCCCAACGGCTACCGGACCTACAGCGTCCGCGACGCCGTCCTGCTCGCCCGGGTGCGCCGGCTCACCGAACTCGGCCTCGGCCTCGATGAAGTGCGCGACGTCCTCGCCGACGACGCCGGGCGCGAACTGGCCGACGTACTGGAGGAACTCGACGCCGACCTGGCCCGCCAGGAGGCCGCCATCCGGGAGCGCCGCCGCCGGCTCGGCGCCCTTCTCGCCGAGCCGCCCGGCACGACCGGACCCGTCTCACCCGCCCTCGCCGCGCTGCTGGCACAAGCCCCGCGGACGGATTCGCCGAGCGCGGCCAAGGATCGCGAGTACCTCACGCTGCTGGACGCCGCGAGCACCGGTAACCAGGAGGTTTTCGCGCTGTTCGGGAGGCTGATCGCCGATCCCGCGGTTGCGGAACTGTACGAGCGGCTCGACGCGCTCGCCGAGGCTCCTGTCGACGATCCGCGGATCGCGCCCCTGGCAGCCGACCTGGCGGCGGCCGTCCCCGAGGAGCTGTTCGCCGCGATCCCCGAGGACGGGGCGGTCGTGACCGGGTTCAAGGAGGCGTTGCTCGCCGAGTACGCCCCCGCGCAGGCGGAAGTCGTGGGCCGGCTCATGGACGCGTTCGTGGAGAGGAGCCGGGGATGAGCGGCCGGCCGGGGGGCGTACGGGTGGCGCGGGTCGCGGCAGCCGTCGTACTGGCGGGGGAACTGGCTCTGGCGGCCTGCCTGGCGGCCGGGGTCCGGCCGCCGGGGTGGGTGCCGGCGGGCGCCGAGGCGCTGGTGCTCGCGGTGCTGCTGCTGGAGGCGTGGGTGCTGCGCTCGCTGTACGCCGCCGCGCGCGCCCGCGGTGCGGGCCGCCGGGCGGCGCTGCGGGCCGCCGTGCAGGAGGCGGTGCCGGTGGCGGTCCGCCGCCTGGTCCTCCACGAATTGCGTGCCCTCGTCTCGCTGGGGCGGTGGGTCCGGCGCGGCACGCACGGGGTGCGCCCTGGTGACCTCGCCGCCGCGTACACCGGGCCTCAGACCGCGATGATGTACGGGCTGCTCTTCGTGATGGTGGTCGAGACGGTCGGCCTGGCCTTCCTCGTCCCTTGGCCTGTGGTTCACCGAGCGGTCCTGGTGCTCGACCTGTACGGCGTCGTCCTCGTACTGGCCCTGCACGCCGCCTGCGTCACCCGGCCGCACGTCGTGCACCCCGACGGCTCCCTGCGGATCCGCTACGGGGCCCTGTTCGACCTCGTCGTACCGCAGGACGCGGTCGCCTCGGTCCGGGTCGACCGACGCTACCCCGAAGGCCGCCTGGTCACCCTCTCCGAGGACGGGGTCCTCGACCTGATCGTGGGCAGCCAGACCTCGGTGACCCTGGAGCTGAACCGCCCGCTCCCCTTCACCCGCCCGCTCGGCGCGACGGGAAAGGCCCGCACCGTCCGCTTCCACGCCGACGACCCGCGCGCACTGGTCGGCGCACTCCGTCAGACCCGGGGCGCAGCGGAGTCTCCACCGGACCCGGAACGGTCCGGTGTCCGCATCGTCGCGAAACGCGAGGACGTCCGGAAGCGATCGAGTACCTCCTGACGCCGCCACCGGGGCAGAATGAGCGCCATGACGACTTGAAGAGCACCGACCGGACGGAAGTCCTGGCGCAGGGGAAGGTCCGGTTGGTCCGTCCGCGACGGTGACCGTCGGGTCTGCGTGGTGTGCCGGGAACCGGTCCGCTCCTACCAGTACCGCCTCCATCCCCCGGAGTCCTCCGGCTTCGAGCGGTGTATCGGCTTCGCCTGGTGCTCGGGGTGCCGGATCTACTCGGGTGACATGGTCCACGTTCCTCGCGAACGGGTCCTGGCCGACGCCCTCGCATCGCTGCCGGCGGATGACCGCGAACGGTTGCTGCGCGGCGAGGCCGCACTGATCGACCACCTCGACAGCCGAGACGTCGGTCGGCGATGAGCCGAGCACCACGCTGAGCCGCGCCGGGACCAGGGTCCGGCCGATGTCCTGAGCACCGTCGTGGTGCGGGTCCGCCACCTCCGCCACCAGGTCCGCCTGCAAGCCCACCGCGAGCGACCGCGGACGCGACATCGCCGTCGAGGTCACCGCCGAGAAGACCGGCCGCACCGTCGGCACCGTCGGCGGACCGGACCGCAAAGAGTTCTTCGCGGAGAATTCTTTGCGAAGAACTCTTTGCGGTCTACTGTGTGTCTCATGTCTGATGCAGTGGAGGGGCCGGACGGCCCGAACGTCGAAGAGGACTCGGTCGTCCTGGACGCCAAGGGGCTGCGTGCCCTGGCGCATCCGGTGCGCGTGCAGTTGGTCGGACTGCTGCGGAAGCACGGCCCGTCGACGGCCACCCGGCTCGCGGAGCGGCTGGGCGTGAATTCCGGTACGGCCAGCTACCACCTCCGGCAGCTCGGCGCGGCCGGCTTCGTCGAGGAGGACACCGGACGCGGCAACGCGCGCGAGCGCTGGTGGCGTTCGGTGCACCGGACCACCTGGTTCAACGACCCGGAGCTGGCCGAGCGGGAGCCCGAGGCCGCACTGGCCTACCAGCAGTCCATCGCCGCCATCCACACCATGCGCACGCAGCAGACCCTGAACGGGCTTCAGACGATGCCCCGCGCATGGCGGAACACCTTCGACCTGAGCGACTGGGCCCTGCGGCTCACGCCCGAGGAGACCGCCACTCTGTACCAGGAGTTGGCGGAAGTCGTCTCGCGCTACCGGCGAGACGCGCCGGAGACGGCGGCGAGCGCCCCCGAGGGAGCCGAGCGGGTCGCCGTGATCACACAGATCCTGCCCGAACCGGACGTACGCACCGCGTCATCGCTCCCGTCCGGCCCCCCGGAAGAGGAAGGAAACCCGACGTCATGACCGACGATGCCTCAGAGACCGGCGGCATGTCCGGCAAGAGGTCCTTACGGCCGCTGGGCGGAGTACTGGCGGCCATGGTCGTGTCACTGACCGGCACGCGGATCTCCGTCGTGGCACTGCCCTGGTTCGTCCTCGTCACGACCGGCAGCGCCACCCGGACCGGACTGGCCGCCTTCTGCGAGATGGCGCCCTACGTGCTGGTCAAGGCGTTCACCGGCCCGCTGGTCGACCGGATCGGCCCGCGGGCCGTTTCCTGGACCACCGACCTGGCCAGTGCGACCGCCGCCGCCGCGGTCCCCCTGTTCCACGCCCTGGACCTGCTCTCCTTCCCGCTCCTGCTGGTCCTGGTCGCGCTGATCGGCGCGGCCCGGGGCCCCGGCGACCTGGCCAAGGAAGTGATGGTCCCGGAGGCGGCCGAGCGCGGCCGAGTGCCCCTGGAGCGGGCCACAGGTCTGTCCGGCGTGATCGAGCGGCTCGCCGCCACCGTCGGCCTGGCGGTCGGCGGATCGCTGGTGGCGCTGCTCGGCCCTCTGACCGGACTCGCCGTCAACGCGGGCTGCTTCGCCCTCGGATCGGTGATCATCAAGCTCGCGCTGCCCCGCGGCATGGGACACGCGGCCGGGGAAGCCCCCTCTCCGGCCGGGGGAACGGAACCCGGTTACTGGCGGCGGTTCGGCGAGGGCTTCACCTTCCTGCGCGGCGAGCCTCTGCTGCTCACCGTCATCGTCATGTGCGGCATCACCAACCTGCTGGACGCGGCGATCAGCTCGGTGCTCGTACCCGTCTGGGCCAGGGAGTCCGGCAACGGGCCGGCCACGATCGGCCTGATGGGCAGCGTGATGGGGGGCGCGGCGGTCTGCGGGAGCCTGATCGCCGCGGTGGTCGCGCACCGGCTGCGGCGGCGGGTGGTGGTTTTCGGCGGGTTCCTGCTGGCCGGGGCGCCGAGGTTCCTGGTCCTCGCCTCCGACGCCCCGTTGGGGGCGGTACTGGCCGTCTTCGCGGTCAGCGGGTTCGGCGCCGGCTTCCTCAACCCCGTGCTGGGGGCCGTTCTCGTCGAGCGGGTGCCGCGCCGGATGCTGGGACGGGTCGGCGCGCTCGGTGACTCGCTGTCCTGGGCCGGTATCCCCTTCGGTGGGCTGATCGCGGGGACGGCGGTGACCGCCGTCGGACTCGTGCCGGTGCTGCTCACCTGTGGCGCGGCGTACTTCCTCACCACGAACCTGGCCGGACTGCGGCCGGAATGGCGCGAGATGGACCGTACGCGTGGGCGGGGCGCCGTGAAGACGCGTTCCGGGGAAGACGCCTCACGAGACAGTGCCGGTGTGACGAGCCACGCCGGTTCGGGGGAATCTCCCCGGCTCCGGTGAGACACCGGCCGGTCGGTGCCGGCTTCGACGGCGGGGCCGGGGTTCCGCGAGAGGGGGAAGCGGTCGGCCGCCCGGACCGTGTCCGGGCACCGGTCCGGGTGCCATCGGCGGTGGCGGTCAGTCGCCCCGGACCCCGGATCCGGATCCGCCTGTCGGGCTCTGCCCCCTGTGGGTTCGCTCCGCGATCCAGCCGGCCATCGCCCGTACGCCGATGCCGATGGCCCGCTCGTCCGGGGAGAAGTCGGGGAAGTGCGGGTAGCTCGCCGTGATGGATCCTCCGGGAGGCCGGACGCCGAGGAACGTGTAGGTGCCGGGAACGCGGTCCAGGTAGAGGGCGAAGTCCTCGCCGCTGAAGGGCGGGAAGGCGGCACGAAGCTCGGTGACCGTGTCCCGGCCGAGGGTGCGGCGCAGGTGGCGGGCGAGCAGGCGGGCGTCGTACTCCGGGCAGATCATGGCCGGGAACGGCTCGGCGGGGAAACGCACCCCCGCCCCCGCGTACGGCACGGCCACCCGGCGGATGTCTTCTCGCACCTGTGCGTACCGCTCGGGTGGCCAGCAGCGACAGGACACCTTCACCGTGGCCTCCTGTGCTGTCGCCCCTTGTGCTGTGACTTCCTGTGCCGTGGCCCGGACGGCGACGAACCGGGCCAGCGGCCCGTCGGGCGTCTGGGCGTCCGCGACGAGACGCTCCAGGTCCTCCGGGGTCCGCGGTGCGGCCACCGTGGCGAGCGCACCGATCTCGGCGGCCAGACGCCGTACGGCATCCCGCGCGTCCGGACCGGAGAGGGTCACCTCCGCCTTGTCCTGGCCCGGCATACCGTAGCCCGCGGTTCCGACGAACCGGCCGACCGGGAACGGCCCGCAGTGCAGCGCGTGGATCTCCTCGATCCCCAGACGCTCCAGCACGCCCGCGTCGATCAGTGCTCGGGCGCCGGACAGGGCCTCCTCGGCGGGCTGGAAGACGAAGACCGCCGTTCCGCTCAAGCTCCGCCGCAGCCGCGCCAGGACCCGGGCGACGCCGATGCCCACCGCGGTGTGGACGTCGTGACCGCAGACGTGGGCAGGCGCGGGGCCCGTCCCGACGATGTCCGTCGGCGGAACCGCGTCCATGTCCGCCCGGTAGGCGACGGTCCGGCCCGGCCACGAGCCCCGCAGCACACCGACGACGCCGTGGCCACCCACCCCGGTGGTCACGGCCAGCCCCGCCGCCCGCAGCTCCCGGGCCACCACAGCGGCCGTACGCCGCTCCTGCCCCGGGGCCTCGGGGTGCCGGTGGAGGTCCCGCCGCAGCTCGATCAGCGCCCGCTCGACACGCGCCGTCTCGGCGGCCACCGCCGTCCGCTCCACCGCCCCTCTCCCCCCGTCGGCGACGGCGTTACCCGCACCCGCCCATACGGTTCCCGCACCTGCCGCTGCCGCGCCGGCCAGTAACGTGCGACGCGCGAGAGCCCGCTCCATGGGACGACTCATCCTTTTCCCCTCCGGCTCGAATGCTTCTGCGAGACACACGATCGCCGCACACGGGTAGCGCTGCCCATCCGGCCAGCCACCAGTCGGGGGGTGGGGTTACCCGCACGACGAGTCACCGCCGGAGCACTAGTGATGCCAAGCCCGCCCGCCCGTGTTGTGGATGAACCGCTGCAGCACCTTGAGGGTGGTCAGGTACTCCTCGTCGGGGACGCCCGCGTGCCGTTCCGTCCAGAGCTCGTCCTGGAGGGCCGCCGCCTTCTCGTAGAACGCCCTGCCCTCAGCCGTGACGCCCAGACGTCCCCCGGCGTCCTCGGTGATCCAGCCCTGGGCGATGACCGTGTCGATCTCCGACTCCATCGCTTCCGGGCCGGCGTCGAGGTAGCCCCGGAGGAGGCGGGACACCTCGTCACGGGTCTTGACGGTCCCGGCGGCCGCCACCTGCGCGAGGACCCACCACTGCGGCTGGGTGGTTCCGATCCCGGCGAGGGCGGCCCGAATGCGGGTGACGACGGCCTTGTGGGCCGCCCAGCTCCAGTAGCCGATGGGCTGCTTGATCAGGTCGGTGTCGCTGTGCGAGTACTCCATGGCAGTATCCCGTCGTTGTCCGAGTCGGTTCGACCAGATCGACCGTAGAAACTCAACTGCCCTTGAGGTCAAGGGCGTTCCGGGTGACGTGCTCGGCGTTCAGTTCCATGTGCCCGCCGGTGAAGCGGTCGCGCATGCGCCGGTCATGGGTGACGACGACCGCGCCCCGGTAGCCGGCCAGCGCTCCTTCCAGCTCCTCGACCAGGGCCGGAGAGAGGTGGTTGGTGGGCTCGTCCAGCAGGAGCAGCTCCGGCCGGGACGCCAGGGTCGCGGCCGGCGCGAGCCGCGACCGCTCACCGCCCGACAGGGTGCTCAGGGTCCTGTCCCGGGCGAGACCCGGCAGACCGAGTCCGTGCAGGGCGATGTCCACCCGGGCATCGGCCCGTGCCACCGCGTCCTGGACGGTGGACGCGGGAGGCAGGGCCAGCGCATGGGCGAGACAGCCCGAGCCACCCGGTGCGATCACGGTCAACTCGCCGTCGCCGGGCCGGTCCTGCCCCGCGATCAGCCGGAGCAGGGTGGACTTCCCGGCTCCGTTGTCGCCGACGATGCCGACGCTGTCGCCCGGCCTGACGCTGCAGGACACGCCGTCCAGCACCACGCGCTCGCCGTAGCGGCGGGTGACGTTCCGAAGAGACAGCTGTGCGGCAGGCATGGGGGTCCCCTCGTGTCGATCGGGTTGCCTGGCCCCGTCCCGGACGCCGTCAAAGGCCGTTTCCCTCGGTTGTCGCTACGCGCCCGCCGCGGGGTCCCCGTCGCCGAGGCCTATCCACCAGTGCCCCTCGTCCTTCACCAGCAGCAGCTCCTGCCGCTGACCGGTCTGCTCGTACGTCACCGTCACCGCGTTGAAGTAGGGGACGACTCCCTCCAGCACGGTGACTTCGACGGGGCCGCCCGCCGCGCGGCCGTACTCGCGCACGTACTCGGCCGCGGTGGGCCCGGGCCGCTCGTAAGCGGGCCCGGCCAGCGCGGCGACTCCCTTCACGTCTCCGTCCTTGAGCCGCTGGACGTAGACCCGTACGACGGTGTCGACGTCCTCGGCCGTCTCCCGCACGTCGGGGTACGTGGACTTCTCCGCACGCACCGTCACGTCGACCTCGGGCGCGTCGGCCAGCGCGTAGGGCGCGCGGAACCAGTTCCACCACACCCCCGTGGTGATCCCGACGACCAGCAGACCGCCGCCGAGCAAGATGGTCAGTTTTGTCATCCGCGCCTTCCTCCAGTACCCGCTGGACCTGACGCGGCGAACGAGTGGCCGGTTCCCGTACACGAAGACAGCCGGGCGGCCGGGCCACCCGGCACCGGAAGGGTTCGTCCGGCTGCGTGGCATCGGTCCCGAGGGTGCGCACCGACGGGCGCCGGACATCGGCGCCGCGACGAGTTGCCCCAACTCGCCTCCTGACATGCCGATTTGACGGACAGGACACCTCCGTCACGGCATCCTCGGCACATCCGGCGATTCGGGACTCCGTGTCGCCCTCCGCCCTGTCGCCGGGAAGCGAAAGTGCCGCACGAGGTCTGGACAGCCTCTCCGAGGGCGTGTTGTCATACCGCTGCCAAAGAATTTCCAACGTTGAAAAGGTCGCCTTGCCGAACGCGCCCCAACCGGTGTGCAGCTTCTCCGCACGGCCTTCCCCGGGAGCCCGTACCCCTGCCCCGGCGCTCGGACGCGGTCCCGGCCTCCGCACGAGGAAAGATTCGATGACACGACACGACAACCGCCCCAGAGCCCGAGTGCTGGCGCTGCTCGCCACGGCCGCCCTGGTGCTGCCCCCGAGCGGGTTGCTGCCCGCCGCGGCGGCCGCAGCGACGACGGGCAGTGCCTCGGCACTCGCCGCCGGACAGGCCGCCGTCGAGACGCACGGCCTCAAGGGCGAGTACTTCAGCATGTCGGCCCCCGGCGCCCGGGACTTCGCCCAGCTCGGCGGGACGACACTCGACCCGCAGGTCAACTTCTCCGGTCTGACCGACACCTTCAAGGAGCTGACCGGGAAGACGGAGCACACCACCGCCCGTTGGACGGGCCAGATCGAGGCACCGGCGACGGACGACTACACCTTCTACGCGATCGGCGACAACGGCTTCCGGCTCTTCATCGACGACAAGCCCGTCATCGACCACTGGGTGGGCGACTGGGACCGGGAACAGACCGGTCAGCCCGTCCGGCTGACCGCGGGCGAGAAGCACACGTTCCGTCTGGAGCTGTTCCAGGACACCGGCGGCGCCAACATGTACCTGCGCTGGTCGACGCCGACGCTGGCCAAGCAGATCGTGCCGATGTCCGCGTTCACCCCGCCGGCCGACTTCGAGGTCTTCCCGGTGGAACTCACCGTCGCCGAGAACGGGCGGCGGCTGCGCGCCCGGTTCGAGGGACGGGCGGGAGGCATCCAGGCGGTCAAGGACCACCTGAAGGTCGAGGCCGACACGACCGCCATGCCCATCGGCTCGGTCACCTCCGTCCCCGGGGACCCCTCCTCCGTCTACGTCGACCTCTCGGAGCCCGTCCAGAAGAACCAGTTGGTCCGGGTCTCCTACGACGGCGAGGGCGGTCTGACCGCCGGCGGCAAGGCCGTGCCGAAGGTCGTCCGCTACGCGGAGAACGGCTCCACCCACCGCCTCACGACCAAGTGGGGCGACCAGGTCGACAAGAAGCACCCGCTGCCCGAGTACCCGCGCCCGCAGCAGAAGCGGTCCAAGTGGGCCAATCTCAACGGGCCTTGGCAGTTCAGCGGCGCCAAGGCCGGTGAGCAGCCGGTCTTCGGCGAGAACCTCGACGAGAAGATCATCGTGCCGTTCGCGGTCGAGTCGCAGCTCTCCGGGCTCGAACGGCACGAGGACCACATGTTCTACCGCCGGCTCGTCGACGTGCCCAAGGACTGGAAGGTGGGCAAGAGCGACCGGTCCAACCGGCTCAAGCTCAACTTCGGCGCCGTCGACTACCAGGCCCGCGTCTACGTCAACGGCACGAAGGTCGCCGACCACACCGGCGGCTACAACGCGTTCAGCGCCGACATCACCGACGCGCTGAAGGGCAGCGGCAAGCAGGAGATCGTGGTCGCCGTCACCGACACCGGCGGCGCGGACCAGCCCACGGGCAAGCAGTCCACGAACCCGGGCGGCATCTTCTACACCCAGACCTCCGGTATCTGGCAGACCGTGTGGATGGAGCCCGTGGCTCCCGCCTCCATCGAGAACGTCGTCACCACGCCCGACATCGACACCGGGACCCTGGCGGTGACGGTCGACGCCCAGGGCGCCTCCTCCTCCGCCCGTGTGCAGGCCGTCGCCCGTGACGCCCACGGCAAGGTCGTCGGCAGGGTCAGCGGGGCGGCGGACGAGAAGCTCAGCCTGCCCGTGGCGAAGCAGCACCTGTGGAGCCCGGACGACCCGTACCTGTACGACCTCGACGTCACCCTGACCGACGGCAGGTCGAGCGACAGGGTCCGCAGCTACTTCGGCATGCGGGAGATCGGCATCGAGAAGGTCGGCGGCTTCGACAAGCTCGTCCTCAACGGCAAGCCGGTCTTCTCCCTCGCCACCCTCGACCAGGGCTTCTGGCCCGACGGTCTCTACACCGCGCCCAGCGACGACGCCCTCGCCTTCGACCTCGAGGCGCACAAGAAGCTCGGCTTCAACGCGGTGCGCAAGCACATCAAGGTGGAGCCGGCCCGGTGGTTCTACCACGCCGACAAGCTCGGACTGCTCGTCTGGCAGGACTTCGTCTCCGGCAACCTGACCGACGAGACGGGCAGGAAGGCCTTCGTCGACCAGGGCCGGGAGATGATGCGCCAGCACCACGACTCCCCCTCCGTGATCGGCTGGATCGTCTTCAACGAGGGCTGGGGCGAGTGGAACCGTGAGGAGACCGGCCGTATCACCGAGGCCGTGAAGGCCGCCGACCCCTCGCGTGTCGTCAACGCCCACAGCGGTGTCAACTGCTGCAACTCCAAGGGGGACTCGGGCAAGGGCGACATCATCGACCACCACGACTACAACAACGACGACCCGTCCTTCCCGGACGGCCGGCGGGCCGCCATGGACGGCGAGCACGGCGGCTTCACCCTGCGCTCCCCCGGTCACATGTGGCCCGGAGCCCCCACGGTGATCTACAGCGGTGTCACGACCAAGGCGGACCTGACCCGCAGGTACGTGGAGAACACGGAGAAGTTCTACGTCGAGCAGGCCGGCGCCGAGCTGTCGGGCTCGGTGTACACGCAGATCACCGACCTGGAGAACGAACTCAACGGCCTCTACACGTACGACCGGCGTGACATCAAGGTGGACGCCGCCGAGGTCCGGAAGGTCAACCTCAAGGTCATCGCCGCGGGTGCCGCGGCGGGACAGAAGGAGCTGAAGGGCGGCCGCTGGACCCTCGACGAGGGCACCGGCACCACCGCCGGGGCCAGCGGACCCGACGGCACCCCCCTCACCCTGCGCGAGGGCGCTTCCTGGACCGACGGCGTCAGCGGCAGCGCCCTGAAGTTCGACGGCCAGAAGCAGTACGCGCAGACCTCGGGTCCGGTGCTCGACACCAGCGGCAGCTACTCGGTGTCCGCCTGGGTCCGGCTCGACGGCCTCCCCGGCAACTACGCCACCGCGGTCAGCCAGGACACCCGTGCCCTGGCCAACTCGTTCTACCTGCAGTACGGACACGGCAACTTCGCCTTCAGCACCCCGGACGAGCGCCGCGCCCAGGTGTCCGTCCCCGCGGAGACGGGCCGCTGGTACCACCTCGTCGGCGTCCGTGACGCCGGAACCGGCCAGATCCGGCTGTACCTCGACGGAAAGCTCGCGGCGACGGCCACCGGCGGTACCGCCCTCCCGAGCACCGGCCCGCTGACCGTCGGCCGCGCCCACTGGGACGGTTCGAACGTCGACTTCTGGAACGGCGCGGTGGACGAGGTCCACGCCGTCGACCGGGCTCTGAGCGCCGAGGAGGTCAGCAGCCTCTACAGCGAGGAGAAGCCGTAGTCGGCAGCACCCACGAGAGCGGTCCCGGTGGCGGCGGGGAGACCTCCCGCCACCGGGACCGCCGCTGTTCGCCACCGGGTGGGGCGGCGCGAGCGGGTCGACATCGTCACTGACGGAGTGTCATACCTGCTCGCAGCGCCGCCCACTTGTATGTTCCGACTACCAACTCCCCGTGAGCAAAAGGCTTTTGGGTGGCGAGAGGCGGCACCCCGGTCGAGTGATACGTACCGCCGCCTCGTATAAAGAGTCAGTACTGAGGGAGATCGTTTCCGTCCGCCCCTGCGACCCGCCCGGCATGCGACCCCCGGGCGGAGGGGGGCGGCGGGTCCCCCTCTTCATGCGCCACTTGAAAGGACCCTTTGTGCGCAAGAAGCTCCTCTTGAACCGTCGTACCGTCCTCATGGCGGCCGGTGCCACGGTCGGCGTCGCGGCCGGCCTGACGGCCGTACCGGCGATCGGTGCGCCGGCCCCCGTCACGACCGCTTCGGGCGTGCGCACGGTCAGCGTGCCTCGTACACGTGCGAAGTCCGTCACCGGTGCCGCCGCCCGGGTCGTACAGGCCGACTTCCCCGTGGAGCACGTCGCCGTCAGCTGGACCGGGCCCAGGCGGGGCGGAAGCATCCGGCTGATAGGCCAGGACGGCAGCCGTGGCGCGTGGACGGCGCTGAAGCCGGTCTGCGGGGCCGGTGCCGACGGGGACGGCGGGGACCCGGCGAAGAGCGTGAGCGTGCTGGTGCCGGCCGGCGGGGCCGCCGGGTACGAGCTGCGGCTGCCGGACGGCGCGACCGACGTGCGTTCCACCGCCCTCGACACGGTCAACGGGCCGTCCAAGAAGGTCGCCGCGACCGCGACCGCGCGGGCGGGGCGGATCGCGGACGTCGAGTACATCACCCGGGCCGAGTGGGGCGCCGACGAGTCCCTGCGCTTCAAGGCGGACGGCACCGAGAACTCGCCGCCGGCCTACTACCCGGCCCAGGTGATGACCGTGCACCACACGGCGGGCGTCAACGGCGACCCCGACCCGGCGGCCACCATCCGGTCGTACTACTACCTCCACGCGGTCACGAACGACTGGGGCGACATCGGCTACCACTTCCTGATCGACGAGGCGGGCCTCATCTACGAGGGCCGTTACTCGGGCACGGACGGCATCCCCGCCCATGACGCGAGCGGGAAGATGGTGACCGCCTTCCACACCTCCGGCAACAACTCGGGCAACCTCGGCATCGCCCTGCTCTGCAACTCCAACGAGCAGCCCCCGACGGCCGCGGCCCGCCAGTCGCTCGTCCGGCTGCTGGGTGCGCTGTCCTCGTACCACGGTTTCGACCCCGAGGCCGCCGTCACCTTCGTCAACCCGGTCAACGGCGCCAGCAAGAACGTCCAGACGGTCAACGGCCACCGTGACTGGCTCGCCACCGAGTGCCCCGGCACCACGCTGTACGACGACATTCCCGCCCTGCGCAAGGACGTCGCGGCGGCGCTGTCGAAGCCCCAGGCCTGACGGCGGACCCGGACTGCCGGGCTGCCGGCCTGGCGGGACGGCAGGTGACATCGGACTGACGCCGTCGGCGGTCTCCTCGACCGCCGACGGCGTCACGCGCCCGTCATGGACCGCACCCCGTTCACGGGCCGCGACAGGTCCTGGGCGGGGGTCACGGCGCCCAGGCCGCCTCCACCGCCCAGGTGGTGTCCTCGGTGAACAGGGCGGGGTTGTCCCAGGTGTGTGTGCCTCCCGGGGTGGCCAGCCACAACTCCGCGTTGATGTGGCGCAGGTACTGCTCGGGGAAGTTGTACGCCGACAGCCTCACGCCGCCGTTCGCGCCGCGGACGGGGCAGAAGGTGGCGTCGGCGCGGAACAGGTCGGTGTTCCCCGACTCCTTGTAGACGCGGAAGTCCCGGTGGCGCAGGTACTCGCCGGGGTAGTTGCGCGACTCGAAGCTGTAGCAGGTGTTGTCGGCGAGACCGGGGACGATCCTCCAGGTGGCGTCGTTCTTCAGCAGGGTGTCGCTGCCGCTGCCCACGACCTCCGTGAAGAGCGCGCCGGCCCTGTGGCGTGCGTAGCGGTCGGTGTAGCCGGGTGTCGTCACCCGCAGGGACCTGTAGCCGGTGGGCAGGGTGACCGGTGCCGTGGAGCCCTGCGAGGCGTCGATGAGCGCGCGGTTGGCGGCCCTGACCCGTGCCTCGTCGACCTTGACCACCTGGCGGTCGTAGGTGAGCAGGCCGTTGACCTCGTTCTCCACGTCGGTGATCTCGGTGTAGACCGAGGCCGACAGGCCCCGGGGCATGCGCACCTCGCGGATCGCGTCCAGCAGACCCACGAACCGGTTGTTCAGGTGGGCGAGGTCCGGCTGGTCCTCGTAGCTGAAGCCGCCGCCGGGATACCACTCGTGACCGGTCACCTTGAAGCCGAGTCCGCCGAACTCGCCGAGCACCGCGGCACGGGTGGCGCTGGGCACCGTGGTGCCCGGGCCGACGTAGACGTGGTGGTCGAGGAGGTCGCCGTTGCCGCCGTCGACGGCCCCGCAGCAGTTGATGCCGCTCATGTTGTCGACGAGCCGCGAGGGGTCGTAGGCCTTGACCCTGTCGGCGATGCGGGCCTGGTCGTACTGGCCCCAGCCCTCGTTCTGGTCGACCCACACGACCAGGGAGGGTGAGCTGCGGTGCTGGTCGATGATGCGGTCGTACTCGGCCTCCCACTGGGTGCGGGCCGCGGCGTCGGGGGTGCGCTCCATGGACGGCATGTCCTGCCAGACCAGCAGCCCGAGCCGGTCGGCCCAGTAGAACCAGCGCTGGGGTTCGACCTTGATGTGCTTGCGGACCATGTTGAAGCCCAGGTCCTTGTGCTTCTGCAGGTCGTGGCGGAGGGCGGCGTCGGTGGGCGCCGTGTAGATGCCGTCCGGCCAGTAGCCCTGGTCGAGGGTACCGGTCTGGAAGACGAACTTCCCGTTGAGGACGGGCCGTTGGTAGCCGCCGACACTGGCGAGGGCGATGGTGCGCATGCCGGTGTAGCTGCCGACGGAGTCGACGGCGGTGGTGCCCAAGAGCAGGTCGGCCCTGACGTCGTAGAGGAAGGGGTCGTCCGGGGTCCACAGGTGCGGGTTCGGGACGGGCACGGTAAACTCGGTGCCCACCGGGCCGGTGGCCGTGCCCACGACGGTGCCTCCGCTGGAGACCGTGACACGGGCGGTGTGACCGCTGGTCCCGGTGCCGCGGACGGTCACCTTGAGACGGCTGTTCACCGGGTCGGGGACCATGTCCAGCCGGCCGACGCGCGCGGACGCGGTCGGCTCCAGCCACACCGTCTGCCAGATGCCGGACGCGGCGGTGTAGAGGATGCCGCCGCCGGAGTGCGGGGCGACGTCACGGATGCGCTGCTTGCCGATGGCCTGGGTGCCGGTCTCCGTGGGGTCCCAGACGGAGACGACGACCGTGTTGGTGCCGCCGTTCAGCAGGTCGGTGATGTCGTACGAGAAGGCGTCGTAGCCGCCGCTGTGGACGGCCCCGGCCTGCTGCCCGTTGACCCACACGGTCGTACGCCAGTCGGCGGCGCCGAAGTTGAGCTGGACGCGGCGGCCGTTCCAGCCGGAGGGGACGGTGAAGGTGCGCTTGTACCAGAGCTTGTCGTTCTGGGTGATCTTGCGCTGGATGCCGGAGAGCGCGGACTCGGCGGCGAACGGGACCCGGATCTGTTCGGAGAACGAGGCGGGCTGCCCGGCGCTCGCCGAGGTGACCGCGAAGTCCCAGATGCCGTTGAGGTTGGCCCAGTCGGGGCGGGTCAGCTGGGGGCGGGGGTATTCGGGGAGGGGGGTGTCGACGGGGACCTGGTTGGTCCAGGGGGTGGTCATCGGTGACGGCTTGGGGGTCCACGCCTGGGGTGCGGCGGTCGCGGGACCGGTGGCCGTCAGTGCCGTGCCGCCCGCCAGGGTGAGCACGGCGAGCGCGGTGGTCGCCCGGCGCGCTCTCCGTCTCAGCCAGGCGAACGCCCTTCGGCCTGCGGGTGCTTGACGCATCGTGCCTCCTTGACTCGTGGGGTGGGGAGACGTACGCGTGCGAGAGGAAGGCGGCCGGGACGGGTCCGGCCGCCTGGAACCGGTACCGACGGCCGGTTTGGGGCTCGGCCGTCGGCACCGGGGCTTGTCACATCAGTTGCCGGCGGCGTCCGAGCCAGGTCTGCGCGATGACGACCACGGCGAGGAAGGCGCCGCTGACGACCTGCTGGTAGGAGGAGTCGAGCGAACCGATCTGGTTGATGACGTTCTGGATCACCTTCAGCAGCAGCACGCCGACGAGCGAGCCGCTGACGTAGCCGAGTCCGCCGGTCAGCAGGGTGCCTCCGATGACGACGGCGGAGATGGCGTCCAGCTCCATGCCGCTGCCGAGGATGGTGACGCCGGAGGCGAGCCAGGCGGCGTTGAGGGCACCGGCGAGGCCGGCGAGCAGACCCGACAGCGCGTAGACGAGGATCTTGGTACGGGCCACGGGGGCGCCCATCAGCGCGGCGGCGTCCTCGTTGCCGCCGACCGCGTAGACGTGCTGTCCGAAGCGGGTCCGGCGCAGCACGACCGCTCCCGCGACGAACAGCGCGAGCGCGATCCACACCGGATTGCCGAGGCCGAGGAGGCTGCCCTGGCCGAGTTCGGCGAGGAAGGAGCCCTTGCCGATCAGGTAGGTCTCGGCGCCCTCGTCGGTGAGCGCCAGCATCAGTCCGCGGGCGCCGAGCATGGCGGCGAGCGTGACGATGAAGGGCGCGAGGCGGGATCGGGCGATCAGCAGGCCGTTGACGACGCCGATCAGTCCGCACACGGCGAGCGGCAGCAGCAGGGCCACCAGGGTGCCGTGCCGGGATCCCCAGGCGGCCAGGACTCCGCCGAGGGCGAACTGGGAGCCGACGGACAGGTCGATCCCGCCGGTGATGATCACGAAGGTCATGCCGAGGGCGACGATCGACAGGAAGGCGGAACTGGTCGCCATGTTGCTGACGTTGTCGCCGGTGGCGAAGGAGTCGAAGGACAGCGACGCGACCAGGGAGACGACGAGCAGGACGGCCAGGGCGCCGTGCTGCTGGACGAGTGCGCCCAGCCGCTCGGAGCGGGCGGAGCCCACCGGGTGGGCGTCCTGGGACGGTTCGATGCTCACGGTGGTCACGGGCGCGTCCGTTTTCGTGGTGGTCAACTCTTCCCCCGTCCCCGTGCCGCGTAGACGGCGACGACGATCACGACGGCTTGGGCGATCTGGGTCCAGGAGGGCGGCAGATCGTGCTTGATGAGGGTGGCGGTGAGGAGCTGGATGAGGACCGCTCCGGCGACGGTGCCGGCGATGTTGACGCGGCCGCCGGTCAGGGGGGTGCCGCCGACCACGACCGCGGTGATCGCGGAGAGTTCCATCAGGTTGCCCAGGGAGGTGGGGTCGCTGGCCTGGAGACGGGCGGTGGCGAGGACGCCCGCGACCGCGGCGAGGAGCGCGCTGATGACGTAGACGATGATGAGCACGCGGCGGACGGGCAGACCGGCGAGCTGTGCGGCGGGGCGGCTGTCGCCGATCGCCAGGAGCTGGCGTCCGAAGGTGGTGCGGCGCATCACGAAGGCCAGCAGCACGGCCAGGGCGGCGGCGACGATGATCAGGTAGGGGAAGCCGAGGAGGTCGCCGGAGCCCAGGGAGCCCAGCGTGGGATTGCGCAGGTCCTTGAGCTGGGGCAGCAGCACCAGGGCGAGTCCTCGGCCGCCGACCATGAGGGCCAGGGTGGCGACGATCGGCTGCACCCCGACGAAGGCGACCAGGGCTCCGTTGGCCAGCCCGACCGCGGCGGCGAACAGGGCGATCACCAGCAGTGCGGGCAGCAGTCCGTAGCCGAGGTAGAGGGCGGTCACCGAGGCGGCCAGCGCCATCACCGCGCCGACCGACAGGTCCACGCCCTCGGTGCCGATGACCAGGGCCATGCCCAGGGCGACGATGATGACGGGGGCGACCTGGACGGCCTGGGTGCGGAAGTTCTCGACGGTCAGGAAGTAGGGGGTGATGACGGTGTTGACGACGAGCAGCGCGGCGACGCCGGCGTAGACGCCGTACCGCTGGAGCCAGTTGAGGATGCGGGTCCTGTCCAGCGGGAGGGTGCGGAGGGTGGCTTCAGCCATCGACTTTCGCCTCCTTCGCCGTGTCCCGCGCGGGGCCGTTGCCGGCGATGGCGCGCATCAGCTTCTCTTCCGTGACGTCGTCGCCGGCCAGCTCGCCGACGACGGAGCCGTCCTTCAGTACGACCACGCGGTCGGACCCTTCGATGAGTTCCTCCAGGTCGGAGGAGATGAGCAGGACGCCCAGGCCGTCGGCGGCCAGCTCGTCGACGAGTTTCTGCACCTCGGCCTTGGCTCCGACGTCGATGCCGCGGGTGGGCTCGTCGAGCAGCAGCACCTTCGGGTTCATCGCGAGCCACCGGGCGAGCAGCACCTTCTGCTGGTTGCCGCCGGAGAGTTCACCGACCTTCTGGTGGGGCGAGGACGCCTTGATGCGCAGCCGTTCGACGAAGGTGTCCACGACGCTGTCGACTCGGGACTCGGAGACCAGGCCGAAGCGGGAGAGGCGGGGCAGCACGGCCAGCGCGATGTTCTCGCGCACGGACAGGCCGGGCACGATTCCCTCGCTCTTGCGGTCCTCGGGCAGCAGGCTGATGCCCGCGCGCAGGGCGGCCGGTGTCGATCCCGTCCGCAGCGGTACCCCGGCGACCGTGACGCTGCCGGAGCGCAGGGCCAGGGCTCCGGCGACGGCCTTGGCGGTCTCGGTGCGTCCGGAGCCGAGCAGTCCTCCCAGACCGACGACCTCTCCGGGACGTACGTCCAGGGAGACGCCGTGCAGCTTGTGGGGAACGGTCAGGCCGGTTGCGGCGAGGACGGGTTCGGCCCCGGCCGCCGCGTGGTCGCCGGTGAACTTGGTCAGGCCCTCCTCGCGGACCTCCCCCAGGTCCCGGCCGAGCATGGTCGACACCAGGGAGAGCCGGTCGAGGTCGGCCAGCCGGCCGTGGTGGACGCGGCGGCCGTCGCGCAGCACGGTGACCGTGCTGCACACGGCGTACAGCTCGTCGAGGCGGTGGCTCACGTAGACGACGGCGATTCCCGCGTCGCGCAGCCGCCGGATGACCGAGAACAGGGTCTCGACCTCGCGGGGTTCGAGGGAGGAGGTCGGCTCGTCCATGATGACGATCCGCGCGTCCGTGGCGACGGCACGGGCCAGGGCGACCATCTGCTGGGCGCCGACGCCGAGGGTGCGCAGCGGCCGGCGGACGTCCACGCGTACGCCGTAGGTGCTCAGGACCTCCTCGGCCTCCCGGTTCATCCGGGCCATGTCCAGCAGGCCGAACCGGTTGCGCGGCTCGCGGCCCAGGAAGAGGTTGCGGGCCACGCTGAGCAGCGGGATGAGGTTGACCTCTTGGTAGATGGTCGAGATGCCGGCCTTCTGGGCCTCCAGCGGGGTTCCGAAGGAGACCGTACGGCCCTGGAACACGACCTCACCTGCATCGGGCCGGTACACGCCGGTGAGGAGTTTGATGAGGGTCGACTTTCCGGCGCCGTTCTCGCCGATCAGGGCGTGGACCTCACCTGCGTGCAGGGTCAGGTCCACGTCGTCCAGGGCCCGGACGCCGGGGAAGGTCTTGCTCAGCCCGCGGACGGCGAGCACTTCGGCGGGGGGTGCCACCTGTTCCTCCAGGGTGCGGTGCGAGGGGTGGGAAGGACGGAGGGGGCCCGCGGGCGGGCCCCCTGAGGGAGGGTCAGTAGGCCTTGCCGATGTCGGACTTCGCGTTGTCCGGGGTGTAGGCGCCGTCCTGGATGATGACGTCCTGCGCCACCTCGTCGCCCTTGGTGAAGCCGTCCAGCGTCTGGAAGGCCAGCGGTCCGAAGCGTGGGTTGGACTCGACGACGCCGCTGATCCAGCCGTCCACGATGCCCTGGACGGCGTTGCGGGTGCCGTCGACCGTGACGATCTTGACGGCACCGGCCTTCTTGCCCGCGCCCTTCAGGGCGGCGACCGCGCCCAGGCCCATCTCGTCGTTCTCGGCGTAGATCCCCTTGATGCCGGGCTTCGACTGGATGAGCTGCTCGGTGACCTGCTGGCCCTTCTCGCGGGCGAAGTCGCCGGTCTGTTCGAAGACCACCTTCAGACCGGGCGCCTTCGCGGCGATCTGGTCCTTGAACCCCTTGGTGCGCTCGGTGGTGACGTTGTTGCCGGCCGAGCCGAGCAGGATCGCGACCTCGCCCTTGCCGCCGGTCGCCTCGATCATCTGGTCCGCGGCGCGCTTGCCCTGCTCGACGAAGTCGGAGGCGATGAAGGACACGTAGTCCTTGCAGGCCGCGGCGTTGATCTTGCGGTCGATCGTGACGATGGGAACCTTCTTGGCGGCGGCGGCCTTGAACACCGGCTCCCAGCCGTCGGAGTTGAGCGGGGCTATGACCAGCAGGTCGGCGCCCTTGGCCAGGAGGTCCTGGACGTCGCTGATCTGCTTGGAGAACTGCGACTGGGCGTTGGCCGTCAGCAGCTTGACGCCCCGCTTCTTCGCCTCGTCCTTGATGGACTGCGTCTCGGCGATGCGGAAGGGGTTGGCCTCCTTCTCCGACTGGGAGAAGCCGACGGTGGCGTTCTCGAGGTCCAGCTTCTTTCCGCCGAACGCGTCGATGGTGCAGGTCTTGCTGCCCGGCTTGGGCTCGGCGACCTTCTGCTCGGAGCCGGCGGCGGCCGATGACGTGGTGTCGCTCGCCCCGTCGTCCTCCGACTTGGCGCAGGAGGTGGCGGTCAACGCCACGAGCGCGGCCAGGGAGACGACCACGGGACGGGCGAGGAGACGACGGTGTGTAGTGCGCTGCATGGTGACCCCGATCCGGGTGACGCTGAAAGGGCACTGGGGAGACGGTGCGGGCAGAGGTTGGGCACGGTCCGGCCGAGTGGTGCTTCTCCCCCGGCGGGAAAGAACGTCCAACCCGCCGCACAGAGTTTTTACATCGTTGGAAGGACGCTGTAAACCCCCTGTGCACACCGCGTGCACGGCATGCCGTGAACAACCTGTTTCCCCACCGCAACCGATGCGACGGTGACGGGCGCGGCCCGGACGGAGCGAGGCGCACTCGCAAACGCGGTCAGGAGCCGGGCAGCCGTCCGGGCCCGTCGAACCGGGCCCAGGGGGCCGGGTACGCGGGCGCACCGAACCGCGACACGCGCCGCACAGCTGCCTTTCGACGACGCGTCAGACCGCGCCGGACCGCGCGCGCATCGCACGCGGGCACACCCGCGCCGGGAGGCGCGTGGACAGGAAGGCCGGAACACCCCGGCGTGCCGGGCCACCCGGGGAAGGGCTCGACGGCCTTCGGATTTGCACTCGCAGAGCCCGCGGGATCACACGGGGCCGCGTCCGCCCGCCACCCGCCCCAGGGTGCTCTCGCGTTCCACCAGGCGGTACTCCGCCCAGACGCGGTGCGGTTCGGTCACCTCGTTGCCGCCGAGCCGCGCCAGCACGGACTCGACCGCCAGCCGGCCGATGGCTTCCTTGTCCGGCGAGACGGAGGTGAGCGTCACCGCGCCGAAACGCCCCTCGACCACGTCGTCGAAGCCGACGACCGCGATGTCCTCGGGAATGCGCAGCCCCCAGTCGAAGATCACGCGCATGGCGCCGATGGCCATGAGGTCGTTGTAGGCGAAGACGGCGTCGGGGCGCCGTCCGGACTCCAGGATGCGGCGCATGGCGGCCGCGCCGTCCGCGTGGCCCCATCCGTCGGTGGCCGCGACGAGTCCCTCGTCGGCCGACAGACCGGCGGCCGTCAGCTCCTCGCGCCAGCCGCGGACGCGCAGTTGGGCGGGCTCGCTGCGGCCGCGCCGCGCGCCGATGAAGGCCACCTCCCGGCGTCCGAGCCCGATCAGATACCGGACGGCCGCACGGGCGGCTGCGACGTTGTCGATGCCGATGTGGTCGTACGGCGCGTCGTAGTCGCGCTCTCCGAGCAGCACCAGCGGAACGTTCTCCGCGCGGTCGCGCAGGTCTTCGTCCTCCAGCTCGATGGGACTGAGGATGAGACCGTCGATGACCCTGGCCCTGAAGCCCTGGCTGACCAGGACCTCCTGCTCGCGACTCCCGCCGGTGTGGTCCAGCAGCACGATGTACTCGTGCGCGGCGGCGGCGTCGATGACCGCGGCCGCGAGCTCGGCGAAGTAGGGGTTGCCGAGTTCGGGCAGTGCGAGCGCGATGATGCCCGTACGGCCCTTGCGCAGATGCCGGGCGGCCAGGTTGGGCCGGTAGCCGAGCGCGTCGATGGACCGCTGGACCCGCTCGCGCATGGCGGGCGTGACATGCTGGAAGTTGTTCACCACGTTGGAGACGGTCTTGATGGAGACACCCGCGTGCGCGGCAACGTCCTTGAGGCTGACCCGCACGGCATTCCCCTTTTCAGCGTCCCGGCCGGACCGGTCGGAGCGGGTACGGAGTCGTCGGCGTCACCGGCGCGCGGCGTGCTCCGACTCCCTCGTACGTGATTTTTACAACGTTATACATGCGTCCTTGCCGCACTGACAAGGCATCGGGCGTCGCCGTGCGTCACTCGGCGGCGGTCGAGAGCGAGTCCACGATCCGGTGCGCGTACTCGTCGTCCGGGCCGAGGTCCTGAACCGCCCGACGTGCCTCCCGGGTCCGGCCCGTCTCGCACAGCAGCTGGACGAAGACGTACAGGGCACCTCGATCACCGTCCTTGGCGCGGTCGCGCAGGGCCGCCTCCATCCCCCTGTCGCGAAGCGCCCTGTTGAGTCTCCGGCGTGCGTGGACGTCCGTGAGAGCTCGCTCCGTGAGTTCCGGGAGCCGTTCCGCACGGGCGAGCAGATCCATGTGCCGCAGATGGCTGTCGTGCCTGGAGTGATCGGTGGAGTAGCACTCGGCGTGGGCGCTCACCAACGCGATGGCGGCGTCCCAGTCCCCACGCCGTTCCGCTGCCCGTGCCTGCTCGAACCACTTCACGAGGTGAGTATCGCGTGACACCGCCCCGTACGGCATCGCGGGGGCGCGACGAACGTCCGCCGCACGGTGGCTCCCCCGGGGCCGCTCACCCGGCGCCGCCCGGCATCGGTTCAGCGCCGCCGCTCACGGACACCCGGCGAGGACCGCAGGACCTCGCCCGGCCGCTCCTTCAGCACCCGCCCGAGCAGCGTCCGCTGCCCGTGTCACCATCCGTGAACCTGACCCGTCCCGTCGTGCGCCCTCTGCTCTGCCCGCCTTCTCCCCGCAAGGGGTCATCGTGCTGAACCAGGGATTCGTCCACAGCCGGATCGTCCCGGCCTCACTCCGCCAGGAGTTCCAACAGGGGTTCCGGGAGGGGTGGCTCCGCCGGCCGATCCCGTACGACGTCGCCGAGGGCGGGGCTGCCGGGAGAGCCGCTGCCCTTACGGCGTCGGCCGGTCGGCGGTGTCCGCGTGCGGTCCGAGGCACAACCGGTCCAGGTGAGAATGACGCGGTGTTGATCGTGAATGCCGTCCTGGAGACCCCGGACACCGCCGACTTCTCTTTCTGGCCGGTGGCCGACCTGCCCCCGTACCGGTTCATGCCCCTGTCGGGCGGTATGTCCCTGCTCGAAGTCGGAAGCGCGCTGGCCATGCTGGCTCAGTACAACTCGCGGGCAGGTGACGACGACCGCCCCTCGACGGACGCCGACGAGGCGGTTCGCCGCCTGCTGGAGAGTGACAAGGTCATCGCGCCAGGAGGTCTGCACATCCACGACACCCGAACCGACGTCACCGTCCGGCCGGGATGTTGTTGCGGCCTGGAGGACTGGCGCGAGTGGCTCGCCGTCACGGACGGAGAGACCCCGTGGCTCGGCCATGACCCTTCACCAAGGCTCGAGCACGCCGACGGCGTCGTGCGGCTGTGGAACGATCAAGAGGATTCCGGGCCGCCCGTCGAGATCGTGGTGGGCGACCTACCGGGGATCCTGCATACCGTGCAGGAAGGACTGCGAGGCTTTCTCTCCCTCACCGAGCGGTGGGCCGCTCACCGTGTTCCGGCTCTCGCCGAGGACCTGACGGCAAGACTCGACGAAGACCTGGCCGTCAGCGCACCACTGCCGGGCACCAGTGGCCGACGCACACCGTGACCGAGCACGAGATCCGTGCCGGAGCCCGCATGGCTCCGGCACGACTTCCGTGAGGTCGAATCGGTCCTCGGCGCAGCTGGAACCCACCACCGGCCGGCGGGCCCCGGGCAGGATGGCACACTGCCCGCATGACACCGCACGACACGCTCCGCGCCCATTGGAGGAAGACCGCACTTCGGTCTCTCGCGGCCGGGGCTCTGGGCTTCCTTGTGGGCGCTGCCGTGGACGGATGGCTCTACGGGTCGCTCATCGCCGCGGCGGCCGGGGGCGGATGCGTGATCGGCGGGTACTCGGTCCGCCGCCGCGTCGCCGCGGAGATGACCGCGGCCGTGGAGTGTGCCGCTGCGCTCGGCTACGCCACCGGCCTCTCCCATGGCGTGCTCGCCGCCGTGTGCAACTACCAGGCCGCGGTGTTCCCCGCGAGCCCCGGCGGAGTCACCGACGAGGAGCGCGCCGCACGCCGTCTGGCCGCCTATCAGTTCGCGGCCAGGAACGCCGTGCCCCGTCGGGTCCGCGAGGCCGCGGCGGGTGCCCTGGCCGCTCTGGACGAGGGCGGCCGCCTCGCCTCGCAACGCGCGGTCGAGGAGCTGTTCACCGCCGTGCACCGGCAGACCTCGCGACGCTGACCGCCCCGAACGCATACGTTCGCGTCCTGCTCCCCCCGCTCCACCGTGGCCGTGGCCTGCGGACCGGCACGCCGGAGCGGGACCGGAGAGCCCTGCCGTGGCCTCTCGACGCCGTACGGGCCCGCCCGAGGCCGCGGAGGACCACCCGCGCGGGTCCCGCAACCACGACTGAGCGGAATTGCACCGGATTCGGCATCCGACGAGGTCGAACCCGAAGCGTGATCTCCGCTGACGGCGGCTTGTGGGAGTGGCCCTGCCGTGGCATGCTCCGGGCCATGATCGAGAGAATCGAGTCCTCCGTCCGCCGATGAGCGAGACGACCGGGACAGGACTGCCCGGGTCACCGACGACACTGTTCGACCACGCGCTCCGGCTGCATCGGTCGACTCCCGAAGAGCCGCTTCACCGCGACGGGGAGCCGTACCCCGACGACGGGTCGCACCGTCATCGGGAAGGCCCGCAAGCACCCGGGGACCGGCGTTCGGCCGGCAAGGACGCGGCGCTCGTCCTGGACGTGCACTTCGCGCGTGCCTCCGCCCGTCCCGGCGAACTGGCCGACGCCTTCCACGACGTCCACATCCCGATTCACCCCAACGAGCACATCGCCGCCGCGGCCGAGCGGGCTGACGGAGAACGCGTTCGCCGGACGGGCCGCTGGCTCGTCCGGCATGGCACCGACCGATGCTCGGTCACCGTCGGACTGGCCCTGGTCGCCGCCGTGGGCCGTGAACGCACCTCACCTCGTCACCCTCGTCCGTGCCGGAGCCCGCTTCGAACGCGGCCACCTCGTCGAGCGCCCCGAGGTGCACGCGACCTGAGGACCGCAGTGGCACCACCAGCCTGACGTGCCCCGGTCCGCGTAGCGCTGTGACCTGTCGGGAACGGGTCTGCATCAGGGCTGGTTCAGGAGCGGTCGGGCGTCCGGCGCAGGATCAGGGAGACGAAGCCCCAGGTGTCACGGTAGACGCGCAGCCATTCGGAGCGGCGGGTGGTGGCTGTCGTGAGCACTTGCGCGCTGTCCGGATCGGCAGTGTGGTCCAGGGCCCATGAGGCCAGTGACCCCCAGCAGGCCCATTCGTAGTCGTCCAGCTCACGGCGCGTGCTGACGTGCCCATCGACAGGAGTCCACCCGTCGGCGACGACGCGGTCCACGGTGGTCGCCAGGTCGGTGAGGTCCCCGAGCATCTCGATGGCCTCCTGGGAAGGGGCGCGGTCCCAGAACCCCTCACCTATAAGGACGCGGCCGCCGGGAGCCAGATGCTTGCGTGCCGCCGCGAGTGTGGGGAGCAGACCACCAAAGGCATGCGTGGCCCCGACGCTGAGCACCAGGTCGAACGACTGCGAGGAGGTGAAGTCTTCGGCCTTCTGGTGGTGGAGGACGAGGCGCTCTTGGACGCCGAGGTCGCTCGCTGCCTGGCGGGCCTGCGCCAGGGCGTCCTCGGAGATGTCCACGCCCTCGGCTTGCAGGTGCGGGCGCGTGGCCAGGGCGCGCAGGAGCCATTCCCCGCCGCCGCAACCAAGGTCGAGCACACGCTCGTTGCCACGCGGGGCGCCCCGTTCCAGAAGCCGGCGCACCGAGTCGTCGTCGAGCGGAGACTTTATCGGGTGATCGGCATGGGCGATCCTGGAGAGCTGTTCACGGTTCACCGGCGCAGCCTGCCAACTGCAGAGGCCGCGCGCACCTTGTTTTCGTCCGCGGTCCGGAGCCCTCCGCGGCAACCGCCGATCCACAGGTCTCGACAATTGCTCCGGCAAGGCAGCCAAACGCGCCGAGTCGATCAAGGAACACCAGACCCTACGACGCTAAGGGCTGTCCCGTAATCTCCGGTGGATCAGCGCGCGACGTCAGATGCCGGGGGTGCCTCCCACGCCTTTCAGACTGTCGTCGCGCGTCCTCCGGCGATGTCCCCTCCCCGCGCGACCGCGGTCACCCCGGTCCCCTCCGCCGCCCGGCCCCGCTCGTCGCGCCGGTTCGTGGCCGCCACCCTACGCTCGGGGCATGCGACGCCGCCCGATGCACATGTCTGCCGAGGCCAAGGACGCTCTGCGCACCGCGCTGAAGGAACTCCGCGCGGAGCTGAAGGTCCCCCTGAGCTTCCCCAAGCGCGTACTCAAAGCAGCCGACAAGGCCGCGGGTGAGGCGCGCTTGCCCGACAAGGACGCCACCCACCTGCCGTTCTTCACGATCGATCCGCCGGCCTCGAAGGACCTCGACCAGGCCCTGCACCTGGAACGGCGGCCCGGTGGCGGCTACCGCGTGTACTACGCCATCGCGGACGTGGCGGCCTTCGTCAGGGCGGGCAGCCCTCTGGACATCGAGGCGCACGACAGGATCGAAACGCTGTACTTCCCCGACCTCAAGGTGCCCCTGCACCCGCCCGTCCTCTCCGAGGGCGCGGCCAGCCTGCTGCCGGACGAGGACCGCCCCGCCCTGTTGTGGCAGCACGACCTCGACGCCCACGGCAATCTGACCGACTCGTCCGTGAGCCGGGCCATGATCCGAAGTCGGGCCCAGCTGGACTACGCCGGCGCCCAGCAGGCCATCGAGAACGGCACGGCGGAGGAGTCCCTCGCCCTGCTGCGCGAGATCGGCGAGCTGCGGGAGGCCGTCGAAATCGCGCGCGGCGGCATCTCGGTGAATCTGCCGGACCAGGAGGTCACCCTCGAGGACGGATCGTTCCGGCTGCGCTACATGGCGACGCTGCCGGTCGAGGGCTGGAACGAGCAGATCTCCCTCATGACCGGGATGTCCGCGGCCCAGATCATGCTCGACACCGGTACCGGCATCCTGCGGACCCAGAAGGAGCAGGCCGATCAGAACATGATCAAGCGCCTGCACGACATCGCGAAGGCCCTGGGCATCGTCTGGCGGCCCGGCATCTCGTACGCCACGCTGGTCCGCAAGCTCGATCCCCGGAACCAGCAGCACATGGCCTTCCTCACCGAGGCCACGAGCACGATGCTCAAGGCGGAGTACACCGTCTTCCGCGACGACCAGAAGCCGGCGTACACGATGCACGCAGCGATCGCGGCCCCGTACACCCATTGCACGGCTCCGCTGCGGCGCCTGGTCGACCGGTACACCGGTGAGCTGTGCGTGATGGCGTGCGCCGACAAGGCCCCGCCGAACTGGGTGCTCGACGCCCTGTCCTGCATCCCGTGCGACACGGCACGGGGGAAGGGCGGCCTGGCGGACCGGCAGACCGTGGACCTGGCCGAGGCCGCGGTGCTCAAGGACCGCGTGGGCGAGGTGTTCGACGCTGCGGTCATCGACACCGACGCGGAGCGGGGCAGGCCGCGCGAGGGCAAAGTGTTCCTGGCCGACCCCGCCGTGCTGGCCAAGGTCGTCTCGACCAACGGCCTGGAACTCCAGCTCGGATCCAGCATCAGGGCCAGGCTCAAGCAGGCGGACCCCGCCGCGGACGAGGACAAGGTCCTCTTCACCGTGCCCTGAGGGGTGTCCCGTAAAGATCTTGGAGCCGCCTCGGGCATGGCGGGCCCCGTCGTGCCGCCTGCGACCTGTCCGGCGAGGGCGAGGGTCTTGCCGACGGCAGCCTTGGCACCGAACTCCTCCCGTGCCTTGCAGCCGTTGCGGTTCCCGGCGAGCGGCCGGCTGACCACGACGACCGGGCGGGTGTCGGCGTCGATGACGACCCGGCCGGCCGTGGACTTCGAGACGCCAAACAGCGGAGCGAGCTGCCTCGACGTCAGATTGGTACGCCAATAGGCCGTGACCAGCAACACCCGGTCCTCCAGGACGCGTGCGGGGCCGACCGGCTTCGAGTCGGGGAACACTGAGGCGTTCCAGGACGGGGATGAGCTGCGGGGCATCGCCCCACTGCCCCGGAGTGATCAGTAACGCCGGAGGACCGGGAAGTGGAGTCGCTGCTGACCACGCTCCGGTCGATGCTGCCTTCGGCGTCGGCACGGGCCGGAAGGGAGCGGGGGATCTTGTCCCGGGTACCGTCCGCCGACCAGCGTCGGAGCCGTTCGTGGACGGTCTTCCACGGCCCGTACCGCGAGGGCAGGTCACGCCAGGGGACGCCGGTCCGCGGACGACAGGGAATGCCGTCGATCACCGTGCGGTGGTCGCTCCACCGGCCGCCCGGCCGACCGCTGCCGGGCAGCAGCGACTCGAGCCGGGTCCACTCATGATGTGTCAGATCTCCCCGCCCGCCGACGGGCACGATACCCCCGTCTCTCCCCCGCGGATCCAACTGCTAGGCGGCGGCCCGCCGCGCGTACACCTCTATTTCGATCTTCATGCGGGGGTCCGCGAGGCCGCACACGAGCATCGTGGCAGCCGGCCGGACGTCGCCGAAGCAGCGGCGCAGGACCGGCCAGCAGGGTTCGAAGTCTTCGCGGTCGGGCAGCAGGTAGCGCACGCGCACCACGTCGGCGAAGGTGCACTTCGCCTCGGCCAGCGCGGCCTCGATGTTGCGCAGGCACTGCTCGGCCTGCTCCACCACGTCGTCGGAGATCGTCATGGTGGTGTAGTCGAAGCCGGTCGTCCCGGACACATGCACCCAGTCGCCGTCGACCACGGCACGGGCGTAGCCGATCTGCTCCTCAAAGATCGAGCCGCTGAGGATCGCGCGTCGCTCTGTCATGCGCCGAACGCTAAATGACCAGCACTGATACGTCTAATACGACCACATGCATGATCTGATATCTCTAGGCGTATGGAGCGCCCCGAACTCCCCCTGCCGCAGCTGCACGCCTTCGTCGTGCTCGCGGAGGAACTCCACTTCGGTCACGCGGCCGCCCGCCTGGGCATCGCCCAGCCGCCGCTGAGCCAGCAGATCCGCCGTCTGGAGGACAAGGTCGGCCACGCGCTGTTCACCCGCGCTCCGGGGAGTGTCACCCTCACCCCGGCCGGCATCGAACTGCTGCCCGCCGCCCGGCGGGCACTCACCGACCTCGCGGACGGCCTGGCCGCAGCCCGGGCCGTCGGCAGCGGCCAGGCCGGCCGCCTGCGGATCGGCTTCGCCGCCTCCCTCGCCCTGACGATCCTGCCCGGCCTGCTGCGCACCTTCCGTCACCGGTTTCCCGGCGTGCACCTGGACATCCGCGAGATGACCACCGCGCCGCAGATCGCCGCCCTGCACGACAAGACCATCGACATCGGTCTCCTGCGCGAACCCCCCGCCGACGAGGCGGAGCTCGGTTTCAGGACGGTACTCAGCGAGCCCTTCGTGGCCGTGCTGCCGTCCGCCCACCCTCTCGCCGCCCAACGGACCGTGCAGCTTGCACAGTTGGCGGACTCGCCCTTCGTGCTGCTGCCCCGTGCGGTCGGCCCGGGTTTGCACGACCAGATCACCGGGCTGTGCACCGCAGCAGGCTTCACACCACAGATAGCCCAGCACGCGGTGGAGTGGCAGACCGTGTGCGCGCTCGTGGAAACCGGTCTGGGAGTCTCCCTGGCCCCGGCGAGCATCCGGCGCATCCGGCTCAAAGGCGTCGCCTTTCGCAGGATCGAGCCCCGCACCGCCCGCACGAGAGTCGCCGTCGCCTGGCGCAAGAACGGCCAGAGTCCCCTGGCCACACACCTGCTGGCAACCCTCAGTCAAGATGCGCCGGACAGGCTCTAGCCGGTCTTTCTCGCCCTGGCAGCCGCTCTCCGCATTGCCAGAGCAAGCGGCGGTGCTTGTCGAAGTCGTAGCCCCGGTCGGTGTCGGTTGCCGCCGGTGAGGGTGACGGCGAGCGGGGTTCCGTGGCGGTCGACGATCAGGTGGTGCATGGAGCCGGGGCGTGCGCGGTCGACGGGTGAGGGCCGACGTGGTCCCGTTTTGAGGGCCCGGACGTGCGATCCGTCCACGGAGCAGTCGTCCGGGTCCAGCAGGGCGGCGCGGCGAAGCTCGGTCGGCAGGGCGGCGTGCAGGCGTGGCCGGATGCCGGCCTCGGTCCGGTCCGGCAGCCGGCGCCAGGCCGTTACGCCGGAACAGCCCACGGTCTCCGCCGGGACGTCCCGCCGGGCGACACCGGTCCGCAGCACGAACAGGACGCCGGCGAATGCTGTTCGGTCAGGAACACGCGACCGCCCGGGATGCCGGTGGCCTCGCTCGGGGCCGCCGCTACGGCTGTCGGAGAAGGTCACCATGGGACGCACCGGTAGTCCTTGAGGAGGACGCCGTGGACAGGTGTGCCGGCCTGTCCTTGCACGATGGGGTGGTAGACGCGGGCGGCGCCGTCGACGATGTCCAGCGGCGGGCGCCATCCGGTGGCGGCGCGCCGTTCCCGGACGGGGAGGGGTTTTTCGTCGGTGACCCAGCCGGTGTCGACGCTGCAGGTGTGGATGCCGCGGGTGGCCAGGTCGGCGGCACTGGTGCGGGTGAGCATGTTCAGCGCGGCTTTGGCCATGTTGGTGTGCGGGTGGTTGCTGGTCTTGTCGCGGACGGTGAACTGGCCTTCGACGGCGGAGACGTTGATCAGGTAGCGGTGCGGGTGGGGGGAGGCTTCCAGCAGGGGGAGCAGGCGGTCGGCGAGCAGGAACGGTGCGATGGCGTTGACCAGCTGGACTTCCAGCAGTTCCGCGGGGTCCACCTGTCCCAGCCGTAGTGTCCAGGAGTTGGTGGCCGCCGTCTCGGTGAGCAGGCCCGCCTCGTCGACCGTCTCCTGCGGCAGCGGGGCGGCCGCCGGTTCGACCGCCGTGTGTACGGCGTCGGCCAGGGCATGTGGCGCCTGGGAACGTGGGGTGAGTTCTGCCGTCCACGGCAGGGGTGCGGTGCGGGGGCCGGGCACGGTGAAGCTCGGAGCGGTCCAGATCTGAGCCGCGGGAAGCGGGGTCCGGGTGGTCTCGGCGGCGGCCAGCGCGGTGTAGGCGTGAGGGGAACGGCGCAGGGTCTGGGCCGCGTTGTTGATCAGAATGTCCAGGGGCAGGCCCTGGGAGAGCAGACGGTCGGTGAAGGCGATGACCTGCCGGGGATCGCGCAGGTCCAGGGCGGCGATGTGCAGCCGGTGCCACCAGTCGGCGGCTCCGGGCGCCGCGGCGAAGCGGCGTACCGCGTCACGGGGGAAACGGGTGGTCACGGTGAGTTCGGCCCCGTCGCGCAGCAGCATCAGAGCGGCCTGGTAGCCGATCTTGACACGTCCGCCGGTCAGCAGTGCGCGCCGGCCGGTCAGGTCGGTGCCGGCCGTGCGGCGGGCGAGATTGTCGTCGGCGCACTGTGGACACAACTGGTGGTAGAAGTGGTGGACTTGCTGGTAGTGGTCCTTGCACACGTAGCAGCGTTGCGGGCGATTCAGCAGCCTGCGCGACTCGCCGTTGTCCGGGGTGCTGTTCGACGGCCGGTCCTTCGCGCCGGGGCCGGGCTGAAGCTGGACGGAGTCCCGGACGGCCGGACCTCGTCCGGGCGGGGTGTCGGTGGGCAGCGCGGCGTCCATGACGCGGTCGAGGGCGCCGGTCGCGGTGGCGGCCAGCAGTTTCGCGTCGGCCGCGGCACGATCCGCGCGTTCCTGGGCACGGCGTCGATGGCGTCCGTCGCGGACGAGGTCGCCGGCAGCATGTTCCAGCAGGCGGCGCCGGGCGTCGTCGAGCGGTAGTTGCCGTGCCTGGCGTAGCAGGTCCAGGCAGGTCTGTATGAGTTCGCTGTCCATGAGATGTCCCACGTGTGTCATGTCGTTCGCGGATCTTCCCGCCTGGTGGCGCTCATCGGACGTGGAGGACCGGGTCGCGCGGGGTGAAGGGTGGTCGGGCGTCGGCAGGGATGAGGAAGGCGTGCTCGTGGCGGACGTCCGGTACGTCACGGCCTCCGTCGGTGACGATCGGGACCGGGCCGTCGGCGGGGAAGCCGGGCGCCTGTTCCACCGGCCGCCCGGCAGGAGGGAGGCCACGGTCCGAGGGTCTGCGGTTTCCGGCTGCGGCGCAGATCGGTGACGAGCGCGTCGTACACGGATTCCGCCGACAGGCCGGACGGACGGGGGTCGCGGAGCAGCCCTTCGGGCATGGCACCGACGTGCGGCAGTGCCTCGGGCGACGCCGCGGGAGCAACCGGAACAACTGCCTGCACCAGGAATCCTTATCGAACGTACGAGCGCGTCCATGCGCAGTGACCGCCCATGATGCAGGACCACCGCGCCATCCGTCACTCACATTTCAACCGATGTGCCCCCAGGTGGACGCCTTGGGACGCCCCCGGCCGGGCCTGTCGGAGCGTCACCCGCCCGGCCGTGCCCGCCCTCGTGCGGATGCGTCCCGCAACCCTGCACGGCGGCTCCGCCCGCACCTCGCCCTCAAGGGCCACCGAAAATAGTAGCCATGGACATAGTAGCCATGTAATCTATTCGCCATGAGCAAGGATCCACCAGGCCCCACGCCCGGTTTCCTGGTATGGCGGCTCGCCAACAAGTGGCGCGTCGCGGTCGATCGCGCGGTGGCTCCACTGGGCCTCACCCACGCGCAGTACTCACTGGTCGCGTCGCTGCACGGCATGCAACGCGCCGGCGAACGGCCCAGCCAGCGCCGGCTCGCCGACCACACCGGCCTGGAGGCGCTGTACGTCTCGAAGCTGGCGCGCGCCCTGGAGTCGGCCGGTCTGATCGAGCGCACCCGCGATCCCCGCGACCCGCGCGCCGTACAGCTCGCCCTCACCGAGCAGGGCCAGGTCGTCACGCGGCAGGCCATCACGGTGGTCCAGGAACTGCTTCAGAGGTTGCTGGAGCCGTTCGGCGGCCTCGACGCCCCGCAGACGCGCGCGTTCACCGACGAACTGATGACCCTGCTCGACGCACCTCTCGTTCCATCCGTACCGAACGACGACAGCACTCAGGGGGAAACACCATGACCACCACGGCACCCGCCGCCGACGCCCGCCTCCTCGGCCTGGCCCACCATGCCGCCCGCGGCGTCCTGGAACACGTCCTGGCCCGGCACGGCATCACGTTCCAGCAGCAGATCGCCCTGCGCGCCGCCGTCACCGCCGACGCTCCGCGGACGCCGGACGATGTCGTCACCCAGGTCCGGGGCTCCCTCAAGGCCGATCCGGCCGATGTCCACGCCGCTCTCGACGAGTTGCTGGCCAAGCGGTTGCTCGTCGCGGACGGCGCGCGGCTTCGCCCCACGGACGCGGGGCGCGAACTGCTCGCCGCCGTCGGCGCGGAGGTCGCCCCCGTCTCCGCCCGCATCTGGGGCGGGATACCCGCCGAGGACCTGGCCACCGCCGGCCGCGTCCTCGCCCTGGTCACCGAGCGCGCCGACGCGGAGCTTGCGGCGCTGTCCGACTGACCGGACTCCTGCGCCGGCGGCGATGTCAGACCGTTGCGGTACCGTCCGCCCATGACGTCAGACGACGAAGCGGTCGGACGGTTCCGGTCCAGGGGCGCGGACGACGATCCGTGGCGGGGTGACGAGCGTCATCGGGTGATGGCCGAGGCGCTGGACCGCTACGGGGTGTGGGACGACCTGCCGGCTGAGCTGCGCGAGTCCGAGAGGACCGAGGTCGCGACCGGCTGCTACCCGCTGAATTTCGGGCTCCTCCACGAGCGGACCGGGTTCTTCGTGGACGGGGAGGAGATGGCCGAGGGCGGGGTCGACAGGTTCCTTCGAGAGCTCGCACCGGCCCTGGTGCGGTACGGCGTGGTGCTGGAGGTCGAGACGGTCCGGGACGCCGAGGACTACACGGTCCTGATCAACGGGACCCGTTGCGTGGTCCTGAGGTCCGGGGAATGGGAGGACGTGGATCCCTGGGCCCTGGCGACCGTCCGCCCCCTGGCCGTCGTCAACCAGCTGCTCGCCGCCGCCGGACGCAGCACGCTGCGCGCTCACACCCTCTGCACGGGCGGGAACGAGGGAATCCTCCTCCTGATGGACCCGCGAGCCGCCGAGGCGATGCGGGCCAGCGGCTTGTTCCCCGCACATGAAGTGCCGGCGCTGGCCGGCGGGGAGTGAGTGACCGCCGAGGCTGTGGGCATGGTGTCGTCCGACGCGGCGACAGATGTGATCACGTCCTGGGTCACACCGTGTCAGGCCGCTGACTGGCCATCGACGCGTACTCCTCGGAAGGCAGCGAGTCCCCTTCGGTATACGCGCCGTCGCGCGGCACCATGAACAACGGACGCGATCGGAAGACCCGCCCGACCGGTTGCCCGCAGATCACGATCCCGGGATCGTCCGGTCCTGCGTAGCCATCGGGGCTGTAGCGAAAGTACCTGTCCATCGCCTCGGCGTACGCGGTCACGTCGCTCTCCAGCTCCGACCGGTCCCTCCCGACCAACTGGATTCCTTCGTAAGCGACTCGGGGACCGTGCACGGCGTCGACGGCGACGCAGAACAGCCCCGCGACCTGGCTCGCATAAGCCGTGACGGCGGGCGGCGGGGAAGCCACCCCGCGACGGTGGACCTCGACCTTCCAAGTGGGCGAGAAGACCGCGTGGCCCCGTGCGCACTCGCCGACCTTCGTCCGGCCGAACGTCTCAGCCGCCTCGACCACTTCGTCGACGGTCATGCCGAACCGGAGCGGTCCGACACCGACGGTCGGCGAATAGAACCACTCGTCCCGTTCGGCGACTTCGGTCGTGAACGCCATGGTCGCTCCTCCAGAGACACCTGAGACTTGCCTCCGCCCATCATGCCAATCGGCCGAACGCCGGTCGCCCGGCCCCTTCTTCGTGGTCCGCGAGGACCTCCGGGCTCGTCGACGGTGGTCGCGGACGGGGACCGCGCGGCGGCTGCGTGGCAGCGGACGGCTACGAGCTGCACGGCTGGATGCTCTTCCTCGCCGCCGTGCCGGCGATGGCGCTGGTGACCGCAGGAGTGGCCTCCAGTTCCTGGCCACCCGCGCCGGTCCTCGTCGGTGGCGGTGCGGCCGGTGGGCTGTACGCACTCGCTCAAGGCCGGACGGAACCGCACGTGACCAGCGCGGCCGTCTTCTCCGCGCTTGCCGTCGTGGCGCCCACTGCGACCTGGTGGCGTCGGCGAACTCGCGACGGCGGACAGGAGTGATCACCCTGAGGGAACCTCGGCAGCCGCGGCCGACAGCCCCTTCGCCGAACACCGGCACACGACCTCGAAACCGACGCCGAGCGTCCTCAGCGGCCCAGCCCGTGCCGGACGTACTCCCGGGGGGTCGCACCGACCTCGATGCGGTTCTCGTCGAGGCCGTTGACGATCCGGAGGCGGTCGTCGGCGAAGACGAACTCCACCGCCACGGTTCCAGCCGCCAGGTCATGGTCCGCCGGCCACCATTCGAGGAGCGTGAACTCGGACCGTTCCCAGCCCGTGACGGTCGCCGCGGTGTCGATCGCGTCCCAGCCGGCCGACACATGTCGGCCGAGAGGATCTTCGGCGCCCCTCGACGGCCCGGATTCCGCGGAAAGCAACGCCCTGTCAGGTCAGCGTCCGGGCCGCGTACGAGGCGCCGAGGGCCGCGGCGAGCGTGCCCGGCGGGGGCGCGGTCACGGGTGCGGCGATCCGCCCGGGACGGTGTGCGGTCCGCTGGACCCGTGGTTCCCGACGGACCCGTCGTTTCCTTCCATCACGCGGTACATGCCGATCGAGTGGTGCGTGGCGGTGTCGGCGAAGCCGAACTTCTCGTAGAGGAAGCGCGCGGGGCCGTCGGCGATCAGCGAGACGTAGGCGGTGGCGGGCGCCCGGCGCTCCAGTTCGTCGGTGAGCGCGGCCATGATGCGCCTGCCCAGGCCGCGGCCCTGGTGCGCGGGGTGGACGCAGATGTCGACGACCTGGAAGGCGGTGCCTCCGTCACCGATGACGCGTCCCATGCCGACGGGCTCGCCCTCGTGGTGGAGGAGCACCCCGTGCCAGGTGTTGGGGAGGGCGAGGGCGACAGCCGCGGGGTCCTTGTCCGAGAGGCCGGCGTCGGTGCGCAGGCGGCGGAAGACCTCGACGGACGGCACACCCTCGCTCAGCTCGTACGGATCGTTCGTGTTGCCCATTTCCGACATGCTGTCCACTTCCGATGCTGCGATGTGCGTGACGGCGGGCCCGCTCGGTGGCCCTCTCGGTGGTCTGTTCGCCGGTCAGTGGCCGCGCGCCCGGCATCGCGCCGATACCCGCAGCCCCTCCGTGTCGATGCGTTCCGCCGTGCGGCGGCTGGATCAGGGAAAGTCGCGAGTGAGGTGGCCACGGTTGCTGTTGGATGAGTCGAGTGAACGAGGCTGCCGCTCTTCGACTTCGTCAGGCCGTCAAGCGTACCCAGGCCGTCACCCGTGAACGTGTCGCCACGGGGCGGGGCTCGGAGGAAGCCGATGACGTCGCCGGTACGTTCGCCACGGACGGTGCGCTCGGCTTCGATCCGATCCCTTTCCTTCAGGCTCTGCACGAGGCCGGCTCGCAGGCGGTGGTCGTGGGTCAGGTCGCGGGCATCATGCACGGCTCGACGGAACTGACCGGTGACCTCGACCTGTTGTGGGACGGCACGCCCGAGCAGGCGCACGCGCTGCGCGACGCCCTGGCTTCCGCGGGTTGCACGGACCTGCCCGACCTCGGCCGTTCCCAGGTGGCTTACCAGGTGACCGGTGCCGGCGGCGACCTGTGCACGCCCGCCCTGCCGTGGGGCGGCATGGACACCGCCTCCTGCCTGGCCCGGGCGGTGAGCACCCGCGACCCGGCGGGCTTCACCATCCGCTACACCGCCTTGGAGGACTTGATCCGGATGCGCCGCGCCCTCGGCCGTCCCAAGGACCGCCGCCGCGCGGACGAACTGGCGCGTCTACGCCCCTGAACCCGTTCCTCGCCGTTCGCACGCGGTGAGCCGACCGCACGGGTTCCGGAGCCCCCGGCGGACGCGGACCGGGGTGGGGCGGGCCGGTTACGCTGGCGCACATGTCCGCACCGCGCGCGATGCCGCTGCTCACCGTGAGCGATCTCGATTCCGCAGTGGAGGCCCACGTCCGGGTCACCGGGATGGAGGTGATCATGAATCACGGCTGGATCGTCACCCTCGCCCCGCCCACGGACCACTCCGTGCAGGTCAGCCTGATCACCAGGGATCCCACCGGGCCGGTGAACCCTGTGGCGTCCCTGGAGGTGGAGGACCTGGACGCGGCTCTGGCGGGGGCCCTCGCCGCCGGTCTGGAGATCCTGTACGGACCGGCGGACGAGGAGTGGGGCGTACGGCGCTTCTTCTACCGGGACCACGACGGCAACGTCATCAACGTGCTCACCCACCTCTGACCACTGCGGCCCCCGCCTTCCGTCGCCGCCGTCCTTCCCGTCACCTGCGCCAGAAAAGGTGGTGCGTCACACCGCTCGGGCTGGGCACGGCCTCCATGTGGAACCGGTCCAGCAGCTGTTCGGGCGAGTCCCAGAGGCGCAGCCCGGACCCGAGCTTCACCGGGGAGACGACCACGTGCAGGGTGTCGACGAGACCGGCGTCGAGGAACTCCCGGACGGTGGTCACTCCGCCGCCGAGCCGGACGTCCTTGCCCTGCGCGGCCTCCTTCGCCCGCGCGAGAACGGTGGCGGGGTCGCCGTCCACGAAGTGGAACGTGGTGTCGGAGAGTGTGAACGACGGACGCTCGTGGTGGGTCAGGACGAACACCGGTGTGCGGAAGGGCGGCTCGTCACCCCACCAGCCGCGCCAGTCGTGGTCGCGCCACGGGCCGCGCTGGGGTCCGAACTTGTTGCGGCCCATGATCTCGGCGCCGATGTTGTGGCTGAAGTCCCGGGTGAAGTAGTCGTCGAGGCCCCGGCTTCCCCCGGGCTCGGTGCGGTTGGGCCAGCTCGCCGTGGCGCCGGCCCAGGCGAAGAGCTTCCCCGGATCGATGTGGTGGCCGAAGGGCCGCTCCAGGCTCTGGTCCTCGCCGGCGGCCACGCCGTCGCTCGAGACGGTGAAGTTCTGCACGCGCAGCAGCTGATCCATGTGTTCCCTCATCAGGTCCTGTCGCCGCCTGGCACGGCGATGCGTCCTACACCAGGATGTCGAACGGGAAACGGCTGGATCGACAGCGGCGCCCGAGTTCTTCCGGAGCGTGCCCCGCGCGGCCGTTCGCCTGCGCCGTTCGGCGGCATCCCGGGCAGGCGCTCGGCGTGGCGTCAGGCCCACGCGCCCGACAGCCTCCGTGTCACGACGGCGCTGAGCGTGCGTATGCCGTGCGCCGAGCCCGGGTCGATGCCGGTGAGTTCGGCGGCCCGGCGCAGACGGTAGTCCAGGGTGCGCGGGTGGACGTTGAGGGACGCCGCCGCCGCGCCGCGGTTCATGTCGTGGCGGTAGTAGGCGTCGAGCGTGGTCACGAGGTCCGGGCCCGGTTCGAGGCTCCGGGCCACCGTGTGGAGCCAGGTGTCGATGAACGGCACGTCCGCGACCGCGAGTTCGACGAAGACGTCCGCCACGGTGCACGGCCGTAATCGGCGGGAGGGCTTCCCCAGCGGGGCCGACTCGCTGATCCGGCGGGCCCGTTCGAGGGCGGCGGGGACTTCGTCGAGCGGTGCGACGGCGGTGCCGGCGGCGCAGGGGCGGCCGAGCGCCTCGGTGAAGTCCCCGACGAGGTCCGCCACGGCGCCGGGCGCGGAGGGCAGCCGTACCGCCTCGTCGGCGCAGGGAACGACGGCGATCAGCTCACCGCCTCTCGTGCCGCTCTTCGGGTACCAGACGACGGGCACCCGGTGCGTCTTCACGAGCGCCTCGATCTCGGCGTCCAGATCACGGTCGTTCAGGGGGCTGTCCGGCACGCGGATCACCGCGACGGCGCAGGACCCGGGAAGTTCCAGGTCGAGGGCGGCGGCGAGGTCCGCGGCCATGGGGTCGCCGGTCAGCAGTGACCTGGCCAGCAGGGCGACCTGTCCGACGTACGGCAGACGGCGGCGCAGCACCGTCAGGAAGCCCCGGCGGTAGGCGACGATGCCGCGGTCGCCCTGCGGGGCGAACCAGGTCATCACCTGCATGAGTTCCTCGACATCGCCGCCGCGCAGCCTCTCGGCCGCCTCGTGGATGTCGCGCAGCATGAGCGCGGTGTGCAGTTGCAGTACCTGTTGCCGCGAATCCGAGGACATTCCGGCATCGGCCCGTACCTCGCCGATGGCCGCGATGTAGCCGAGGTCGTCGTCGGTCAGACCGCTGTTGTCCGGAGACAGTTCGATCGTGCGGCGCCGCAGCCACACCGAGTATTCCATCGTCTCGGCCGCGACCCGGGGCCTGCTTTCCCACGAACGGAACTCCGGAATCTCGCGCAGATACGCATCGACCTCCCGGCGGGCGTTGGCCGACGCCTGCCGGGCCAGTTCGGCGAAGAGGCTCCCCATGGGCGTGAGCCTGCCATCGCAGGTGAGCGGGCCGACAGATGAAATCCGGACGTGATTTATCACTTCGCGTGAATCGACAACCTTTACCTCACCCGGATATTTGTCACGGTGCGCAAAGTTGTCGGATCAAGGCGCCTTTATGCCTTGATCCGGTTGCAGAGCTGCGGCGAAGGCGGCTAAACAGGAGTCGCCAGCACACCGGAATTCGCATTCGCAGACATTCGCGTCGCGTATGCAATTTCCCTCGATGCCATTCGATCGAACGGGAGGGGAACACCGATGAAAGCAGGAATCCGAAAAAGACTCATGACGGCGGCCGCGGTCCTGTCCGTTTCCGCAGCACTGCTGGTGGGCGCGCCCGGCACGGGTTCGGCCACCGCCGCCGCGCCCAGCCTGAGGGCCTTCGGGATCACCGGCGACGGCACCCTGATGGCCACCTTCACCACCGACCGGCCGGACGTGCTCGACTGGGTCCGGGCCGTCACCGGCCTCAGCGGCGACACCAGGCTGCTCGCCATCGACCACCGGGTCCAGGACGGCCTGATGTACGGCCTCGGGGACAAGGGCGGCATCTACACGATCAAGACCCCGCCGCAGACCACCGACGTGGTGGTCACCAAGGTCTCCCAGCTCCAGGTCGCGCTGTACGGGACCAACTTCGGCTTCGACTTCAACCCGGCGGCCGACCGGCTCCGCGTGGTCAGCGACAACGGCCAGAACCTGCGGCACAACCTCAATGACCACACCACCGTCGAGGACACCATCCTCACCACCCCGCCGCTCACCGGGCCGGCACGGGGCATCACCGCGTCCGGCTACACGAACAACGATCTGGTCGCCGCCACCGGGACGCTCCTGTACGGCGTCGACACCACGACGGACAACCTCGTCCTCCAGGCGCCGGCCAACAACGGCACCCTGACCACGGTCGGCTCCCTCGGCTTCGACGCGCAGCCCAACGCGGGCCTGGACGTCTTCAGCTACCTGTCCAACGGCAAGACGACGTCGGTCGCAGCGTTCGCCTCGCTCACCCCGTACGGCGCGAGCACCCCGACGCTCTACAGCGTCAACCTCGTCACCGGCGAGCCGACTCCGATCCTCCGGTTCCCGCTGAACATCACGTCCCTGGCGGTCAGCCTCACCGGAAGCTGACCCTCACCGACCCGCACGTGCGGCCCGCCGGACAGTCACGTGCCCGGCGGGCCGCACGTGCAGCGGCGAGACGATCACCGGCGGGGCGTCCCGGCGACCGCCGAGGGGCCTTGGCCGTCCGTGGCCGTTCCGGCGCCGGCCAGACGCAGCAGCAGCGACTTCACCTCGGTGGCGGCGACCCGGCCGCTCACGGCACCGGGGTCGGAGCACACGATGAGCGGTCCTTCGTCCTCGTCTGCGGGAAGGAGGCCGTGACTGCCGCGCAGGGGCGAGGGGTCGAGGGGGACGATGGCGAGCCGGTAGCGCATGCCGAGCTTCTTGCGGGCGATCTCCCTGGCCGCCCTGATCCTCACGTACGGGTCGGCCGGGTCCATGAGGAGTTCGGCGGGGTCGTAGCCGGGTTTGCGGTGGATCTCGACGAGCCGGGCGAAGTCGGGGGCGCGGGCGTCGTCGAGCCAGTAGTAGTACGTGAACCAGGCGTCGGGCTCGGCGAGGGCGACCAGTTCTCCCGAGCGCGGATGGTCGAGGCCGTGCTCCTTCTTGCCGTCGTCGTCGAGGAGCCGGGCGAGGCCGGGGAGGTCCGTGAGCGTCTCCCGGACGGCCGGGAGGTCCGCGGGGCGCCGGACGTAGACGTGGGCGATCTGGTGGTCGGCCACGGCGAAGGCCCGGGACGCCATGGGGTCCAGGTACTCCATGCCGTCCTGGGTGTGGACCTCCAGCAGGCCCGCTCGGCGCAGGGCGCGGTTGATGTCGACGGGCCGGTCGACACGGGTGATGCCGTACTCGGACAGGACCACGACGGTGCGCCCTTCGCCTCGCGCGTCGTCGAGGAGCGGGCCGAGGACGGTGTCGAGTTCGGCGGCGGCCCGGTGGGACCGGGGGTCCTCGGGGCCGTGGCGCTGGAGGTCGTAGTCGAGGTGCGGGAGGTAGCAGAGGGTCAGGTCGGGGTCGCGGGTGCGCATGACGTGCCGGGTGGCCTCGGCGATCCACCGGCTGGAGACGAGGTCGGCGCCCGGGCCCCAGAAGTGGAAGAGGGGGAAGGTGCCGAACTCCTCGGTGAGCTCGTCGTGGAGGGCGGGCGGCCGGGTGTAGCAGTCGGGTTCCTTGCGGCCGTCGGCGTAGTAGACGGGCCGGGGGGTGACGGTGTAGTCGGTGTCGGCGCCCATGGCGTACCACCAGCAGATGTTGGCGACGGTGTAGCCGGGGTGGACGCGGCGGGCGGCGTCCCAGAGGCGGTCGCCGGAGACGAGGCCGTTGTGCTGGCGCCACAGCAGGACGTCGCCGAGGTCCCGGAAGTACCAGCCGTTGCCGACGATGCCGTGTTCCGACGGGAGGGTGCCGGTCAGGAAGGTGGTCTGGGCGGTGCAGGTGACGGCGGGCAGGACGGTGGCCAGGGGTGCCCGGGAACCCGTGGCGGCGAGTGCCCTCAGGTTCGGCATGTGGTCGAGGAGCCGGGGGGTGAGGCCGACGACGTCCAGGACCAGGAGCGGGGTGGGGCGCCGGGTGGCGGGCACGGCGGAGGTGCCGGGCGTGTCGGTCACGGCAGTTCCTTGAGGCCGAGGTCGGTCAGGAGGTCGCGTGCCAGGGAGAGTTCGGCGGCGATGCCGTCGGCGAGCCGGGCACGGGTGAGGGGCCGCAGCTCGGGCGGGAGCGCCTGCCAGGTGTAGGTCTCGACCTCCAGGTGGCGCGTACGAGGGGTGGGGCCGCCCACGAGCAGGGCCAGCGCCTCTTCGAGCACCGGGAGCGTGGAGGTCAGCGGCGGCGCGGGCCGCGCGTGCAGGGGGACGTGGAAGTGGGAGCGCCAGGGGCCGGTGCGGGGCAGGGCCGTTCCCGTGAGGGCTTCGCCGAGGTCGTCGGTGCCGCGAAGTCCGTCGGGGGTGAGGGTGCGGGTCTGGTGGAGGAAGCGGGGCTCGGCGAAGGCGGCCAGCGCCTCGCGCACGGCGGGCAGGTGCGGGTGCTCGGCGTGCAGGGCGGCGGACAGCTGGGCCTTGGGGACGGTGACGCCCGCCGTGTCCAGGGCGGGCAGGGCGCCGGCCGGGTCCTCGAAGGACGTGGCGAGGTGGCAGGTGTCGACGCAGACGCCCACGCGGTGCGGTGCGCCGAGGGCGGTGAGGGGGCCGGTGGCGTCGGCGGTGGTCTCGACGACGCAGCCGGGCTCGGGTTCGAGGGCCACCCGGATCGATCTGCCCGTCAGGTCCTCCAGGGCGTCGAGGCGTTCGACGAGGGTGGTGAGGGCGGTGAGCGCGTCCCGCACGGCCGCGTTCCCGGACGGGCCTGACCCCCGGCGCCACGCGAGCGGCAGGGTGGAGACCGTTCCCTCCGTGACGTCCTCGGGCAGGAGCGCGGCGAGGAGACGGGCGAGATCGGTGGTGTACGCGAGGCGCTCGGGCTCGGTCCAGTCCGGCCGGTACACCCGGTACTTGACCTCGTCGTGGCCGAAGCCCTCGTAGGGGAAGCCGTTGAGGGTGACGACCTCGAGCCCGCGGCGTTCCAGCTCGGCCCGCAGGCCGCGCAGCGCCGCCGGGTCCTCGACCAGGGTGCGGGACGCCGCCCTCGCCAGCCACAGGCCGATGCCGAGCCGGTCGCGTCCCAGGCGCCGGCGGACGGGCTCGCAGTGGTCGCGGAGCTGGGCGAGGACGCCGTCGAGGGTCTCGGCGGGGTGGACGTTGGTGCAGTAGGACAGGTGGACGAGGGACCCGTCGGGGTGGCGGAAGCGCATCGGGGGCTCCTCTCATTCCCCGCCGCGGAGGACTGAGTTGCCCTCGTGCAGCCCTTGTGGCGGCGTGACGTCGAGCCGGAGGCGGCCACTGAGCCCGTAGAAGGCGACGGGGTTGCGCCACAGGACCTGGTCGACGTCGTCCTCGTCGAAGCCGGCGGCGAGCATCGCCTCGCCGACCCGGCGGGTCTTCAGCGGGTCGCTCCTCCCCCAGTCCGCGGCCGAGTTGACCAGCACCTTCTCCGTCCCGTAGGTCCTCAGCACCGCGACCGTCCGCTCCTCGTCCATCTTGGTGTCCGGGTAGACGGAGAAGCCGAGCCAGCAGCCGCTCTCCCTGGCCTCCGCGACCGTCGTCTCGTTGAGGTGGTCGAGGAGGACGTGGTCGGGGCGCAGGGCGGACTCACGGACGACGTCGATCGTGCGGCGCAGCCCGGTGAGCTTGTCCCGGTGCGGGGTGTGGACGAGCGCCGGCAGGGCGTGGTCGGCGGCGAGCTGGAGCTGCGCGGCCAGGGCGGTGTCCTCGGCGGGTGTCTGGGAGTCGTAGCCGATCTCGCCGACGGCCACGACGGAGTCCTTGACGAGGTAGCGGGGCAGGACGTCGAGGACGGGGACGCAGCGGGGGTCGTTGGCCTCCTTGGGGTTGAGCGCGATGGCGCAGTGGTGGGCGATGCCGTACTGGGCGGCCCGGTGGGGCTCCCAGCCGAGGAGGGCGTCGAAGTAGTCGAGGAAGGCGGCCGGGGAGGTACGCGGCTGGCCGAGCCAGAAGGACGGTTCGACGAGGGCGCGGACACCGGCGGCGTACATGGCCTCGTAGTCGTCGGTGGTGCGGGAGGTCATGTGGATGTGGGGGTCGAAGATGCGCATCGGGACTCCTCGGGCTACGGACGTGCCTGGGCCGTCAGGGCGAGCACACGGTGCAGGTCGTGGGGGACGTCGCGGCCGGCGGCGGTGCGTTCGGCGGCGTGGTCGGCGAGCATGCGGGCGAGCGTGGCGTCACCGTGGGCGCGGTGCCCGAGGCCCGCGACCACGTCGACGGGGACCTGGGTGAAGAGGCACTTGAGGACGGCGTGCCGCCAGGAGTGCTGGTCGAGGTGGGCGGCCGCGTAGGGGCCTAGGGCCGCGGCGACGAGGCTGGTGTCGTTGGTGCGCAGCGCGTCGGCGACGAGGGGCAGACCCTGGGGGCCGTCGACGAGGTGCGGCAGGGCGTGGAGCACGGCGCGTCGTTCGGCGGCGCTTCCCTGGTGGTAGAGGCGGTCGAGGGTCTCCGGGCCGGGTCGGGCCTCGGTGAGGAGGAGGACGCGGACGGCGTCGGCGTGCTCGTGACCGCAGTGACGGCCGGCGGCGGCGAAGCGCAGCTCCCAGGCGGTGGCCGGGGGCGTACGGCCGGCCGGGGCGGCCTCGGCCAGCGCGTCGTCCAGCCACGCGCGGGCGGCGCCGGTGAGCCGCGTGCCGAGGACGGTGCGCAGGACGGCGAGGGCTTCGGGTGCGGCGGGGACGGGCGTGGGGGCACCGGACGTGGCGGGTGCGGGGGTGGCGGTCACGGGGGCGGGGCTCCTTCCGGGGCCAGGGCGCGGAGGAACGCGAGGGAGGTGCGGGCGAGTCCGGGGCCCGCGTGGGAGTGGCGGGGCAGTTCGACGACGGTGAGCCCCTGGTAGCCGGTGGAGGCGAGGGCGTCGAGGACCGGAGAGAAGTCGATCTCGCCGTCGCCGAACGGCAGGTGTTCGTGGACGCCGCGCCGCATGTCCTCGATCTGGACGTGGCGCAGCCAGGGTGCGGCGGCCCGTACGCAGGCGGCTGGTGACACCGGTTCCAGGCACTGGCAGTGGCCTATGTCGAGGGTGAGGCCGAGGGAGGCGGGGTCTCCCATGGCGGCGCGCAGACGGTGGAAGTCGTCGAGCGTGGCGAGGAGGTGGCCCGGCTCGGGTTCGATCGCGAGGGGGACGTCTGCGGCCTCGGCGGCCTCGGCGACCGGCAGGAGCTCTTCCGCGAGGCGTTTCCAGGCGGTGTCCGGATCGGTGCCGGGCGGGGCGGTGCCGCTGAAGCAGTGCACGGCGTGGGCGCCGAGGTCCGCGGCGGTGCGCACGGCGGTGAGGAGCAGCCGGCGGCGGGCGGCACGGTCGGCCGGATCGGGGTCGAGGAGGGAGGGGCCGTGCTTGCGGCGGGGGTCGAGGACGTACCGGGCGCCGGTCTCGACGGTGACGGTGAGTCCGAGTTCGCCGATCCGGTGTGCCACGCGTGCGGTGCGGGCGGCCAGGTGGGGGGCGAGGGGGTCGAGGTGCATGTGGTCGAGGGTGAGGCCGACGCCGTCGTAGCCGAGGTCGGCGAGGAGCGCGAGGGCGTCGTCGAGCCGGAGGTCGGTCAGTCCGTTGGTTCCGTAGCCGTAGCGCAGGGGTGCCGGGCCAAAGGTCGGACGGGACTCGCTCATGTGGGGCTGACCTTTCGCGCGAGCCGGCGGGCCAGGGGGGCGAGGCCGAGGAGGGCGAGCCCTCCGGCGGGTGCCCCGGAGCGGGCCATGAGCGCGGCCTGCAGGGGGATCATCGCCCGGACACCACCGCCGACGGCCTGCCGGGTGAGGAGCGGGGACGGGTTCAGGGCGGCGTGGAGGAGGGGGCGGGCGGCGGTGCGGAAGTAGACGGTGGCGAGGAGGAGGGTGACCCGTTCCGCCGTGGCGCCGCCGGGGACGCGGTGCGGCGCGGACGGTGGTTCTCCCCGGGTGCCGGGCCGGTGCGGGGCCGGGCCGGGCGCGGCGGTGAGGACGGTGAGGGCGGCCGTCGTGGCGAGCCCCGCCAGGGGGGCGGTCGTGGAGCCGCCGTGGACCTCGTGCCGGGACACCGTGGTGACGGCGTAGGTGTGCGCCGCGAGTGCCGCCGCCGCGGGTAAGGCGGGTACGGCGCCACGCGGCCCGGCCGGCCGGCGGAAGCCCCCCGTCGCGGCCGCGGTCACGGCGCCGCGCGGTCCGGACGCCCGGCGCGGTCCGGACGCCCGGCGCGCACCGCCCGCCGTCGTCCCTTTGGCGGTGACGCCGTCCGGCCGTGCCGTACCCGGCGTGCCGCCCCTGTTCGCGGACGCCGTCGCCGTGGCGCCGAGGAGGAGGTCCAGGCCCCGGGCCGTGGCCATGGCCGCCGGGCCGGCCGCGGTGTGCTTGAGGCGCAGGTCGTACGCCCAGACCGTCGCGGCCAGGGCCGTGGCGACCGTCAGGGCGGGGCGTCCGGCGCGGGCCGCGAGGGCGAGGCCGGTGGCCGTGAGGAGTCCGGCGGCGCCCAGGGCCGCTCCCGGACGGACGCGGCCGGAGGGGAGGGGGCGGTGGGGGCGTTCGACGGCGTCCTCGTGCCGGTCCGCCCAGTCGTTGAGCGCCATGCCCGCCTCGTAGAGGCACAGCGAGGAGCCGATGGCCCAGGCGGTGCCCCTGCCGGGCCGCAGTCCCGCGGCCGCGGCCCCGGCGAGGGCGTCACCGGGGACGCTGGGCAGCGCCGAGACGCGCAGGAGTTCGCTCCACGCCCTCGCCGTGTTCCGCACGGCGGTGCTCCTGCGGGCGGGGGCGGCGGCGTGCGGGAGAGCGGTCCGGGCCGTCCCGGCGCTCTTCGCCTGCGCGGGTGTCGGCGCCGGTGAGGTGTCCGTGGTGCGGGCGGGCACGGGTCGGGGTGGCAGGGGGCGGATCATCCGGCTTCCCGGAGGCGGTCGGCGAAGGAGAGGAGGGCGTCGAACTGCCGGGCGAGTCCGGCGGGGCCGCCGTCGGGGTCCTTGAAGTAGAAGCCGAGTTCGGGGCGGGGGCCGGTGAGGCCCGCCTCGTGGGCGCGGGCGACGAGCCGCGCCAGGTCCAGGACCAGGGGGGCGGCGAGGGCCGAGTCGCATCCCTGCCAGATCGTCTGGAGGATCATGCGGGACCCGAGGAAGCCGTCGAAGGCGACGTGGTCCCAGGCGGTCTTCCACTCCCCCAGCGCGGGGACGTCGTCGATGTGGACCTCGCCCTGGACACCGGCGCCGAGCGTGTCGGTGAGGACGCGTTCCTTCCCGGCGTTCTTGGCCGCGGCCGCGGCCGGGTCGGCCAGGGCCGCCCCGTCCCCGCCGCCCAGCAGGTTGGTGCCGGACCAGGCCCGGACGGTCAGGGCCCGCTGGACGAACATCGGGGCGAGGACGGACCGCAGGAGCGTCTGGCCCGTCTTGCCGTCGCGGCCCGCGTGGGGAAGGCCGCTCGCCTCGGCGGCCTCGGTGAGCATCGGGCTGTGCAGTCCCGTCGAGGGCGTGAAGTTGACGTAGGGGCAGCCGGCGCGCAGCGCGGCGGCGGCGTACAGGGAGCTGGGCGGCAGGCGGGTGGCGTCCGGTGCCGGGAGCGGCTCGGTGGAGGAGAGGTTGACGACGACGACACGGGCCAGTTCCCGGCGCGAGCGGAAGGCGGTGAGGTCGTCGGCGAAGCGGGTGATCAGTTCCTCGTCGGTGCGGGTGTCCCCGGCCAGCGGTCCGCCCGGTCGTATCTCCCGGTCGGCCGCGGCCAGTTCGGTGTGGACGGCCCGGGCGAGGCCGCCGGGCAGCACGCCGGCCCCGGTGAGGTCCTCGGCGCGTTTCGGCAGGGGGCAGTCGGCCGTGTCGTGGCCGCCGAAGACGAGCGAGGCCGGCCGGGGCAGACCGGTCCCCGCGAAGGCCGGCGTCTCGGTGAGCATGCCGGTGGGCGGGTACAGGCCCGTGGTGACGGCCGCACATCCGGCGACGGCGGTGGTCGCCACCGATCCGCGTGCCCCCACGAACCAGACCCCGGTGCGTGCCCGCCCGTCGTGGACCGGTCTCCCCGTCGCGTTTGCGTGGTGCACTGGCCGCCTCCCTGCCGTGTCGGTGTCCTTGCAGGTCTCACAGGGCTCGCAGATCTTGCAGGTCTCACAGGTGGAGAAGACGGCGGGCGGGGGGTACGACGCCTCCTCGCCCGCCGCCGGTTCATGGGCGGCGCTCGCGGCTCACGGTCCGGAGAACGCGGCGTCGAAGGAGGCGCTCGGCGGATCGAAGTCGAACCGCTTGAGGTGGGCGAGCGCCTCGGGGGCGCCCTGGAGCCGGTCCATGCCGGCGTCCTCCCACTCCACCGAGACCGGGCCGTCGTAGCCGATCGAGCGGAGCATCCGGAAGACGTCCTCCCAGGGGACGTCGCCGTGGCCGGCGGAGACGAAGTCCCAGCCGCGCCGGGGATCGCCCCAGGGCAGGTGGGAGCCGAGGCGCCCGTTGCGCCCGTCGAGCCGTTTGCGGGCCTCCTTGCAGTCCACGTGGTAGATCCGGTCGCGGAAGTCGTAGAGGAAGCCGACCGGGTCGAGGTCCTGCCACACGAAGTGGGAGGGGTCGAAGTTGAGGCCGAAGGCCGGCCGGTTCCCTATGGCGTCGAGGGCCCGTTTCGTCGTCCAGTAGTCGTAGGCGATCTCGCTGGGGTGCACCTCGTGGGCGAAGCGCACTCCCTCGGCGTCGAAGACGTCGAGGACCGGGTTCCAGCGCTCGGCGAAGTCCTCGTAGCCGCGCTCGACCATGTGCTCGGGGACCGGCGGGAACATCGCCACCAGGTGCCAGATGGAGGAGCCGGTGAAGCCGACGACGGTGTCGACGCCGAGCGCCGCCGCGGCCCGCGCGGTGTCCGCGAGCTCGCGGGCGGCCCGTCGCCGCACCCCTTCGGCGTCGCCGTCGCCCCAGATCCGGGCGGGCACGATCGCCCGGTGGCGCTCGTCGATCGGGTCGTCGCAGACGGCCTGCCCCACCAGGTGGTTGGAGACCGCCCAGCACCTCAGTCCGTACGTGTCGAGCAGTTCCCGTCTGCCCTTGACGTACGCCGGGTCGGCGAGGGCCTTGTCCACCTCGAAGTGGTCTCCCCAGCAGGCGAGTTCGAGGCCGTCGTAGCCGAAGTCGCGGGCGAGCCGGCAGACCTCCTCCAGGGGCAGGTCGGCCCACTGGCCGGTGAACAGCGTGAACGGGCGTGGCATCGGCTCTCCTCCTCAGACCTGTGCCTCGGCACGCTCGGCCCGCGGTGTCGGGGCGGGCGCGGGAACGGGGGTGTAGACGGCGTTCTTCGCCGCGCTCTCCTCCACGGCGGCCAGTACGCGCTGGACCTGGAGTCCGTCCGCGAACGACGGCACGGGGTCCGTCCCCTCGGCGACGGCCGTCACCAGGTCGCGCGCCTGGTGGACGAAGGTGTGTTCGTAGCCGAGTCCGTGACCGGGCGGCCACCAGGCCTCCAGGTAGGGGTGGTCCGCCTCGGTGACCAGGATCCGGCGGAATCCTGCGGTGGCCGCCGGTTCCCGGTGGTCGTGGAGGAGGAGTTCGTTGAGCCGCTCCAGGTCGAAGGCGAGGGAGCCCCGCTCGCCGTTGGCCTCCAGGCGCAGCGCGTTCTTGCGGCCCGGTGCCATCCGGCTCGCCTCGAACGTCGCGAGCGCGCCGGAGGCGAGCCGGCCGGTGAAGACGGCCGCGTCGTCGACGGTGACGGGGCCGCGCCCCGGGCCGCCGGAGGCGTGCAGTCCGGCCGACACCCCCGCGAGGAGGGGGCGTTCCCTGACGAACGTCTCCAGCTGTGCCGAGACCCCGACCAGCGGCTCCCCCGCCAGGAACTGTGCGAGGTCCACGATGTGCGCTCCGAGGTCCCCGAGCGCGCCGGAGCCCGCGTGCTGCCGCTGCAGGCGCCAGGTCAGCGGGAAGTCGGGGTCGACGAGCCAGTCCTGGAGGTAGGTGAGGCGAAGGTGCCGCAGGGTGCCGAGCCAGCCGTCCGCGACGAGCCGGCGGGCGTGCGCGAGGGCCGGCACCCGGCGGTAGTTGAAGCCGACCATGGCCACCTGGCCGCGTTCCCTGGCCCGGTCGGCGGCGACCGCCATGGCCTCGGCCTCGGCCACCGAGTTGGCGAGCGGCTTCTCGCACAGCACGTGCTTGCCCGCGTCGAGCGCGGCGATCGCGATCTCCGCGTGCCGGTCGCCCGGCGTGCAGATGTCGACGAGCTGGACGTCGTCGCGGGCGATCAGCGCGCGCCAGTCGGTCTCCGTGGCGGCCCAGCCGTGTCTGTCGGCCGCCGCGCGCACGGCCTCGGGGTCCCGGCCCGCCACGGCGGCGAGCACCGGGCGCAGCGGCAGGTCGAAGACGCGGCCGGCGGTGCGCCAGCCCTGGGAGTGGGCGGCGCCCATGAACGCGTACCCGACCATCCCGATGCCGAGCGTCGGCGGGACCCTTTCGCTGTCCCTCTGTTCCATTGGTCTCCTCTCGCAGCCACCGGCCGTGGCCGGTGGGGACGTCGGTTCCGCGGCGCGCGGAGAGCCGGGGCTCCGCCGGGCGGGGCGGGCGGCCGTCGGGCCGGCGCGTACCCGCCCGGGCGGCGCTCGCGCCGGTCAGCTGAAGCCGGTGGGCAGGTATTCGTCGACGTTTTCCTTGGTGACGACGGCGGAGTAGAGGGTGATCGAGGCGGGGATCTCCAGTTCGGCCATGCCGCCGATGCCCTTCTTCTGGCCGAGGGCGCGGGCGAGGTCGATCGCGGAGGCGGCCATGGTGGGCGGGTAGAGGACCGTGGCCTTCAGGACGCCGTCGTCGGCCTTGATGGCGTCCATGGCGGACTTGGCTCCGGCGCCGCCGACCATGAGGAAGCCCTTGCGGCCGGCCTGGGCGATGGCGCGCAGCGCGCCGACGCCCTGGTCGTCGTCGTGGTTCCACAGGGCGTCGAACTTCGACTGGGCCTGGAGGAGCTGGGCCATCTTGGCCTGGCCGGACTCGACGGTGAAGTCGGCGGCCTGGCGGGCGACCTTGCGGATGTTGGGGTAGTTCTTGAGGGCGTCGTCGAAGCCCTGGGTGCGCTGCCGGGTGAGTTCCAGGCTGTCCATGCCGGCGAGTTCGACGACGGTGGCGTTCTTCTTGTCCTTGAGCTTCTCGCCGATGTAACGGCCGGCGTTGAGGCCCATGCCGTAGTTGTCGCCGCCGATCCAGCAGCGGTACGCCTGCGGGGAGGCGAAGATCCGGTCGAGGTTGACGACGGGGATGCCGGCCTTCATGGCCTGGAGGCCGACCTGGGTGAGTGCCTTGCCGTCGGCGGGCAGGACGACCAGGACGTCGACCCTCTTGTTGATGAGGGTCTGGACCTGGCCGATCTGGGCGGCGGTGTCGTTGGAGCCCTCGGTGATCTCGAGGGTGACGTCGGAGTACTTCTCGGCGCGCCGCTTGGCGTTCTCGTTGATGGCGTTGAGCCAGCCGTGGTCGGCCTGCGGGCCGGCGAAGCCGATGGTGACGGGGGCGCCGGGCTTGTCGGCGGCGGGGGCCTCGTTCGTGGCGGACGTCCGGTCCTTGGGTTCGTTGCTGGTGCAGGCGGTGAGCAGGGCGCCGGTGGAGACGGCGGCGCCGCCGAGGAGGAGGTGTCTGCGGCTGTGGACGCGGGATTCTGGCATGGCGGGTCTACCTCTTCGACTGGGCTTTCCGGGTGCGGGAGTTCCGGAACCGGGTGGTGGGGTCGAGACCGTGCGGCGCCGAGCGAGGCGGTGACGGCGGCGCCGCACGGGGCTGTGGGTGCGGTGTGCGGGGACGGGTGCGGTCAGTCGCCGCGCAGGGCGCGGTGCTGGACGAGGACGGCGGCAACGATGATCGCGCCCTTGGCGATCTGCTGGACGGCGCTCTCCAGGTTGTTCAGGGCGAAGATGTTGGTGATCGTCGTGAAGACGAGGACGCCGAGGACGGAACCGGTGACCGTGCCGCGGCCGCCGCTGAGGAGGGTGCCGCCGATGATGGCGGCGGCGATGGCGTCGAGTTCGTAGAGGTTGCCGTTGGTGTTCTGGCCGGAGCCGGCCAGCACGATCAGCAGGAAGGCCGCGATGCCGCAGCACAGTCCGGAGAGCAGGTAGAGGTAGAGGCGCTGGCGGCGTACGTCGATGCCGGCGAGCCGGGTGGCCTCCGCGTTGCCGCCCACGGCCACCGTCCGGCGGCCGAAGGTGGTGCGGTTGAACAGGAGCCAGCCCACGAGGGTGACGGCGGCGAAGACGAGGACGAGCGGCGGGACGCCGAGGACGTAGGCGTCCTTGACGCCGAGGTCGAGCACGGACTCGACGGTCACGATCTGGGTCCTGCCGTCGGTGATCTGGAGGGCGAGACCGCGGGCGGAGGCGAACATGGCGAGGGTGGCGATGAAGGGGACCATCCCGCCGTACGCGATGAGCAGCCCGTTCACCAGGCCGCAGCCCAGTCCCACGGCCACGGCGGTGAAGAGGATGCCGGCGAATCCGTACTCCTGGGTCGCCACCGTGGTGGCCCAGACGGACGCCAGTGCCACGATGGCCCCGACCGACAGGTCGATGCCGCCGCTGGTGATGACGAAGGTCATGCCGACGGTGACGACGCCGATGACGGATGCCTGGGTCAGGACGAGTTGCAGATTGCTGACGGACAGGAACTCGTCGGGCCTGGTGGCGCCCCCGACCGCCACGAGGACGGCCAGGACGCCGAGCAGGGACAGGGTGCGCACGTCCGGGCGGAGACCCGGCGGCCGGTGCGCCGCGCTCTTCCCGGCCGGCGCGGGAGCGAGGGGTGTGGCCGGCGTGCCGTGCCCCGCCGGAGTGGTCGACTGAGTCATGCCGTCGGGCTTCCTTCCATCACGAGGTCGAGTACGCGGTGCTCGTCGAGCTCCCGGGCGTCGGCGGTGTGGACGACGTTCCCCTCGCGCAGCACCAGCACGCGGTCGGCGAGCCCCAGGACCTCGGGCACCTCGCTGGACACGAGGAGGACGGCGAGGCCCTCGTCGGCCAGCCGCCGGACGACGCCGTACAGCTCGGCGCGGGCGCCGACGTCGACGCCCCGGGTCGGCTCGTCGAGGAGCAGGACCTTGCAGCCGCGCAGGAGCCAGCGGGCGAGGACCGCCTTCTGCTGGTTGCCGCCGGACAGGGTCCGGATCCGTGCGTCGGGGTCGTCGGGCCGCAGGGACAGTTCGCGGGTCGTCCGCCGGGCGGCGTCGCGTTCCCGCTGCCGGTCGAGCCAGCCGCCGCGGGAGAAGCGGGAGAGGGTGGAGACGGTGACGTTGCGGGTGACGGACTCCATCGGCAGCAGGGCCTGCGCCTTGCGTTCCTCGGGGGCCAGGCCGACGCCGGCGCGGACGGCCGCGCGGACGCTGCCCGGCCGTAGGGGGACCCCGTCGACGAGGACGCGTCCGCCGGTCGGCCTGCGCGCGCCGTAGACCGTCTCCAGGATCTCGGAGCGTCCCGATCCGACGAGTCCGGCGAGGCCGACGATCTCGCCGGGGCGCAGTTCCAGGTCGAGGGGGGCGAACTCCCCTTTCCTGGTGAGCCCTTCGACGCGCAGTACGGGTTCGGCCGTGGCGGGGGCGTCCCGCGGGAGCCGTTCCGGGAAGACGTACTCGACGCTGCGCCCGGTCATCAGCGTGACGACCTCGTCGGTCGAGGTGGACTTCGCGGGCAGTCCGGCCGCGACGGTCCGGCCGTCCTTGAGGACGGTGACCCGGTCGCCGATCCGGCGGATCTCCTCCAGGCGGTGGGAGATGTAGACGACGGCGACCCCTTCGGCGGTCAGGTCACCGACGGTCCGGAAGAGGTTGTCGACCTCGTCCGGGTCGAGGGCGGCGGACGGCTCGTCCATGACGATGAGGCGCACGTCGTGGGAGAGCGCGCGGGCCATGGAGACGATCTGCCGCTGGGCGGCGGAGAGTTCACCGGCCCGGCGCGCGGGGTCGATCTCGCCGTGGCCGAGGCGTTTCAGCAGCTGGGCGGCGGCGGTGCGGGCGGCTCGTGCCCGGACGACGAAGCCCGCGGTGGTGGGCTCGTGGCCGAGGAAGACGTTCTCGGCCACGGACAGCCCCTCGACCAGGTCGAGTTCCTGGTAGATGGTGGCGATGCCGAGGCGCATGGCCGCGATCGGGGAGCCCGGCGTCACGTCCCGTCCGCACCAGGTGATCCTGCCCCCGTCCGGCTGGTGGGCACCGGCGAGGACCTTGATCAGGGTGGACTTGCCGGCGCCGTTCTGGCCGAGGACGCAGTGGACTTCCCCGGCCCGGACCTCCAGGTCGACGCCGTCGAGGGCGCGGACTCCGGGAAACGACTTGGTGATGCCGGACATGGTGAGCAGGGGCGGTTCTGGTGCCATGGGGATTCCTCGGCTGTTGCGGGCCGTGAACGGGCAGGGCGGACGCGAGAGCGGGGGCGTGACGGGGTGTTCCGACGGCGGTGCGGCCGTCGGGGCGGAGGAGCACGCACGTCGGAGGGCGATCCCGCCGTGTGCGGTGAGGTGCGGTGCCGCGGCTTCGCGCGGGTGGTGCGGCTACGGGGTGCGGGCGTACGAGGGGTACGGGTGGTACGGCGGTACGGGACGCGCGTGCGGCAGGGTCGTACGGGTGTGCCTGGTGCTCGGCACCTCACGGTGCTTGCGTGCTGGACACCTCACGGTGCCTATGTGCTCGGCACGGTGCGGGGCTCACGTGCTCGGCGCCTCGCGGTGCCGACGTACCGGACACCTCGCGGTGCCGGCGTGTTGGGTGTCAGGCACCTCGCGGTGCCGACCGGCTCGGATCAGGCCGGCGAGAACAGGGTCAGGCCGGTGAGAACAGGTGGTCGCTGATGAGCCGGGCCGCGCCGATCACACCGGCGGTGGAGCCGAGTTCGCCCAGGACGATGGGCAGGTTCCTGGTCGCGAGCGGGAGGGAGCGCCGGTACACCTGGGTCCGCACGCTCGCCAGCAGCGTGTGTCCGAGTCCCGTCACCCCGCCTCCGATCACGACCATGCCGGGGTTGAAGAAGCTCACGAGGCCGGCGATGACCTGGCCGACCCGGTCACCGCCCGCCCTGATCAGTTCCAGGGCCGTGGCGTCCCCCGCCGCGGCGGCCGCGGAGACGTCCGCCGCGGTCAGCGTGCCGACGGCCTCCAGCCGGGCGGCGAGGGCGACCGAGCGTCCCTCGCGCGCCGCGTCCTCGGCGTCGCGGGCGAGCGCGGCGCCGCCGAAGTGTGCCTCCAGACATCCCCTGTTGCCGCAGCCGCAGGCCCGGCCCTCCGGATCGATCTGGATGTGCCCGATGTCGCCGGCGCTCCCCGTCGTGCCGCGGTGGACCTCTCCGCCGACGACGATGCCGCAGCCGATGCCGGTGCCGATCTTGACGTACAGGAAGTCGCCCACGGACCGGGCGACGCCCGCGTGCTGCTCCCCCATGGCCATCAGGTTCGCGTCGTTGTCGACCATCACGGGGCATCCCAGGTCCTGGCTGAGTGCCTCCCGGACGGGGAAACCGTCCCATCCGGGCATGATCGGCGGAGCCACCGGGACGCCTTCGGGGAAGCGGACGGGGCCCGGTACGCCGATGCCGGCGCCGTCCAGTCCGTCCGTCAGCCCCGACGCCTTGAGCTTGCCGACCATCGACAGGACCTGCTCGAAGACCGCGACGGGGCCTTCCCGCACGTCCATGGAGTGGTTGAGGTGTCCCAGGACCTCCAGTTCGGCGTTGGTCACCGCGACGTCGATCGAGGTAGCGCCGATGTCGACGCCGAGGAAGCGCAGTTCGGGCGCGAGGCGGATGTTGTGCGAGCGGCGTCCGCCCCGGGAGGCGGCGAGACCGTCCGCGACGACGAGGCCGGTCTCCAGGAGCCGGTCCACCTCGACCGCGAGCTTGGAACGGGAGAGGTCGATCCGGTCGCCCAGCTGGGCACGCGAGTGGGGACCGCCGTCGCGCAGCAGCCGGAGCAGCCGCGTCTGGTGTGCGTTCGCGGGGCGAGCCGTCATGCGCCTCACGTGCCTCCCCCTTCCCTGTCGTCCGGGCCGGGCCGTCCGGGCACTCGTCCCGGTCCGGTCCGAAGGACGGGGTCCGCGTTCGCCCCCGGTGCGGGGATTCTCCGCGTCACCCGTTCACTTCCGAGTGGAACGTAGCAGCGCTCCGCCCGGTGGGGAAGAACTTGCGCACAGATACGGTTCGACTTTTTCCTCATCAAGGACAAAGACGGGGTGGGGACCGGGAGTTCCCGGTCCCCACCCCTCACTTACGGTGCGGCCGCGTACGTACGACCGGGCCGGGCCCGTGTCAGGGCAGGGTCCATTTCTGGGCGCCGGTGTTGTTGCAGGTCCACAGCTGGACCTTCGTGCCGTCCGCGGTGCCGCCGCCCGAGACGTCCAGGCACTTGCCGAGCGCCTTCACCGTGCCGTCGGCGGCCACCGTCCACTTCTGGGCGCCGGTGCCGTTGCACGTCCACAACTGGACCTTCGTACCGTCCGCCGTACCGGAGTTGTCGACGTCCAGGCACTTGTTCAGCGCCTTCACCGTGCCGTCGGCGGCCACCGTCCACCTCTGGGCGCCGGTGCCGTTGCACGTCCACAACTGGACCTTCGTACCGTCCGCGGTACCGGCGTTGTCGACGTCCAGGCACTTCCCGCCGACCCCCTTCACCTCACCCGTTCCGGGAGTTCCCCCGGGCACCTGGTTGAGCGTGTACCACGCCTCCGTGCTCCACAGGGACTCGCCGGTGGACGAGCTGAAGGGGCGGGGCGAGCGGACGTGGACCACCCGGTCGGCCTTGAGACCGGGGATGGCCAGGGTGACCGTCCTGCGGTCGGCCGAGAGGGAGGCCGACTGCGCGGTGAGTGTTTCCTCACCGATCTTGGGGCCGCCGTAGTCCGCGGTCGGCGTGTAACCCCACTGCTTGATCTTGTAGTGCTTGACCAGGTCGGTGGCCGTCTCCGTCGAGAGCGGCTGGGTGTACTCCAGGGAGAAGCCGCCCGGTACGGCGCGCATGGCGCGGATGTCGAAGGCGTTGGAGCCGTTCGGCGTCAACTTCTGCAGCCCGTACTTGAGTTTGCCCTCCTGGCCCCAGTTTCCGTCCGCGCCCAGCCCGCCCGCGTACAGCGCGCCGTCGGGACCGACGCTGATCCGGGTCACGCCCGCCTCCAGGCCCTGGGTGAGCCGGAAGACCGCGCCCTGGTACTCGCCGCCGACCTTCTCCAGGAAGCCGCGCTGGATTCCGCCGTACGTCACGTCGCCGAACAGCATCTGCCCGGCGAACGGGCCCTCCGTCAACTGGAGGGGAGTGCTGGGCGAGTTGGCGATCTCGTTCTGGGGCAGCCAGAGCACCGGCTTGGTGACCGGGTTGGAGTCGAACGGTCCGGCCGGGTTGGTGCGGTGGTTGAAGAACCGGCCCTGCTTGACGTGGAGCAGTTTCGACGAGGGCAGCCAGCCGCCCTGGTTGTCGGTGACGAAGATGTCGCCTTCGGGGCCCCACCCGATGCCGTTGGGGGTGCGCAGCCCTCCGGCGACGTAGGAGACCTCTCCGGTCTGCCTGTTCACCTTGATGGTGGTCCCGCGGTTCGCCGCCGGCTGCGGGTTCGTGGTCGCCCCGCCGTAGTTGATGGAGACCGACAGGTTCAGGTAGAAGAACCCGTCCTTGTAGAGCAGGCCGAAGGCGAACTCGTGGAAGTTGCCGCCGAAGGGCCAGGTCGCGACCCGCCGGTACTGGTCGGTGACCTCGTCACCGTTGGTGTCGTTCAGTTCGGTCAGTTCGTGTTTCTGCGAGACGTAGAGCTTGCCGTCGACGTACTTGATCCCCATGGGTTCCTTCAGGCCCGAGGCGATCTTCTTCGTCGTGACCCTGCCGGGGCCGGTGTCGCCCGTGACGTTGGACAGCAGGTAGACCTCTCCCGCCGTGTTGTCGCTGCCGCCCCAGGTGGTCACGGCCAGGCGGCCGTCCGGCAGCCAGTCCATCGCGGAGACCTGCGGCTGGAAACCGCTGGGTCTGAGGTCGGTGAGGGTGTAGTTGGGGTGCACCCCGGTCAACGGCAGGCCGTCACCGGGGGAATCCGCGCCGGTCTCGCACTCCTTGCGGCCCGGCGCGGTCACGCGGACGACGCCGGCGTCCGTGCTCAGGGCCGAGTTCGGCACGACCGTGAAGCCGGTGGCGCCCGGCGGCTTCCACGACAACGTTATCTGCTGGCCTCCGTCACGCTCGAAGTGCTCGATGCGCAGCGCGTGGGGGCCCGCCGTCAGGTCCACGGTCGCGTCCTTGGGGTCCGGACCGTGCAGTCCGTCGTGGTCGATCACCACCTGGTCGTCGATCAGGAGACGGGAACCGTCGTCGCTGGTGAGACGGAGGGTGTAGCCGCCCGTCTGCGGGACGGTGAGATTGCCGATGACGTGGGTGACGAAGTTGCTCTCCAGGCCGAAGTCGTCGACGGAGGACCAGTCGATCACCGGCTTCAGCTTGTCGATGTTGGGGGTCTGCCCCGGCTTCAGCGTGCAGATGCCGCTCATCGGGGCCTGGATGTCGAAGACACGGAGCGTGACGCCTGGCTCCTGCGGGGGCAGCTCCGCGGACCCGGATGCCTCCGCGGGGGCCGGCGTCGCCGACAGACCGAGGGTGAGGAGCGAGACGACGAGTGCTCCGGCCAGGCGTCTGACCGGCTGGCGGGGGTACAGCCGTGGATACACGTGACCTCCTGACGACCCCTCGGATCCGAGGGGCCCGATCGGGTAAGTGGGGGTACCACTGCCGGGGCGCGCCGTCGCCCCGGACACGGAGGTGCCACGGGCGGGAGTTCCCAACGGGTCCGCACCGTCGCGTCGGACACAGTAGGGACTTCTCCCATCACCGTCCATGCTTTGTCCTGAATACAGTCAAAGCTCCTGCCACTTGGCCGCGCGGTCGATCAACTCCGCCCGGTAAAGGGCCTGTTGGCCACAACCCGCCGGTCGGACGATCCGCCCGGCCGAACGCGGCGAGCACTTTGTCCCGATCATGGAGAAAGTTGCGAGAACATGCGCGCACCGGGTTACCGAGTTCGACAAAGCCCGCTAACTTCCTTGAAACCAACCGGTCACGGAACCGCGGACCGGCCCCCACGGCGTGACGGCGCGCGCCGGCGAGCACCCCCGGCAGACCGACGAAGCTGCCGCCACCCCCACACGTCGGGAGACCTCCGTGCGCACGAGAAGGCTCAGACATCAACGTGTCCGCTTACTGATCACCGCCGTGGTGTGCACCGCCGGCTTCCTGCTGCCCGTGTCCCCGGCCGGCGCCGCGCCCGCGCGCCACGACGGCGGGGCCCGCGCATCGGCCGCACCGGAGTTCCAGCAGGTCACGCTCGCCAAGGGCGTGGCCGAGACGGGCGAACCCATGACGCTGGCGGTGCTCCCCGACCGCTCCGTCCTGCACACGTCGCGCGACGGCACGCTCCGGCTGACGAACGCCGCGGGAACCACCACCGTGGCGGGCAGGCTCGACGTGTACAGCCACGACGAGGAGGGTCTGCAGGGCGTGGCGGCGGACCCGGCCTTCTCGTCCAACCGGCAGGTCTACCTCTACTACGCCCCCAGGCTCGGCACTCCGGCCGGAGACGCGCCCGCGAGCGGCACGGCCGCCGACTTCGCCCCGTTCGACGGGGTCAACCGGCTGTCCAGATTCGTCCTGAGGACCGACGGCACCCTCGACCTCGGCAGCGAGAAGAAGATCCTCGACGTACCGGCCTCCCGCGGCCTGTGCTGTCACGTCGGCGGCGACATCGACTTCGACGCGGCCGGCAACCTGTACCTGTCGACCGGCGACGACACCAACCCGTTCGCCTCGGACAGTTACTCCCCCCTCGACGAGCGCCCCTCCCGCAACCCCGCCTACGACGCGCAGCGTTCCGCGGGGAACACCGACGACCTGCGCGGCAAGGTCCTGCGGATCAAGGTCGCCGCCGACGGCTCGTACACGGTGCCGAGCGGCAACCTCTTCCCGCCCGGCACCGCGAGGACCCGTCCCGAGATCTACGCGATGGGCTTCCGCAACCCCTTCCGGATGAGCGTCGACAGGGCCACGGGAGTCGTCCACCTCGGCGACTACGGCCCCGACGCCGGCAGCGCCAGTCCCACGCGCGGCCCCGCCGGTCAGGTGGAGTTCAACCGGATCACCAGGGCGGGCAACTACGGCTGGCCGTACTGCACAGGGAACAACGACGCCTACGTCGACTACGACTTCGCCACGGGCACCTCGGGCTCCGCGTTCAACTGCGCCGCTCCCAGGAACACTTCTCCGAACAACACCGGTCTCACCGACCTGCCGCCCGCCCAGCCCGCCTGGATCCCCTACGACGGCGGATCCGTACCGGAGTTCGGCAACGGCTCGGAGTCCCCGATGGGCGGCCCGGTCTACCGTTACGACGCGGCCTCCACCTCCGAGGTGAAGTTCCCGCAGTCCTACGACGGCGACTACTTCGCCGGCGAGTTCGGCCGCCGCTGGATCAAGCGCGTCGAGTCCGCCGCCGACGGCACCGTCCAGTCCATCAACGCGTTCCCCTGGAGCGGCACCCAGGTGATGGACATGGCCTTCGGCCCGGACGGTGCCCTGTACGTCCTCGACTACGGCACCGGGTACTTCAACGGCGACGAGAACTCCGCCCTGTACCGGATCGAGCACGTCACGGGCGGTCTCGCCCCCATCGCCCAGGCCGGTGCGAACGTCACCTCCGGCAAGGCGCCGCTGACCGTCTCGTTCTCGTCGGCGGGCAGCTCCGACCCCGACGGCGACGCCCTCAGCCATGCCTGGACCTTCGGCGACGGCGGCACCTCCACGGCCGCCGCCCCCTCCCACACGTACACCGCCGACGGCCAGTACACGGCCACGCTCGAGGTCACCGACACCACCGGAAAATCGGCGACCGCCTCGGTGCGGATCACGGTCGGGAACACGGCGCCCACGGTCAGGCTGGACCTGCCCGCAGACGGGAGCATCCACGACTTCGGCGCGGCGATCCCGTTCAAGGTGACGGTGACCGACCCCGAGGACGGCACGATCGACTGCTCCAGGGTGAAGGTCACCTTCGTCGTCGGGCACGACAGCCACGGCCACCCGCAGACCTCGGCCACCGGCTGCACGGGCACCCTGCAGACCCTGGCGGACGGGGAGCACGACCCCAACGCCAACGTCTTCGGCGTCGTCGACGCCGAGTACACCGACAAGGGCGCGGGCGGCCAGCCCGCCCTCACCGCGCACGACCAGCACGTCACCCAGCCCAGCCACCGCCAGGCGGAGCACTACGGCGATTCGTCGGGGGTCCAGATCGTCACCCACACGCCCGCGCACGGCGGAAGGACCGTCGGCCACATCGAGAACGGCGACTGGATCGCCTTTGGGCCGTACGCCCTGCAGAACGCGGACCGCTTCACCGCCCGGGTCTCCTCGGCGGGAGCGGGCGGCACGATCGAGGTGCGTGCCGGCTCGCCGACCGGCACCCTGCTCGGCACGGTCGCCGTACCGGTCACCGGCGACTGGGAGACCTTCCAGGACGTGACCACCGCGCTCACCGGCCGGCCGGCCGGTTCCACCACCCTCCACCTCGTCTTCAAGGGTGGCAGCGGTTCGCTGTTCGACGTGGACGAGTTCTCCTTCACGACCTCCGGCGGCACCCGTTCGGGTGAGGTGAAGGGGGTGGGCGGCAAGTGCCTGGACGTCGACAACTCCGGTACGGCGGACGGTACGAAGGTCCAGCTGTGGACGTGCAACGGCACCGGCGCCCAGAAGTGGACGGTGGCCGCCGACGGCACGGTGAAGGCGCTCGGCAAGTGCCTGGACGTCTCGGGCGGCGGCACCGCGGACGGCACCAAGGTCCAGCTGTGGACCTGCAACAACACCGGCGCCCAGAAGTGGGCGGCCCAGACCGACGGCACCGTGCGCAACCCGCAGTCCGGCAAGTGCCTGGACGCCTCCGGGAGCGTCTGGAACGACGGCACCGCCGTCCACCTGTGGACCTGTCACACCGGCCCCAACCAGAAATGGACCCTTCCGTAGGCCTTCCGCAGATCTCCTGCAGACCTTCCGCAAACCTTCCGCAGTCTTTCCGTAGACCCTCCGCAGACCTTCCGTAGAAAGGAGGCGATCGTCATGCGTACCCCTCTCACAACGGTTCTCGGCCTGCTCGCCGGCGCCGCGCTCGCTCTGGCCCCGCAGGCCTCGGCGCTGCCCTCGACGGCGAGCCCTTCCGTCGCCGTGGAAGCGCGCACGGCGGCCGATCCCGCGTACAAGGTCCTCGTCTTCTCCAAGACGGCCGGTTTCCGGCACTCCTCGATCGACGAGGGCGTCGCGGCCCTGCGTGACCTGGGCGCGGCGAACAACTTCACCGTCGACGCCACCGAGGACGCGCAGGCCTTCACCGCCGGCAACCTCGGCCAGTACGGGGCGGTCGTCTTCCTGTCGACGACCGGTGACGTGCTGGACGCCGCCCAGCAGACCGCGTTCGAACAGTACGTCCAGGGCGGCGGCGGGTACGTCGGCGTGCACGCGGCCGCCGACACCGAGTACGACTGGCCCTTCTACGAGGGCCTGGCCGGAGCCCTCTTCCACTCGCACCCGGCCGTCCAGTCCGCCACCGTCAAGGTGGAGGACCGGGCGCACGACGCCACCGCCCACCTGGGCGGCACCTGGCAGCGCACGGACGAGTGGTACAACTACCGCACCAACCCGCGGACCACCGCCCACGTCCTGGCCTCGCTGGACGAGTCCAGCTACTCGGGCGGGAACATGTCCGGCGACCACCCGGTCGCCTGGTGCAAGGACTACCAGGGCGGCCGGGCCTTCTACACCGGAGGCGGCCACACCGACGAGTCGTACGCCGAACCCGCCTTCCGCCGGCACCTGCTCGGCGGGATCCGCTGGGCCGCCGGCGTGACCGACGCCGACTGCCGTCCGGAGACCGGGTACACCTCCCTGTTCGACGGCTCCTCCACCACCGGGTGGAAGCAGGCGGGTCCCGGCAGCTTCTCCCTCGCCGACGGCACCCTCACCTCCCAGGGCGGGATGGGCATGCTGTGGTACTCCGCCAAGGAGTTCACCGGCGACTACTCCCTCAAGCTCGACTGGAGGATGGCCGGGGACGACAACTCCGGTGTCTTCCTGGGCTTCCCGGCCTCCGACGACCCGTGGTCCGCGGTGAACAACGGCTACGAGATCCAGATCGACGCCACCGACTCGGCCGACCGCACCACCGGCGCCGTCTACGGCTTCCGGTCCGCCGACATCGCGGCGCGCGACGCCGCGCTGAACCCGCCGGGCGAGTGGAACACGTACGAACTCCGGGTCACCGGTGAGCGGCTGGAGATCTTCCTCAACGGCCGCAGGATCAACGACTTCACCAACACCGACCCGGTACGGAGCCTGCGCCAGGGACACATCGGCCTCCAGAACCACGGGGACGGCGACGACGTCTCCTTCCGCAACATCCGGATCAAGCAGAACGGAGACCAGCCCGAGCCCCGTTCGGGTGAGGTGAAGGCACTCGGCAAGTGTCTGGACGTCGACAACTCCGGTACGGCGGACGGTACGAAGGTCCAGCTGTGGACGTGCAACGGCACCGGCGCCCAGAAGTGGACGGTGGCTGCCGACGGCACGGTGAAGGCGCTCGGCAAGTGCCTGGACGTCTCGGGCGGCGGCACCGCGGACGGCACGAAGGTCCAGCTGTGGACCTGCAACGGCACCGGCGCCCAGAAGTGGGCGGCCCAGACCGACGGCACCGTGCGCAACCCGCAGTCCGGCAAGTGCCTGGACGTCTCGGGCGGCGCTACGGCGGACGGCACGAAGGTCCAGCTGTGGACGTGCAACGGCACCGGCGCCCAGAAATGGACCCTGCCCTGATCCGGTTCACCCCGCGGGCACGGAGATCATGCGGGCACCCGCGGTCCGCCCGTACCGCCTGATCGGGCTCCCCGTCACGTGAAGTCCTGTTGCAGACAACCGAGTTGCCAGTGCCGCGGCCGGCCTTCGCCTGCCGTGGCACTAGCATCTCCTCACATGACGAGGCGAAGATGGCGGCTGGGTGCCGTGGCGGTGCTGGCGGCGGTCTGCGCCTCCGCTCCCGGGCAGCCGAAGATCGTCCGCACGGCGTCGGACCTCGGTCCCCTCCCGGCCGACCGCTACACCTACATGCCGCAGGACTACCGACTATCGCAGCGGGCTTCGGCGTCACTGGTCCGGGAGTGCATGGCGGAGCACGGACACCCAGGCTTCCCGCTCGACCCCCGTTACCCCGGCGACCCCGTCTTCGCCGTCGCGGTCAGCACCGACTACGGCGCCCTGGACCTCGCCGCCGCCCGCCGCTGGGGCTACGGCTGGGACCCGGCGACCTCGGTGAATCCCCGGCCGAAGGGCCGCCGGATGACCGTCGCCGAGTACGCGGACCTCCCCGCCTGCAACGCCGAGGCGAACCGGCGGCTGATGCGCGGCATCGACCTCAAGAGGGACTGGCTCTACGCGAGCACCCGGGCGATCGAGATCGACAAGGCGGTCAAGCGCGACCCGCGCCTCCGCGCCGCCTGGGACACATGGTCCCGCTGCGTGGCGGAACAGGGATTCCCGCGCTATCCCGATCCCGTCGCGGCGTACACGGACACCGCCTGGCAGCGCAACGGTGACGGCAACACCCGGCACACGCGGCGGGAGCGGGCCACCGCCGTCGCGGACGTCACCTGCAAGCGCCGCCACCGCACGGCCGAACTCTGGCACGCCGTACGGGCGCGGAAGCAGTCCGCCGACATCACACGGCACCACGACCGCTACGCCGCCGGCCTGCGGGCACTGCGGAAGTACCGGGCCACCGTCACCGAGGTGCTGCAAGGACGCGGCTAGGGCGCGTATCAAAAGTGATTGCGACCTGCTTGTTGCCGGAAGCTGATCAGCGGCATGATCTTGGCCATGTCTGAGCTGCCCTCTCGCCTCTCCGTAGTGACCCTCGGCACCCGTGACCTGCCAAGGTTGCGCCGGTTCTACCGCGGTCTGGGATGGGAGGAGATCCCCTCCAGCGATGATGACTGGGCGGGTTTCCTGCTCGGTGGTGTGCTGTTGGCGCTGTACCCCGTGGATGAGCTGGCTGCCGAGGCGGCGACCGCCATCCCGTCTCCCGCTGTGTGGTCAGGGATCACGCTCGCCTGCAATGTGGACAGCCGTCAGCAAGTGGATGCCGCCTTCGTGGCCGCGGTGGCGGCGGGTGCCATCGCGGTTGCCGATCCGGTGGACCGTCCTTGGGGCGGCCGGTCGGCGTATATCGCCGATCCTGAAGGCAATCGCTGGGAGATCGCCTGGGCATCCAGCGCGAGGTTCGATTCCCGTGGCGCGTTGACCGGTTTCGGCAGCTGAGCGTCCCTATCTCGTCACAGCCACTCGTTGATGGCCGCCATGAGGACGGTTGCCTCGTAGCGGACCGCGAGCTTGTCGTACCTCGTCGCCACGGCCCGGTGTCTCTTGAGGCGGTTGATGCCGCACTCGACCGCGTGCCGAGCCTTGTAGTCCTGCGGGTCGAACTTCGGCGGCCGGCCACCGCGGGAGCCAAGCTTTGACGAGCTCGTTAGGGCCTGTCCGGGCGATCATGGTTCAAGATGCACTGCCGTGGGTGACTGTCTGAGCAATCCCATAATCTGCGCTCATGACCGCCGCTGAGTCCGAAGCCATCTCGAGTGCGCCCCTTGAGGAGCACCTCGCCATGATTGACGAACTGCTCACCCAGCCCTTCCCGGAGAAAGAGTTCCGCGATGACACCGGCTACGGCGGCCCGGAGTACCGGGTGCGTGTCCTGCGGGCCAGTCAGCAGTTCTGGGACGACCATGACGGGCAGGCATGGGTCGAGGCCGAGGCCGAACTACGGGCCTGCCTCGACGCCCTGGCCGTAACGCTCACGACCCGCTTGGGCAATCCGCTCGTCGTGGACCTCTGGCCGTATCTGAGTACCTGCATCAGTGTGCGGGCGTGGCCACTTCGGGATCGCGATCGTTGGCTCGCACTCGGCCACGGCCAGGACGACAAGGAAACGCCATGGGAACTGCTCGCCGCGGTGGGCCGGCCTTCTGCGGTCGACCCGGAGTAGCCCGTCCGATCATGTGGCTGGTCGTGCACGGTGTCGTTGGCCGGGCATGGGACGGGGAGATCTGACGGCTGCCGAGTGGGAACAGCTGCGGCCGTTCCTGTCGGTCAGCAACGGTCGGTGTGACCGGTGGCAAAATCACCGGCAGGTGATCGACGGGATTCTGCACCGGGTGCGGACCGGAGAAACGCTTAGAACTTGTCCGGTTGGTCATGTCCGGAGCCAGATGGTGAGAGCTGCTGTGGTCACGGTTCCGAGCAAGACATAGCCGCGCTTGTCGTAACGAGTCGCCACAACCCGGTGCTGCTTCAGTCGGTTGATGGACCGTTCCACGGTGGTGCGTTTCTTGTGCCGCTCTTCGTGGAAGCCGGGTGGCCGGCCGCCGCGTGAGCCTTTGCGTAGGCGGGCGGCCTGGCTGTCGGTCTTCTCCGGGATGGTGTGCCGGACGCCCCGACGCCGCAGATGCTCACGACAGGGTCGATTGCTATAGGCCTTGTCGGCAGCGACGCTGTCGGGCTTTTTGCGGGGCCTGCTCGGCCCGGGTTTCGGGACTCGGATCTTCTCCAGTACCGGCTTGAACTGGGTGCATTCAGCCCGCTGACCGGGTGTGACGATCAGGGACAGCGGGCGACAGCGGCCGTCCGCGCTCAGGCGGAGCTTGGTGGTGAACCCGCCCCGCGAGCGACCCAGGTCCTCACCTCCAGCACCACCTCCATCAGGCGGGCGACGAGGCTCTGCCACGGCGTTTCGCCCTGGTGTGTCCGGTTCGACCCCTTTGGAGTTGAGGGCTGATGGCGGTTCGGTGCGGGCGCCGGCCGCGTGCTGGTGGGCGCGGACGATGATGGAATCGACCGAGACATCCCCGTCGATCACCTGCCGATGGTCCCGCCACCTGCCACAACGCCTGTTACTGACAGGCAGGAACGGCCGCAGCCGTTCCCACTCCGCATCACTCAGAGCACCCCGCCCCATGACAGGAAGAGCGATCCGAACACACATCGGTCGCAAGATCGCAAGAACCTTGATTCCTACTCCACGACGAACGGTGCATATCCAACCGGGACCTCGCTCACCTGAAGGTCAGAGAAGAGCAAGGTCAGGTTGTGCGCGTTGGTCTCAATGCGCACCTCGTGGAAGTCGATCCCGAGGGTCTTCGACCAGCGTCGGGTCACCTCCGACTCGGGGAGGAGCTTCGCTCCCGGATAAAGGCAGTGCCACTTCACTCCCCAGACGTATCCGTCGAGGTCAACCCCGGTTTCGTGGTCGATGAGCCGGTCGTCCAAAGACACCCGCCAGGTCTCCCTCGGCACTGACGTCTCGCACCGCGCCTCAACGCAGTACCTGAAGAGATAGCGCAGATGGGACGGCGTGATGCCGGTACGGGGATCAGCCGTCGCGTAGACGATGACCTCGTAGTCACGCATGTAGTTGGTGTATCCATGGTGCACGACAGCGTGATCGAAGGTCTCGTCCAGCATCTGTTCAAGTACGGCGGTATCCATGCCGCCCTTCTACCTCACTCAACAAGACCTTCGGCAACGAGATTCGCGGGTGCCGGGCGCCGTTACCTCAGAGATCGCCGGGACAAGTCCTAGTCGGCCGGGCCCAAGCCCGCTCGGCCCGTGGGTGTCTCCGAGGTGAAACAGTGGCCGAGTTCGGGGGCGAGGCCCTGGTAGTGGCGGAAGTTGAAGATGAGCGGGCTCCAGCGGGTGGGGGCGACGTGCTGGGTGCCGGGCACGACGATGCGCCGGTCGGCGTGGACGCGTACGACCGCGCACTCCACGATCAGGAAGTGACCTTCCGCGTCCGGTGAACCACGCCGGACCCCGGCCTCCAGCTGGAGCGGGCACTCGGCGACGCGCGGAGCGCGTACCGTCTCGGACGGTACGGCCGTGAGACCGGCGGCGGCGAACTTGTCGGGCTCGTGGCGGTAGCCCCGCGCCCGCATGGCGGCGGGCACGGGGACCGCTCCGGTGAGCGGGGCGAGCCGCTCCACCGCGCGCCACAGGCCGGGCGAGGAGAGTACCGAAATAGAGAATGCTCGGGTTCATCGCGATGTGCGAGGGCGCGTGTGTCGCTGTCGTCATGGGCTCGAACCCTAGGGTCCGTAACCTTCGTCGGCGGCCGAACCGTCACCGGGCGAGACTGTGCGGATGACCGGCTTCGACGAAACCCGTGCGGACGCCCCGACCTCGCCGGGTTCGCGGGGCTGCCGGCGGACCGTACCCGCGCGACGTTCTGTCTGGCGTTGCTCGACGGCCGCGCCTGGACCGCGTCGGAGCCGGCACGCGCCGCGGGCGTCGCACGGTCCACGGCCGGCGCGCACCTCGACCGGCTGGTGCGGGGCGGCATCCTGGCCGAGGAGCGGCGGGGGCGGAACCGGCTGCTGCGGCCGGCGACCGCGGACACCGCCGAGATGATCGAGAACCTGGCCGCCCGGGCTCCGTCCCGACCGGCCCCGGTGCGCTCGCTGACCGACTCCAACCGCCGCCCCCCTGGCGCACGCCCGTGTCTGTTACGACCACCTCGCGGGCGCGCCGGCCGTGGCGATCACCGACTCGATGACCGGACTCGGGCTGCTGGCCTGGGACTACGGACCGGCCCTCACAGAGGCGGGCCGGGACCGGCTGCGCGAGCTCGGCGTCGCCGACGACCGCCCGAACGACTCCTCGCGCCCCATGTCCGTACGTGCTTGCACTGGACGCAACAGCGCCCGCACCTGGCCGGCGCGGTGGGCGCGGCGCTCTTCCGGCACGCGCTGGACTCGTCCTGGCCGGTGCACCGGAGCACGACCCGGGTGGTCACCGTGACCGGTGCGGGCCGTACCGCGCTGCGCGCACGGCTCGGCCTCCCCGACGACGCGCTGTTCCCGGAGACGAACGAAGCCGGGGGCACGGCCCCGAGAAGTGAGAGGGCCTGAAGAGGTTCTTCCGGTTGCCCGCATGACCTGGACGGTCTGGGTACTCGGCACGGTATGACCCTCATACGACCTTTGGCCGTCGTCACCGGCGCCTCCAGCGGGATCGGCTTCGAACTGGCCCGGCAGCTCGCCGGGCGGGGCTTCGACCTGGTCATCAACTCCGAGGACTCCGAGCGGCTCGACGAGGCGGCGGCGCGGCTTCGCGCGGAGGGCGCCCACGTGGAGACGGTCGTCGCCGATCTGCGGCGCTTCCCCGAGGCCGAACGCTTCTACGAGGCCACCAGGACCACCGGACGCCCGGTCGACGTGGTGGCCCTGAACGCCGGTGTCGGCCACGGTGGCCCCTTCCTGGAAACGGACCTGGTGGACGAGCTGGAGATCATCGACCTGAACGTCCGCGCGACGGTGCATCTGGCCAAGCGGTTCCTGTGCGACATGGCCGACCAGGCCGAGGGCCGGATCCTGGTGACCTCCTCGATCGCGTCGACCGTGCCCGGCCCGTTCCAGGCGGTCTACAACGCGTCCAAGTCGTTCCTGCAGTCCTTCGTCCAGGCGCTGCAGAACGAGCTCAGGGGAACCGGCGTTTCCGTGACCTCGTTGATGCCCGGTCCGACCGAGACGGACTTCTTCCACCGCGCCGACATGGACGACACCAAGGTCGGCCGGCAGTCCAAGGACGATCCGGCCCAGGTGGCGGAGCAGGGTCTGGACGCCCTGTTCGCCGGCAGGACCGAGGTCGTCGCCGGATCGGTGAAGACCAAGGCGCGGGAACTGGTCAACAAGGTCCTGCCCGACGGGGCGAAGGCGGAGGCCCACCGAAGGACGGCGGCACCGGGTTCGGGCCGCGACTCCTGACGACGAAACCTGCTGACGACGGGACGAGGACGCATGAAGGCGTTGACGTGGCACGGCAGGCGTGACGTGCGGATCGACACGGCACCCGACCCCACCCTCCAGGATCCGACCGACGTGATCATCAAGGTGACGACCACGGGTCTGTGCGGATCCGACCTCCATCTGTACGAGGTCCTGGGCCCCTTCCTCGAAGCAGGGGACGTCCTGGGCCACGAGCCGATGGGGATCGTCCAGGAAACCGGCCCCGAGGTCACGGACGTCCGGCCCGGCGACCGGGTCGTCATCCCGTTCAACGTCTCCTGCGGGACGTGTTTCATGTGCGGGCGGGGCCTGCAGTCCCAGTGCGAGACGACCCAGGTCCGGGAATACGGCAGCGGCGCCTCCCTCTTCGGCTACACCAAGCTCTACGGGCAGGTCCCCGGCGGCCAGGCCGAGTACCTGCGCGTACCGTTCGGCAACACGCTCCCCATCGCGGTTCCGCCGGGCCCCCCGGACGAGCGGTTCGTGTACCTCTCCGACGTGCTGCCGACCGCGTGGCAGGCCGTGGAGTACGCCGCGGTGCCCCCTGGCGGGACGGTCGCGGTCCTCGGGCTGGGCCCGATCGGGGACATGTGCACGCGCATCGCCGCCCACCGGGGCGCCGGGCAGGTCATCGGCATCGACCTGGTGCCCGAACGGCTGGAGAGGGTCGGGGCGCGCGGGGTGCGGGCCCTGAACCTGGAGGAGCACGGCGACGGGATCGTGGAGGCGGTGCGGGACCTCACGGACAGCCGCGGACCCGACTCCGTCATCGACGCCGTGGGCATGGAGGCCCACGGGGCCTCCGCGGCCAGGATCGGCCAGCAGATGACCACGCTGCTGCCCGACGCCTTGGCCGCCAAGCTGATGCGACGGGCCGGGGTGGACCGTCTCAGCGCCCTCTACCTGGCCATCGAACTCGTCCGGCGCGGCGGCACCATCTCGCTCTCCGGCGTCTACGGAGGGATGACCGACCCGCTCCCCCTGCTGACCATGTTCGACAAGCAGATCCAGCTCCGCATGGGGCAGGCCAACGTCTGGCGGTGGGTGGACGACATCCTTCCCCTGCTGACCGACGGCGACCCGCTCGGTGTCGAGTCCTTCGCCACCCACCGTCTGCCGCTGGACCGGGCCCCGGACGCCTACGCCGCTTTCCAGAAGAAGCGGGACGGTGTCGTGAAGGTCCTTTTCACGCCCTGACCGGTGCGGCACGATTCCGGGTCCGGCTCCGGGGTCCGGGGGTAGGGTCGGAGCCGTGAGACGTTCACAGCGCGCCCAGCAGCCCGTACTCGATCCGTCCGCGACAGCCGCGGCGGCCGCGGCGTTCCTGGACACGCAGGAGATCACGACGACGGGCTGCCGTGGCTGCGGGACCGAGATCGCCGGGGTGAACGGGCGGTACTCGTGCGGGGCCTGCGGGTGGACGAACCCGTGGCACGAGGGGCACCGGGACCTGCCCGGTGCCGAGGACGATCCGGACTGGCCCGGCCGGAAGCAGAAGTCCGGGACGTGACGAGGCCGCGGGCGGAGCCGTCTCAGGGACGGGGCCCCAGCACTTCCAGGGCCCCTGTCTCGGTGTCGTAGCTGCGCAGGGTGGTGAGCCGGACCGACAACGGCGGCGCCGGCAGCAGCTCGGGGATCCGCCGGCCGGCGAACGCGCCGGCCCGCCGGGAACGGCCGAGGGTGACGTGCGGGCTCCAGCGCGCGGGGTCGTGCAAAGGGTTGAGGGTCTCGGGCGGGCTGTCCGAGACCACCGCGTCCCACACCCGGCCGTGCAGACCGGCCAGGGCGGAGTCGAGATCGAGGGCCCAGGCCAGCACCGAGGTCGGCCGTTCGAAGCGGACCACGCCGGTGAACCGCACCGACAGGGGCAGGGCGGCGGCCACCTCGGCCAGCTCCCAGCGGATCGGGGCGGTCAGCTCCGGGCAGGCGGCCAGGGTGAGATGGGGGCTGTTGGTCGGTGAGCGGTGGCGCGCCTGACTGGGCAGCCCCGCCTCCGCCAGCCGTCGCCACGCTTCCCGGACCACGAGGTCCGCCGCCTCGTCCAACAAGACCTCGACCGTGCGCACCGACGCAGCCTACCGGCGACCGCCTGCGATCTCGCCGCCCGCCGACAGGACCGTCACACCGGACGCGCGACGGGGCGAGGACCGTCGCACCAGGAACACGACGGGGGCGGCTCGAGGGAGCCGACTCACCCGTCCGGACTTGCCGGACTGTGCGCGCGGCGCGTCGGACCGACCCTGGAAACCGAACCCGAGCGGCAGGAGCGGGAGCCCGCTGCGCCGCACGCACCCGTCGACCGAGGAGGGGCCGTACTCTCGCGCCGGGCTCCGCAGCCGCCGGACGCCCACTGCGGCCGGGGATCCTCGTCCCCGGACGCCCCGGCCGAAGGCGTCCCCCGTGCCGCCCGTCCTCCAGGAGCGTGATCATGGCCCGGAACCGCCGTCTGATCCTGAGCTCGCCGTCCGAGGTCTGGCGCCTGCTGTCCGACGGCCACCGCTACGGGGAGTGGGTGACGGGAACTCGGCAGGTCCTCGCCGCCGACCCGCACTGGCCGGAAGTAGGAGCCCGACTGAAGGTCCGGGTCGGTGCGGGCCCTCTGACGCTCGACGACACCTGCGTCGTCCGCGTCTGCGAGCCGCGGCACCGGCTGGAGCTGGAGGCGAAGGCGGATCCCTTCGGCGCGGCACGCATCGCCATGAGACTGGTCCCCTGGGGCGAGCACACCCTCTTCACCCTCGACTGGCACCCCCTCAGGGGCCCCGGCACCAGGATGCACGGGCTCCCCGTGGACTACATCGTCGCCGTCCGCAACGGCATGATGCTGACGAAGCTGGCCCGGATCGCGGTGCGCGAGCACACGCCGGGAGCGTTGGAGGCGCTCTGAAGTCCATGGCGGCGGCGTCTCGACCTCGTGAAACCCGGGCCGGGCCCGTCGCGTGGCCGCAGCGGGCCGAGGCGCCGCAGGAGTGTCTGAACAAAAACTGGCATGCGCGCCGTGAACCGGGGTAAGCGCGGGGTGGCCGGCTTCCGAAAGCCGGCAGCGCGGGGGCTGGAGCGATGGGGAGGAGCTTGTGATGACGGTGACCGAGACGGCCGGGGCACGGACAGCGGCACTCCCGGAGATCACCGACCCTTCACGGATCGCCCCCACGGACGCCCGCCGGCTGTCCCGGCTGTTCTTCGACCGGCTCGCCGTCCTGGAGGAGGGCACGCCCGAGTACCAGTACGCGCGCAACACCCTCATCGAGATGAACGTCACCCTCGTCCGCTACGCCGCCGCGCGCTTCCGCAGCCGCAGCGCGGACGAGATGGAGGACATCGTCCAGGTCGGCACGATCGGGCTCATCAAGGCCATCGACCGCTTCGAGCTGTCCCGCGAGGTCGAGTTCACCTCCTTCGCCGTCCCCTACATCACCGGTGAGATCAAGCGGTTCTTCCGCGACACCTCCTGGGCGGTCCACGTCCCGCGCCGCCTCCAGGAAGCCCGCGTCCAGCTCGCCAAGGCCACCGAGGAACTCCGCAGCCGGCTCGGCCGCATGCCCACCGTCAAGGAACTCTCCGGGCTGATGTCCCTGAGCGAGGAAGAGGTCAACGAGGCGCGGCTGGCCTCCAACGGCTACAACTCGGCCTCCCTGGACGCCGCCATCGGCTCCGGCGACGACGGTGAAGCGGCGCTGGCCGACTTCATCGGCAGTGACGACAGCGCCCTCGAACTCGTCGAGGACTTCCACGCACTGGCCCCTCTGGTCGCCGCGCTCGACGACCGTGAGCGCCGCATCATCCACATGCGGTTCGTCGACGAACTCACCCAGGCCCAGATCGGCGAGCACCTCGGCGTCTCCCAGATGCACGTCTCGCGCCTCCTCAACCGCACCCTCGCCGAACTCCGCGAGGGCATGCTCACCACGCGCTGATCCGCTCGGGCTGCCGGACGGTGCCGCTGGTGGAGGACGACGGGGCCGGGGTCCGGCCGAGGACGGCAGGAGGCCGCCCCCGGCGGGTCGCAGGTGGTGATCATGCCTGTGACGAACAGCCCGGGTCGCCCGTGGGACCCGGGGTGCTTCATCCAGCCGTTGAACGGGGCGGCCGGGGAGGGCGGGGCCTGCTCCTGATCGACTCCTCCAGGGCGATACGGATGCCCAGGTTGAGTTCGCCGCACGCCGCCCACGCCGTGACGAGTTCGGCGATGCGGCGCAGCGTGATGTTGGTGCGCTGGGAGACCTCGGCCAGGACGGTCCGCGCCTGGTCGGGCCTCAACCGCCCGAGAGCCATCACGATCCCCACCGCCTGCTCCGTCACCGCGGACGTACTCGTCGGCCGCTCCTGCGGTGTCACCACCTCGCCCTGCGTGGCGGGGGCAGGCCCAGGGGTGGACCGGGGGCTCGCAGGAGGCGGCTGTTCAAGGCCGGGACAGCGTCGGTCGCGCTCCTGTCCCTGGGGCAACAGGTCATCCATCGCCGTCGTCTCCTCTTCGCTCTGGGCGCCGGGTCCTGAACCGTGAGTCCGGGCTCGGACCGGAATCGCTTCGGAACCGACCGGACGGGCAGCCGGGGCGCTCGCACGGGCCGCGCCCGCCTGTCCGGAAAGGGCCGCTGCCGCCACGCGGACACCACGGAGCATGCGCCGCGGTCCGAAGCACGAGATCCCGGGTGCCCCTGGCCCCTCTCGGGCAAACACCGCGTTGCTCTTCCTGGGGGGTGCTCTTCATCCCCAGCGGCCCGTGGACCGGCTCTCCCGTCGCCTTCGCCCTCGGGACGATGCTCGCCGTCCCGATGTCCCCCGTGTTCCTGTTGCTCCACCGTCCCGGGCTGAAGGTCCTCGGGGCCCGGGGGCCTCAAGCCCGCACCGCCGCAGCACACTTCGCCGTCACCGTACTGGTCCTCATGCCTCTCGACGTCGTCGACCGGGGGCCGGCGGGCACCGGTGGCGAGTGGCTCGACCTGGGCGTATACGATCCCCGGCCATGAAGCGTTCGATGATCGCGCTGGTCGGCGCGGGAGCAGTCACGGTCGCCCTGGGCGGTTACGCCGTCGGGGCGACGCGGCACGACGGCGCGTCCGAGCGGTCGACCAGGTGCGAGCGGACGAAGGACTATCTGATCTCGTCCGACGACCTCTCATGACCTGACTCGCCCATCGGGCTCCACCGGCCGCGCGCTACGGTGTCCGGGACCTGGACACGGAGGATCATGGCGAAGCGGCGATACGTCGCCCGAGGTGTGCCCGGCGGATACCGGATCTGGGACAACCGGGGGCGGCGCTGGTGGGGCGATCTGTACGAACTGTGTCCGGACGGTCTTGTCGCCGAGCTGAACGGCGGCGCCGACCCGGCCAGGCTCACGGCGCTGCTGAAACGGTACCGGGCCCTGAAGCGGTAGAGCCGTCCTCCCTGTCTCTCACGTGCCCGAACCGGATGCCCCCGAGCCCCGGGCCGCACCATCGGCCGACGACGTGGCGCGGGCGGGGTCAGTCCGTGGCGACCAGCAAGTCACCCGTGCCGTCCCGCCAGCCGATGCTCACCGCGCCGTCGGCGATGTCGAGGATGTCGAGCTTGTCGTAGTAGTCGTGGTCGTCCGGCGCGGTCATGACCGGCAGTCGAAGGGCGTGGAGCAGGCGCCCGGTCTCCGCGTCGAGGACGATCAGGTCGGCGTGTACCCGGCGGCCCGCGTCCGCCTCGTCCAGGAACGGCTGGCGTACGACGTAGACCCGGCCGTCGGCGATCTCGGGGAACCCGAACTCCTGGCCCGTCGGCGCCCGCAACCGCCAGGAGGCCCGTCCGTTCCGGGCGTCGTGGGCGCGCAGGAGAGTGTCGTGGTCCGTGGAGCCCTCTTTCGGGTCGGCGGCGGACAGGACGGTGCCGTCGCCGCCGGCGACCACGCTCCCCTCGTCCAGGGAGAGGGTGGAACGCGGAGAGACCCCTTGGCGGTTCATGCCGAGCAGCCGGACGGTCCGCGGGTGGTCCGGGTCCGGAACGGCGAGCGTGTGTCCGTCACTCCAGAACGTCCGATTGGGGTCCACGGTGGGCTGACGCCAGAGGGCCTTGCCCGTACGGTTGTCGACGCCCAGCAGAAGGTAGTCGTTTTCCGTGATGTCGCCCTTCCGGCTGCAAATCACAGGGATGACGCTCAGGTGGTCCGGCAGGGTGTGCACGGAATGGACGATTACACGGGGACACGACTCGGACGTCTTCACCGTCCACAGGCTCCGGCCGTCACGCTCGTCAAACGCACGCACGGCGCCCGGCGCTTCCGTGACGACCTGACCGCCGACGAGCTCCACGGACCGATAACCGTCTTCCCGGAGCTCCACGCTCCACAGGCGCTTGCCCGTGCGCAGATCGATGCCGACGAGCCTTCCGTCGGAGTGGCCGACCACCACGGTGCGTTCCGATGCCGGGAAGCCGTGCATGGTCACGCTCGGCTCCCGGCGCTCGTAGCGCCAGTACTCCTTGCCGGTCCGCAGGTTCACCGCCGTCACGCCGGAAGCCCTCCACCGGAGGGACAGTCCGTGCACCAGGGTTTGCTCACCCGCGGGCCGGCGTACGACGTGTTCAGGCGCGACCGGGGCTCCGGCGGCGAATGCGGCCGGGAAAGGGCCACGGGCTCCGGTGAACACGTCCCGAGTCCGGTACCAGAGCCCCAGCAGGCCGATCGCGAGGAGGCCCAGCGCGATGAACGCGCCCCACATCCGCCTGCGGGCCCTCCGCACGTCCGTGCGGCTCGGAGCAGGTGTGCCCGGTGCCCCCGGCAACCCCACCCCTGGTTCCCCCAGTAAATTCATCCGCTGTCTCACGACAGTCCCCCTGCCGTCACTGCCCCTGGTCACCGTGACCCCGGCGACTCGGGGATCTTCCCGTCCGTGCGGGCATCGGACAAGAGGCGGGCCGGGGAAATCGGCGGCGTGCCACGGCCGTGCCGCTTCCCGCGGCCGTCACGGTCGACGACAGCCCAGCAGGGGCGAGATGCCTCGCCGGGCAGGAGGCGCCACGACCGCAGCGACTCGGGCGTCCTCCCGGCCGATCACGCCCGCCCTCGCACAGCCGCGGTGCCTGGTCCGCCGCCGGGGCTCCCCTGGACAGCCAGTACTCTGCGGTCAGCAGCCCGCCGACCTTGGAGGCTCCGTGGCCCGTACCGCTCTCACCGAACCGGATCGGCTGTGGTCGGCGCGGGAGGTCCTGTCGCGTCCCAGCCCGGTGCCGGCCGCGGCAGGGGTCTACGGCTGGCACTTCGAGCAGGCGCCCAGCGCGGACCTCGCTGCCGGGTGCCTGCTCTACGTCGGCATCGCTCCGCGGTACATGGCGAACCGGACCAGCACGCAGAACCTGCGCAAGCGCGTGCGGTACCACTACCGCGGCAACGCGGCCGGATCGACGCTTCGTCTCACGCTCGGCTGCCTGCTCGGGATCGAGCTGCGCCGAGTGGGCAGGAGCGGTACGCGCATGACCTTCGGCAAGACCGGGGAAGCCGCACTCAGCCGGTGGATGGCGGAGAACGCCCGCGTGTGCTGGATCGAGCACGACGAACCGTGGACCCTGGAGTCGGAGCTCATCTCGCGACTCGACCTGCCGCTGAACCTCGACCAGAACCGCCGCAACCGGTTCCACAGCCGGCTCACGGAAGCGAGATCCCAAGCCCGGCTGCGTGCAAGGGAGTTGCCCGTCAGCGCATGAGCCGGTCGGACCGACCGGCCGGGGCGTCCGGCGGGACCTCTGGAGCGTGCGCGGTACGGACCGCCCTCGGCCGGCCCTGGTGCTACCCGACCCGGGTCATCCGCCGCTCCGCTTCCTCTGCGGCCATCGGGGCCCGGATGCCGTACACGTCACCGACCCGCAGATCGCCCGGCGTGCTGTACTCACCGCAGGTACCGATGACCGAGACGGCCACTCGGGAATCGGGCTGCCGGAAAGTACGGAAGTACGGGGCGTTCGCCAGGATTTCCGGGATCTCCAGAAGCGGGACGCCGCCGCACCGCGCGTCACCCGGCTTTGTTACTCGTCCATAAGGCGTGACCGTCCCGCGAAACGTGTGCCGGACTCCGCCAGAGACCCCATGAGGGCGGCTCCGACTGGCCCCGGCATGCGGTTCGATCCGGGACCACCGGTGCCGTGGATGCCCATGGACATCCGCCTCGCCGGTCTTTCGGCAGGGTTCGGCAGGGTGTCGCGCCGGGCCGTTCCGCGTCAGTCCTCGACGGCGAGGATCTCCCTGATGCGTGTCGCGTAGGCCCGCGGGTGGGTGGTGTTTCCGTTGTGCCCGCCGGGCAGCTCCTGCGGTTCGCGGCCGAGCAGTGCGGCCAGGGCAGTCACGGCCCGGTAGTCGAAGACGGTCCGCGGGGTGGTGCGCCCGGCGGCGGGCACGATACGTGTGCTGACGCTCCTCAGCGCGGCGGTGTCCAGTGTGTCGCGAATGATCGCGGTGAAGTCGTGCCGGATGAAGTAGTCGAAGTTGGCGACTCGTCGGGCGTTCATCGGCTGGGGTGTCAGACCGGGTTCCCTGTCCGCGGCGGCGGGGTCGATGCCCAGGCTCCTGGCGATCTCCGGGAGTGCCGCGGCGAGGCCCTCGTGGAGGTAGAGGTCCTGAAGGGTGGTCAGTTCGCGCTCGTGGAGGGCGCGTTCGCCGTCAGGCAACAGGCGTGGGGCGACGGGCTCGTGGGCGATGAGGGTGCGGATCTGCCCGGGATGCCGGACGGCGGCGTGCAGACCGATGACGGCTCCGAGACTGCAGCCGAGCACGAGGGCGGGGGCGTCGGTGAGTGAGGCCAGCAGGCGGTGGACGTCGTCGGCGTGCTCGGCCAGGGTCGCGCCTCGCCCGGGGGCGCCGAGGCGGCTGCGGGAGAGTCCGCGACGGTCGTAGGTGACCACGGTGTGGGAATCGGCGAGATGGCCGACGAGGTCGACGGTGCGGTCGGCGTCGCCTTCTCCGCTCTGCGAGATGAGCAGCAGAGGGCCGGTACCACGGACCTGGTAGTGCAGGGCCGCGCCGGGAACGGTGAGCGTACCGGTGGTCTCGGGCATGACGTTCCCCCTTGTGGGCGGCGGGCCTTCCGCCGTGTCCACCATCACCGTAATCCATCGAACTAGATGCATCAATCTCGATGAATCTAATTCGATGTATGTTGGGATCGTGAACGGAGTCGAGCTGTTCCTGCTGGGACGCACCCTGATGAAGATCGGCGAGGAGGCCCTGCCGGAGCCTCCGGGCGGCGCCGACCGCCATGCCGGCAGCGCCCGGCTGGTGCTGGTCGTGGCGAGCGACATCGCCGCTCATCCCGACACCGCCGTCGGCGAGATCGCCGCCCGCACCGGTCTGCCGCAGAGCCAGGTGTCGTCGGCCGTCGCCCGGCTCAAGGAAGCCGGGTCGGTGCGGACGGCTCCGGATCCCGCCGACCGGCGCCGTGTGCTGGTGCGCCAGACCGCCGACGTGTCCGAGCGAGTGGCGCAGGTACGCGCCGCCGGCATCGAGGACGCCCTCACCATCGCGCTGGGATCCGACGACCCGCAGCGGCTGAGGGAGGTCTCGGAAGCACTGGACGTACTCGCCCGGAACCTCTTGCCGCAGCCGGGGGTCCTGGAGTCCCACCGCGCAGGCATCGTCTCTCCGCCGGAGTAAAACCGTTGCTTCGTCCCGTCGGCTTTGCCCGCCTTGGTGTCCGTGGCTCCCAGGTCTACGTCTCACCCCTCACAGAAGTAGGCGTACGGCGCCACGGACACGCCCTCTGCGATGGCACGTTCACAGTTCTCACCGGCTACTGGGCTGCTGCAGCTGATCTCGACGAGTTCGACCGTGCCGTCCGCCGCATAGGTGATCACCAGCATCGGCGAGGTGCCGTAGACCGCTCGCTCGCCGCCGGGTCCGTGACGTGGCAGCCCGATACGCTCCTCGACTTGCGAACGGTGGTCGCCGGTCTTGCGGCCGTACCTCGCGCGGTCGCGTGGTCAGGAAGCCGCACGGGATCGAACTCCTGAAGCGGGTGCCGTAGATCATGCGCGAGGAGCATCACGGCCGGGACGAGGGGCGCGCGCCCACCTCGGTGGAGGTGGTGTCGATCGCAGAGGTGCACTGCCGTTACGGGGTACTCCCGGGCGCCGCGGACAAGGTGAACCACCCCGTTCCGGGCACGACCGTGCTGGTTCCGGTCGAGGAGGCGGACGGGTGGGCGAAGGCCAGGCCGGGCGTCAGCTTCGCGGGCTATATGGTGACGGCCCGGCGTGCCGCGGACGGGGCGGAAGGTTCGGCTGCTCGCGGTCGATGAAGGAGCCGGCGGGACAGGCTTCTCGCCCGGCCGCCGTACAGCGGCTCCGTACCGCAGACCCCAGCGACCGGCCCGGTCCGGGAGCGTTCCTCCAGGGCCTCCGGGCAACCGGTACGACCGTCACCGACCGATCCGGCCAGAGCTACGGACCGGGTGACGCCCACGAGAGGGAACGGCGCGCGGTCGGCTCTGGCAGGTCACTGCCTGGCCATCGACGAAGCCCGACCGTCGGTTAGGTCCCGGACGATTCTCCGGGCCGCCCCCAGACAGGCCGGGGATGCAACCATTCCTTTCAGAGCTGGAACCCCCGGAAGCCGACCGCGCACCTGAGACCCTAAAGGCCGGCACTGACAACGGCCTTGTACGTGATCGACCGTCGAGCAACGCGTGTCCGACCGCGTGCTCGTGGTGTGCCAAGTCATCGTTGCGGTGCCTCGGCCTCAACGGCGAGCAGCACCAGCACCTCGGAGCACTCCTGCTCGACAACCGTCCGAAGCGGCACGAAGCCCACTGTGGCGCACCCCGAGCAGGTGTCCAGTCCCAGGTGATGTTCGACAGTGGCCCTAGGGCCTGTCGTCAAATTCCCGCCTGCCTCGCGACGCCTGGCACGCACTCTCGCCGCACCGGGCGAAAGCCCCAGTACGTCCAGTACGA
>NZ_JBHYPZ010000013.1:27100-182540 GCF_042746485.1 Streptomyces sp. NPDC058751 | reverse complement strand
GGCCTTGAGGAGGAACTCGGCGCGGGCCGCGCGGGGGCGCCAGCCGCGCGTTACGAAAACCCGTGGGGAATGGTGGTTAATGGGGCCGGACAACCACCGGCGCCCCCCGGGCCCCGCCCGGGGGGGGCCGGGCCGGCGCGGCGGGGGCGCGGGCCCGCGGGCCGGGGGGCCGGGCCGAGGCGCAGGGCCGGGGAACGGCGAGGGCCCGGGGAAGGGCGAGGGGGCCCGGGAAGGGACACGGGGACGGGCCGCAGGCGGGGTCCGGGAAGGCCGAGGGCCCGGGGCCGCCAGGTGATCCTGGCGGCCCCGGGCCCTCGGCGCGGGTGCGGTGTCCTCGTCAGGCCTTGCGGAGACGGAACTCCAGGGACAGGCCCTCGTCGGTGAACGGTTCCCCGTAACCGCCGTCCGCCTCGCCCCGGGCGAAGTCCGTGGCGAGGACCTCGTCGGCGATGAGACCGGCGTGCTCGGAGAGGGCCGCGACGACCGCCGGGTCCGTGGAGGTCCAGCGGAGCGCGATGCGGTCGGCGACGTCGAGGCCGCTGTTCTTGCGGGCCTCCTGGATCAGCCGGATCGCGTCACGGGCGAGGCCCGCCTGCCGCAGCTCCTCGGTGATCTCCAGGTCGAGCGCGACGGTCGCGCCGGAGTCCGAGGCCACCGACCAGCCCTCGCGCGGGGTCTCCGTGATGATGACCTCGTCCGGGGCCAGGGTCACGCTCTCGCCGCCGACCTCGACCGACGCGGTGCCCTCGCGCAGGGCGAGGGACAGGGCCGCGGCGTCGGCCTGGGCGATGGCCTTCGCCACGTCCTGGACGCCCTTGCCGAACCGCTTGCCCAGGGCGCGGAAGTTCGCCTTGGCGGTGGTGTCGACCAGTGAGCCGCCGACCTCGGAGAGCGACGCGAGGGAACTCACATTCAGTTCCTCGGTGATCTGCGCGTGCAGCTCGGGGTCGAGCGCCGCGAAGCCGGTCGCGGCGATCAGCGCGCGGGACAGCGGCTGACGGGTCTTGACGCCCGACTCCGCGCGCGTGGCCCGGCCGAGCTCGACGAGACGGCGCACCAGCACCATCTGGCGCGACAGCTCCGGGTCGATGACGGACAGGTCCGCCTCGGGCCAGCTCGACAGGTGCACGGACTCCGGGGCGTCCGGGCTGACCGGGACGACCAGGTCCTGCCAGACCCGCTCGGTGATGAACGGGGTCAGCGGGGCCATCAGCCGCGTGACGGTCTCCACGACCTCGTGCAGCGTCCGCAGCGCGGCCTTGTCGCCCTGCCAGAAGCGGCGGCGGGAGCGGCGCACGTACCAGTTCGAGAGGTCGTCGACGAAGGCCGACAGGAGCTTTCCGGCCCGCTGGGTGTCGTACGCCTCCAGAGCCTGCGTCACCTGGTCGGTGAGCGCGTGGAGTTCGGACAGCAGCCAGCGGTCGAGGACGGGACGGTCCGCAGGGGCCGGGTCGGCCGCGCTCGGCGCCCAGTCGCTGGTACGGGCGTACAGCGCCTGGAAGGCGACGGTGTTCCAGTACGTGAGGAGCGTCTTGCGGACGACCTCCTGGATGGTGCCGTGGCCCACGCGCCGGGCCGCCCACGGGGAGCCGCCGGCCGCCATGAACCAGCGCACCGCGTCGGCTCCGTGCTGGTCCATCAGCGGGATCGGCTGCAGGATGTTGCCCAGGTGCTTGGACATCTTGCGGCCGTCCTCGGCGAGGATGTGGCCGAGGCACACGACGTTCTCGTACGAGGACTTGTCGAACACCAGGGTGCCGACGGCCATCAGCGTGTAGAACCAGCCGCGCGTCTGGTCGATGGCCTCGGAGATGAACTGGGCCGGGTAGCGGCTCTCGAAGATCTCCTTGTTCTTGTACGGGTAGCCCCACTGCGCGAACGGCATCGAACCCGAGTCGTACCAGGCGTCGATGACCTCGGGCACGCGGGTCGCCGTCAGGCCGCAGCCGCCCTCGGGGCACGGGAAGGTCACCGCGTCGATGTACGGGCGGTGCGGGTCGAGTGCGGACTGGTCGGTGCCGGTCAGCCCGGTGAGTTCCGCGCGCGAGCCGACACAGGTGAGGTGGCCCTCCTCGCAGGTCCACAGCGGCAGCGGGGTGCCCCAGTAGCGGCTGCGCGAGAGCGCCCAGTCGATGTTGTTGTTCAGCCAGTCGCCGAAGCGGCCGTGCTTCACGGACTCCGGGAACCAGTTGGTCCCCTCGTTCTCCTCCAGGAGACGGTCCTTGACCGCCGTCGTGCGGATGTACCAGGACGGCTGCGCGTAGTACAGGAGCGCGGTGTGGCAGCGCCAGCAGTGCGGGTAACTGTGCTCGTACGGCACGTGCTTGAAGAGCAGGCCTCGCTCCTGGAGGTCCTCGGTGAGCTTTTCGTCCGCCTTCTTGAAGAAGACGCCGCCCACGAGGGGGACGCTCTCCTCGAAGGTGCCGTTCGGGCGGATCGGGTTCACGACCGGCAGGCCGTACGAGCGGCAGACCTTGAGGTCGTCCTCGCCGAAGGCGGGGGACTGGTGGACCAGACCCGTGCCGTCCTCGGTCGTCACGTACTCGGCGTTGACCACGAAGTGGGCGGGCTCGGGGAACTCGACGAGCTCGAACGGACGCTGGTACGTCCAGCGCTCCATCTCGGCACCGGTGAAGGACTCGCCCGTGGTCTCCCAGCCCTCGCCGAGCGCCTTCTCCACGAGAGGCTGCGCGACGACGAGCCGCTCCTCGCCGTTCGTCACGACGACGTAGGTGACGCCGGGGTGGGCGGCGACCGCGGTGTTGGACACCAGCGTCCACGGCGTGGTCGTCCACACCAGCAGCGAGGCACGGCCGGCCAGCGGACCGGAGGTGAGCGGGAAGCGGACGTACACGGAGGGGTCGACGATGGTCTCGTAGCCCTGGGCCAGCTCGTGGTCCGACAGGCCCGTCTCGTCGCGCGGGCACCAGGGCGCCACGCGGTAGTCCTGGACCAGCAGCCCCTTGTCGAAGATCTCCTTGAGCGACCACCACACGGATTCGATGTACTCGGGGTCCATCGTCCGGTAGGCGTCGTCGAGGTCGACCCAGTAGCCCATGCGGTTCGTCAGCTCGGTGAACGCGTCGGTGTGGCGGGTCACGGACTCGCGGCACCGGTCGTTGAACTCGGCGATGCCGAACGCCTCGATGTCCTGCTTGCCGGTGAAGCCGAGCTCCTTCTCGACCGCCAGCTCGACCGGCAGGCCGTGGCAGTCCCAGCCCGCCTTGCGGGCCACGTGGTAGCCGCGCATGGTGCGGAAGCGCGGGAAGACGTCCTTGAAGACGCGCGCTTCGATGTGGTGGGCGCCCGGCATGCCGTTGGCGGTGGGCGGGCCCTCGTAGAACACCCACTCCGGCCGGCCCTCGGACTGCTCGAGGCTCTTGGCGAAGATCTTCTGCTCACGCCAGAAGTCGAGCACGGCGTGCTCGAGTGCGGGCAGGTCGACCTGGGCGGGCACCTGGCGGTACGTCGGCGCTGTCATCGGCGAGCTTCCTCCAACGGACTTTCTGCCTTCCGTCGGAGGGACGAGAGCCGTCTTGCTACGGACGCCGTGTGCGGCGCGCTCCCGCGGTACCACCCTCCTTGGCCCTCCGGAGCGCCGTTCGCCTCGGTGAGCCCCCTCATTGGGGTCGCGATGCCGGGTCTACTGGCCCCTGAGGGGGTGTTCTGCCGGCGGCTCCGGGGTGATCTTCACGTCGCGCTCGCCCCCGGGCTTCCACCGTCCCCGGGTCGCTCCTGGCCGCGTACGCCGCTACTCGTCCCCATCCACGCTTCTCGCTGCGCCCAGTGTACGGCGCTCCGGGGACGGCGGCCGACCGGTTTTCCGGGGCGTCGCCGCGGCCCGCGCGGTGACCCGAATGGCGAGTCGCGCGCGTCCGGATCCCGGGACGCCCGTCCCGGCGGATTACCCGGCGGGGAGCTGGGCACAACGCAGGCAGACTTGCCGCGCGGGCTCGTGCGGCGGGGCGGATCGTGGGCAGGCCCCGTTGCCGCGGGCCGGAAGTCGATTTATCGTCCCAGCACGATTCGCGAGCAAGATCACAATATGTGAAGGGGCCGCGGCCATGGTGGCGAAGAAGACCGCCGTACAGCAGTCGGCGTCGGGCAGATCCACGCGTGCGGCGGCCAGGGACACGGGCGGGAAGAAGGACGCGCAGGCGGCCCCCGCGAAGGCCGGGGGGAAGCCGGTGAAGACGGCCTCGAAGGCCGGGGGCGGGAAGACGGCCGGGGGGAGGACCACCGCGAGGAAGGCGGCGACGGCGGCGGGGAAGTCCGCGTCCGGCAAGTCCGCGGCCGCGGTGGCCCCGGCGGCCTCCGAGGCGGGGAAGAGCACGAGCACGGCGGGGAAGAAGAGCACCGGTACGGCCAGGAGGACGGCCGCCGCGGCGGCCCAGGGCGCGGCCGAGGCCGCGAAGACGACGGGAGCCACGACGGTGGTTGCGAAGAAGACCCGTGGCGCGGCCACGGCCGCGAAGAAGGCCACCGCCGTACCGAAGGCGAGGATCGCCGCGGTCGAGCCCGGTGAGCTCGCGGTGCGGCCGGGAGAGGACCCCTGGACACCGGAGGAGGTCCAGGGGGCCCGCGCGGAGCTCCAGTCGGAGGCGCTGCGGCTGCGCGCCGAGATCGCGTCGTCCGAGGAGGCCCTCGCGGGCCTGATGCGGGACTCCGGCGACGGCGCGGGAGACGACCAGGCGGACACCGGTACGAAAAACATCACGCGCGAGCACGAGATGGCCCTGAACTCCAACGCGCGCGAAACGCTGGAGCAGACCGAGCACGCCCTGGACCGCCTCGACGCGGGCACCTACGGGCTCTGCGAGAACTGCGGCAACCCCATCGGCAAGGCCCGTACGCAGGCCTTTCCGCGCGCCACCCTGTGCGTGGAGTGCAAGCAGAAGCAGGAACGCAGGCACTGAACGCCGGGCGCCCCGTGGGAGCGCCACCGCCCCGCGGCGGGGAGCCCTCCTGATCGCCTGTGCCCGCGAGCGTGTGCCGTACCCTCGTCCTCAGTCAGGAACCTAGGTCGAGGGACTCACTCACGTGGCAGAGGCGGAGCGCATCATCGGTACGCCGGACATTCCAGGGGCGGCGGGCGCCGAACCGGAGCAGTCCGGCGGGAACGCGGCGTCCGGCGACCGGGCCGGCGCCGACGCGCCGGCCCCGGCCGAGCGGCCCAGGGGCAAGCGCAGGATCGCCGTGCTCTTCACGGTGGCCGTCCTGGCGTACGCCCTCGATCTCGTCAGCAAGATGATCGTGGTGGCGAAGCTGGAGCACCACGACTCGATCGACGTCCTCGGGGACTGGCTGAGGTTCGAGGCGATCCGCAACGCGGGCGCCGCCTTCGGCTTCGGCCAGGCGTTCACGGTCATCTTCACGGTGATCGCGGCGGCCGTGATCGTCGTGATCGCGCGGCTCGCCCGCAAGCTCTACAGCGTGCCGTGGGCCATCGCGCTGGGCCTGCTGCTGGGCGGCGCGCTCGGCAACCTGACCGACCGGATCTTCCGCTCGCCCGGCGTCTTCCAGGGCGCGGTCGTGGACTTCATCGCACCCAAGCACTTCGCCGTCTTCAACCTCGCCGACTCGGCGATCGTCTGCGGCGGCATCCTGATCGTGCTGCTGTCCTTCCGGGGCCTGGACCCGGACGGCACCGTCCACAAGGACTGACCCGCCCCGGGCCCCGTCGCACGGACCCTCCCGCGGCCCGTACGACGCCCGGGACCGGTCCCTGCCGGGCACCGGCCTTCGGGCCGTGGTCCGGCGGTGTCCGAGCCGTCCGGCATACTCGACGGGTGAGCACGATTCCCGAGATCCGTACCCTGCCCGTGCCCGACGGCCTGGAGGGCGAGCGCGTCGACGCCGCCATCTCCCGCATGCTGGGCTTCTCCCGTACCAAGGCCGCGGAGCTCGCCGCGGCGGGGAAGGTCACGGTCGACGGCTCGGTGGTCGGCAAGTCCGAGCGGGTGCACGGCGGCGCCTGGCTCGAGGTCGAGATGCCCGGGGCCCCCGCGCCCGTGCAGATCGTCGCCGAGCCCGTCGAGGGCATGGAGATCGTCCACGACGACGACGACGTGCTCGTGATCGTCAAGCCCGTCGGCGTGGCCGCGCACCCCAGCCCCGGCTGGTCCGGCCCGACCGTCATCGGCGGTCTCGCGGCCGCCGGCTACCGCATCTCGACCTCCGGCGCGGCCGAGCGCCAGGGCATCGTCCACCGCCTGGACGTGGGCACCTCGGGCCTGATGACGGTCGCCAAGTCGGAGTACGCGTACACCTCGCTCAAGCGCCAGTTCAAGGAGCGCACGGTCGACAAGCGCTACCACGCGCTCGTGCAGGGCCACCCGGACCCGACCAGCGGCACCATCGACGCGCCCATCGGACGCCACCCGAACCACGACTACAAGTGGGCGGTCACGGCCGAGGGCAAGCCCTCCGTCACGCACTACGACCTGATCGAGGCGTTCCGTGCCGCCTCCCTGCTCGACATCAAGCTGGAGACCGGGCGCACCCACCAGATCCGCGTCCACATGTCCGCCCACCGCCACCCCTGCGTCGGCGACCTGACCTACGGCGCGGACCCCACGCTCGCCAAGCGCCTCGGCATCACCCGCCAGTGGCTGCACGCGGTCCGCCTCGGCTTCGAGCACCCCGCGGACGGCCGTTGGGTGGAGTTCGAGACCGGCTACCCCGAGGACCTCCAGCGGGCGCTGGACAAGGTCCGCGAGGAGAGCTACGCGTGAGCGGCGGCCCGGACACGGCGGCGGGCGTCTCCCCCGAGGCGCGGACCGCCCCGTACGAGGTGCGGATCGCCGAGCGCGCCGCCGACCGTGAGGCCTGCTTCGCGGTGCGCAAGGACGTCTTCGTCGGCGAGCAGGGCGTCCCCCAGGACATCGAGTACGACGCGTACGACCCCGGGGCCCTGCACGTGCTGGCGGTCCGCGGGGACGGCGTGCCCCTCGGCACCGGGCGTCTGCTGGAGGGCGAGGCCGCCGCGGCCAAGGTCGGCGGGGATCCGGCGGTCGGCTCGCTCGGGCGGCTCGCCGTGACGCGCGAGGCGCGCGGGCTCGGCATCGGCGCCGCGCTCGTCGGGGCCATCGAGAGCGCGGCACGCGCGCGTGGCCTGACCGCCGTGGACCTGCACGCGCAGACCCACGCGCTGGGCTTCTACGAACGGCTCGGGTACGTGGCGTACGGTCCCGAGTTCGCGGACGCGGGAATGCCGCACCGCGCGATGCGCAAGGCGCTGTGAGCGGGGGATCGCCGTAGCGGCGTGGCACGCTTGGGATCTGGTTCGCCCCTGATCGTCCAGACCCCCCGGAGCTGACCGTGGATCAGTTGGCCCTGCTGTTCGTGCTGCTGCTCGGGGCCGTGGTCAGCGTCCCGGTCGGAGAGCGGTTCGGGCTCCCCGCGCCGGTCCTGATGACCCTGCTCGGCATGGTGCTGGCCGTCCTGGAGTTCGTCCCGAACGTGGACATCCCGCCGGAGCTGATCCTGCCCGCGCTGCTGCCGCCGCTGCTGTACGCCGCGGTGCGCCGCACCTCGTGGAGACAGTTCGCCGCGAACAGGCGCCCGATCTTCCTGCTCGCCGTCGCCCTGGTGTTCGTCACCACACTGGCCGTCGCGGGCGTCGCGAGCGCGATCGTGCCGGGCCTGCCGCTCGCCGCGGCCTTCGCGCTGGGCGCGCTCGTGGCGCCCCCCGACCCGGTCGCGGCGACCGCCGTCGCGGGACAGCTCGGACTGCCGCGCCGCCTGGTGTCGATCCTGGAGGGCGAGGGACTCTTCAACGACGTGACGGCGATCGTGCTCTACCACGTGGCGATCGCCGCCGCGGTCAGCGGGAGCTTCTCGCCCTGGAAGGCCGGACTCGACTTCGTGCTCTCCGCCGTCGTCGCCCTGGCCGTCGGGCTGGCCCTCGGCTGGGCCGCCAACAAGCTGATGACACTGGTCGAGGACGCTCCCCTCCAGGTCGGACTGACCCTGCTCGTGCCGTACGTCTCGTACGTGCTCGCCGAGGAACTGCACGGATCGGGCGTGCTCGCCGTCCTCGTCACCGCCCTCTTCCTCGCGGAGTACGCCACCGACGCCGACGACGTCATGACCCGGCTCGCCGGGGCGACCGTCTGGGAGGTGGTGGACACGCTCGTCACCGGTGTCGCCTTCGGGCTCATCGGCCTCGAACTGCACAACGCGATCCGCACGGCGTCGGGCCGCTGGGGCGAGATGCTCGGCTGGGCCGCCACGATCGTGGTGGTGGTCGTGTTCGTACGCCTGGCCTGGCTGCTGCCCGCGACCTGGCTGACCAAGCGGCTGCACGCCAAGCGGGACTACGACGAGGAGATCCCGACCTCGTGGCGGGAGACCGTGATCATGTGGTGGGCCGGGATGCGCGGGGTCGCCTCCGTGGCCCTGGCCCTCGCGATCCCGCTGGAGACGGAGGACGGGGCGCCGTTCCCCGACCGGGACGAGATCGTGTTCATCGCCTTCGGGGTGATCATGGCGACCCTGGTGCTCCAGGGGCTCACCCTGCCGTGGCTCGTCAGAAGACTCGGGGTGCGGGCCGACGAGGACGTCGAGAAGGCCTTCGAGAAGGAGCTCGCGGTGCGGGCCGCCAGGGCCGCGAAGCGCAGGCTCAGGGAGATCGAGGAGGTGGAGGAGCTGCCGGAGGAGCTCTCCGAGCAGCTGCTGCGCCGGGCCTTCGAGATCGGTGTGCGGATCAGCCCCGACATGGGGGACGAGGAGCGGCGCGAGGCGCATCTGCAGCGGGTCCGGCGGATGAAGCGGATGCGGCGGATCCAGGGGGAGATGATGAGCGCGGCCCGGCACGAGGTGCTGTCCGCGCGCAGCGAGCCGGGGGCCGACCCGGAGATCGTGGACCGCGTCCTCAGACACCTGGACGTCCGCAGCCTCCGCTGACGCCTGCCGGCGCTTCCACCGGGGTCCCCGCGCCCCTGCGCCACCGGCGCCGGGTGCGCCGCCCCCCGCCACCGGCGCCGGGCGCGTGGCCCGAGCCGCGGCGCCCCGCCGTTGTGCCTTCGCCGCACGCCGCGGTACCTGTGCCGCCATGCCCGGCGGGACGGCCGGGCATGGCGGGCCGGGCGGAGGCGGCCCGTGTCGGGCGGGGCCGCCTCGCCCGGTGGGGCCGGTCGGGCCCCGGGTGCGGGGCGGTCCGTCGTGTCCGGGATCCGGAGGCGGGGGTCAGCCGCGGCCAGGGCCCGTGCGGGGCGGTTCGTGGGCGTGGCGGACGTGCGGCCGGGCGGCCGCCGCGTCCGGCTCCGCGCGGCCCGCGCGCGGGCCCTGACCGGGCAGCGGCACCGCCTCGGCGGTGTTGACGCGGGGCAGCGCGTAGGGGTGCTGTTCGGCCAGCCAGCGGATCATCTGCTCGCGGACCGTGACCCGTACCGTCCAGATGTCGTCCGCGTCCTTCGCGGTGACCAGGGCGCGCACCTGCATGGTGTTGGGCGTCGAGTCGGTGACGGCGAGGCCGTAGTCGCGGCCGTCCCAGGCCGGGCACTCGCGCAGGATGTCGCGCAGCTTCCCGCGCATCGCCTCCACCGGGGCGGAGTGGTCGACGTGCAGGAAGACGATGCCGGTCATCTGCGGAGTGCCGCGCGACCAGTTCTCGAACGGCTTGGAGGTGAAGTACGAGACCGGCATGGTGATCCGGCGCTCGTCCCACGTCCGTACCGTCAGGAACGTCAGGGTGATCTCCTCCACCGTGCCCCACTCGCCGTCGACCACCACGGTGTCGCCGAGCCGCACCATGTCGCCGAAGGCGATCTGCAGTCCGGCGAAGAGGTTCGCCAGGGTGGACTGGGCTGCGACACCGGCGACGATGCCGAGGATCCCGGCCGAGGCCAGCAGCGAGGCGCCGGCCGCCCGCATCGCGGGGAAGGTGAGCAGCATCGCCGCGGCCGCGACGACACCGACGACCGCGGTGACCACCCGCTGGATCAGCGTGACCTGGGTACGGACCCGGCGGATCCGGGCCGGATCGCGGTGCGCGCTCGCGTAGCGGCTGTACGAGGTCTCGACGACCGCCGTGGCGATGCTCACCACCAGCCAGGCGGCCGCGCCGATGAGGGTCAGGGTCAGTGTCCGGCCGATGCCGATCCGGTGGTCGACCAGCAGTTTCGCCTGGTCGTAGGAGCCTCTGAGCAGGGCCGCGAACAGGACCAGCTGGAAGGGGACACGGCCGCGGCGGAGCAGGGCCCACAGGGAGTTCTCGCCGTTCCGGTCGGCAGCCCGGCGCAGCAGACGGTCCACGGACCATCCGACGAGCAGGGTGAGCACGACCGAGCCACCGACGACGATCACCGGGCGCAGTACGTTCTCCATGTCTGAGAAGCTAACCGGCCGTCGGCGTCATGAACATGTGTTCTCGGGGCGGAACGGGGTATCCGAGGGGCCGGCTGGCACCATGGGGTCCATGAACATCATGCTCTTTCACTCGACCTACGGTCTGCGGCCGGCGGTGCGCGCGGCGGCGGACCGGCTGCGGGCCGCGGGCCACGAGGTGTGGACCCCCGACCTCTTCGAGGGGCACACCTTCGAGACCGCCGAGGAGGGCATGGCCTTCGCCGACCGGACCGGCAAGGACGAACTGCTCAAGCGGGCGGTCCTGGCCGCCGCTCCCTACTCCGACCGCGGTCTGGTCTACGCGGGCTTCTCCCTCGGCGCCTCGGTCGGGCAGACCCTGGCCCTCGGCGACGAGAAGGCCCGCGGGCTGCTCCTGCTGCACGGCACGTCGGACATCGCCGAGAACGCCTCGGTGGACGACCTCCCCGTCCAGCTGCACGTCGCCGAGCCCGACCAGTTCGAGACGGACGACTGGCTGAGCTCCTGGTACCTCCGGATGCGGAGGACCGGGGCCGACGTGGAGGTCTACCGGTACGCGGGCGCGGGGCACCTCTACACCGACCCGGACCTGCCCGACTACGACGCCGAGGCGGCCGAGGCCACCTGGAAGGTGGCACTCGGCTTCCTGGAGACGCTGTAGCCCGGGGGCCCACAGCCGGGGCCGGGGGTCTACACCGGGTCGTACGTCCGCTCGACCTTCTGCGTGCCGCTGCGCGTGCGGTACGAACGGGCCCAGGACGAGGTCGCGTTCGAGTTCGTCCGGTCGGACAGCACGTAGTAGTCCATCTGCGCGCGGTCGGCGGTGATGTCCAGGACGCCGTAGCCGTGGCGGTCGGTGTCGACCCAGTGGACATGGCGGTTGGCCGCGCGGATGACCGGGGAGGCGACGGCCGAGACGACGCCCTCGGGGACCTTGACGATGTCGTCGAGGTTGTCGGAGGTGACCGAGGTGACCACGAACTCCGTGGCGGCGGAGGGGGACAGCGGGTACGTGCCGGCGTCCACCGGCACGTCGTTGGCCCAGGCCATGTGGATGTCGCCGGTCAGGAAGACCGTGTTGCGGATGGCGTTGGAGCGCAGGTGCGCGAGCAGTTCGCGGCGGTCGTCGGTGTAGCCGTCCCACTGGTCGGTGTTGAGGGCGATGCCCTCCTGCGGCAGTCCGAGCAGCTTGGCGAGCGGCTTGAGCAGGTCGGCGGAGAGGGAGCCCACCGCGAACGGCGAGATCATCACCGAGTTGCCGACCAGACGCCAGGTGGTGTCCGAGGACTTGAGCCCGGACTTCAGCCAGTCGAGCTGGGCGCGGCCGGTGAGCGTGCGGTCCGGGTCGTCGACCGCGCCGCTGGCGGTGGACGCCTGCTGCGAGCGGAAGGAGCGCAGGTCGAGCAGTGCGAGGTCGGCGAGCTTGCCGAAGCGCAGCCTGCGGTAGGTGGTTCCGGCGATGGCCGGGCGGACCGGCATCCACTCGAAGTAGGCCTGCTTCGCGGCCGCCTGACGGTCCGCCCAGGCCCCTTCGGCGCCCTCGGTGTGGTTGCCCGCGCCGCCCGACCAGGTGTTGTCGGCGAACTCGTGGTCGTCCCAGATCGCGACGACCGGCGCCTTGTGGTGCAGGGCCTGGAGGTCGGGGTCGGTCTTGTAACGGCCGTGCCGGGTGCGGTAGTCGGCGAGGGTGAGGATCTCGTTGGCGGGGGCGTGCGGCCGTACGACCGTGCCGCGGGTCCCGTACTCGCCGGACTTGTACTCGTAGATGTAGTCGCCCAGGTGCAGCCAGGCGTCCAGGTCGCCGCGGGCCGCGAGGTGGCGGTACGCCGAGAAGTAGCCGGCCTCCCAGTTGGCGCAGGAGACCACGCCGAAGCGCAGGTTCGCCACGGAGGCGTCGGCGGCCGGGGTGGTGCGGGTGCGGGCGATGGGCGAGTCGGTGCCGCCGGCGGAGAAGCGGAACCAGTAGTCGGTGGCCGGCTGCAGGCCGCGGATGTCCGCCTTGACGGTGTGGTCCGAGGCGGCCGTCGCGACGGTGGAACCCGTGGCGACGATCGAGGTGAACGCCTTGTCCCTGGCGACGGTCCAGCTCACTTCGGTGTCCGGGCCGAGCCCGGAACCAGGTATCGCCTCGGGGCCGGGCGTCACCCGGGTCCACAGCAGGATGCCGTCGGGCAGCGGGTCGCCGGAGGCGACGCCGTGCAGGAACACGGGCGCCTCGGCGGCGCGGGCGGGCAGGGCGGCCGCGAGCGGGGCGGCGAGGACGGCGGTGGCGGCCGCGGCCTTGACGACCGTACGGCGGCGCGGGGCGCGGGAGTTGAGCGCGTCCGCGGGGTCGGATGATCTGTGTCGACTGGTCACGGGCGATGAGGTTACCGATCAGTACACGCCAAGAGCGGGCGAACTGGAAAAGTTCGCCCGCTCTTCGGCTTTTCGCCGCTCGGGTCGCACCGGCCACAGGGGCCGCTCACGTCACCCGGTCCGCCGTTCCGGGCGGCTCGGGTGACGTCACCGCGCCGGTCAGGCCTTGAGGGCCGCTTCGATCGCCGTGGTGAAGTCGGCGGCCGTCATCGGCGCGTTGCCGCCCGGCCCGGTGACCTTCTTGCCGTCCATCACCAGGCTCGGCGTGCCGGTGACGCCGTCCTTGTTGTCGTCCCACGTCTTCGACATCGCCATGGCCCAGGCGTCGTACGTGCCCTTCTTGACCGCGTCCTGGAACTTGGCGTTGCCCTTCAGCGCGGAGACGGTGTCCGCGACCTTGATGAGGTAGGCGTCGTCCTTGAACTTGTCCACCGCCTCCTCCGGGTGCCACTTCGCCGAGTACAGCGCGGCCTTGTAGTCGAGGAACGCCTCCGGGCTGACGTTCAGCGCGGCGCCCATCGCGCTCATCGCGTTCTTGGAGCCCTCGCCGCTGCCGTTGTTGTCGAGGAACGTGCCGCCGACGTACTGGACCTTGAACTTGCCGGCGTCGAGGTCCTTCTTCAGCGTCGGGCCGACGGTCTGCTCGAAGGTGGCGCAGATCGGGCAGCGCGGGTCCTCGTAGAGCTTGAGGGTCTTCTTGGCGGTGTCCTTGCCGATGACGACGGTGGTGCCCTTGGTGCCCGTGGTGTTGGCCGGAGCCACGACCGTCTTGGCGTCCTTCAGGCCCTCCCAGTAGCTGGGCTTGTTGTTCTGCACGACCAGGTAGCCGATGCCGCCCGCTATCGCGAGGACCGCGACGAGGGAACCGGCCACGATCCCCTGGCGCTTGATCTTGTCGCGCTTGGCCTGGCGCTCGCGCTCCACGCGCAGCCTCTCGCGCGCCGCCGTCTTCGACGCCTGGCTGTTCCGCTTGCTCATAGTGGTGTTCTCCATCGGGGACGCGCACACGTGTACGCGGAATACGTAAGGGGGACTGCTGATGCTCAGGGCCGTCCGGGAACGTTCGTTCGCGCGGTCGCCCGGAAGTTATGACCGGTGAACCGTGGTCCGGGGCGATCGGCCGGGGGCCGTCGTCCGTGCCGGGCGGCTCAGGCGGGAACGGCCGGGCGGGGAGGCCCCCGTCGCCCGAGCGAGTGCGCGAACAGGAGGGTCCGGGCGGCGGCCGGCCGGTGCGCGGTGCGCGGCAGCGGACGGGGCGGGGCCGGCCGTACGGTCACCGCGGCGACCGCGAGCAGCAGCGGCCGGAAGGTGGAGGCGGCGGCCGCGCGCAGGAACTGCTCCAGGGCGCGCTCGCCCCTGCGCAGCCACGCGGCGGCGATCAGACCGACGGTGACGTGCACGCCGAGCAGCAGCCAGGCGGTGGCAGGGTCGGCGTGCGCGAGCAGGGCGGCGGCCCGGTCGGGGGCGCCGCCGGTCACCCGGGACAGCGGGGTTCCCACACTGCCCCCGCCGCACAGCACGTCGAGGCCGACCGAGCGCAGCGGACCCGCGACCGGGCCGCCCGCCCGGCCGTAACAGACGTGCTGGCCCGTCGTGAACACGGTGTCGGCGGCCAGCTCCAGCGGGACGAGCAGGGCGGCGATGGGGCCGAAGCCCCGCTCACGGCCCGCGAGCACGAAGGAGAGGACGAAGACGGCGGCGCTGATCGCCGCCACGGTGGTGAGGGGCAGCGGCACCCGGGACAGCAGCACGTGCGACGCGGCGGAGAGCGTCACGACGACAGCCGTGAACACCGTCGCGCGCGCGGCTCTGAGCTGGATCCCGGATATGTCCATAGCGGAGGTGAGTCTCCCACGTGCTCCCGTAAGCGTCCCCTAAAGGGTTCCTGTGCGTTACGGGAGCGTTGTGGGACGGACGGCCGGCGGGTGCGCGCCCGGCGGCCGTCCGTGTGCTCTACAGGCCCGGGATCCGTCCGTTGCGGAACAGGTCCACGAAGATCTGGTGGTCACGGCGCGCGCGGTCGCCGTAGCTGTGCGCGAAGTTCACCAGGAGGTCGGCGAAGCCCTCCTCGTCGGCCGCGATGGCCGCGTCGATGGCCCGTTCCGTGGAGAACGGCACCAGGGACTCGCCGGACTGGTCGTCCGCCGCCGCGTGCATCGTGGCGGTGGCCCGGCCGAGGTCGGCGACGACCGAGGCGATCTCCTCGAGGTCGTCGATGTCGCCCCAGTCCAGGTCCACCGCGTACGGCGAGACCTCGGCGACCAGCTGGCCCGCGCCGTCCAGCTCGGTCCAGCCCAGCCACGGGTCGGCGTGCGCCTGCAGGGCACGCTGCGAGATCACCGTGCGGTGGCCCTCGTGGCGGAAGTAGTCACGGATCGCGGGATCCGTGACGTGCCGGGAGACGGCCGGGGTCTGGGCCTGCTTGATGTAGATCACCACGTCGTTCTCCAGGGCGTCGCTCATGCCCTCCAGGAGGATGTTGTACGACGGCAGGCCGGCCGAGCCGATGCCGATGCCGCGGCGTCCCACGACGTCCTTCACGCGGTAGGAGTCCGGGCGGGTCAGCGAGGACTCGGGGAGCGTCTCCAGATAGCCGTCGAAGGCCGCGAGGACCTTGTAGCGGGTGGCGGCGTCCAGCTCGATGGAGCCGCCGCCTGGCGCGAAGCGGCGCTCGAAGTCGCGGATCTCGGTCATCGAGTCCAGGAGCCCGAAGCGGGTCAGCGAGCGGGCGTCGCGCAGCGCGTCCAGGAGCGGGCCCTCGGCGGTGTCCAGCGTGAAGGGCGGCACCTCGTCGCTCTTGGCGCCGGTGGCCAGGGCGCGGACGCGCTCGCGGTAGGCGGCCGCGTACACCCGCACCAGGCCGGTGATCTGCTCGTCGCTGAGCGCCTTCGCGTAGCCGATGAGGGCCACGGAGGCGGCGAAGCGCTGGAGGTCCCAGGTGAAGGGGCCCACATAGGCCTCGTCGAAGTCGTTCACGTTGAAGATCAGACGGCCCTGCGCGTCCATGTACGTGCCGAAGTTCTCGGCGTGCAGGTCGCCGTGGATCCACACGCGCGAGGTGCGCTCGTCCAGGTACGGACCGCCCCGGCTGCCCTGGTCGACGTCGTGGTAGAAGAGCGCCGCGGTGCCGCGGTAGAACGCGAAGGCGGAGGCCGCCATCTTGCGGAACTTCACGCGGAACGCGGCCGGGTCGGCGGCCAGGAGCTCGCCGAACGCGGTGTCGAAGACGGCGAGGATCTGCTCGCCGCGTTGCTCGGCGCTGAGCTGCGGGACCGACATCGCTGGGTGCCTCCTGGTGCAGGTGCTGCATGACATGACGGGGCGGCGCGCCGCCCCGGGACAAGGGGTCCGTCCACTTCCAACGGACGAACATACGCCGGAGTGCCCGGCCCCCGGCGGCGAACGCACGCCCCGGAGGAGGGCCCCGCACGACGGTACGGGTGATCCTCCGGCGAGTGTCAGTCCCGCGTCATAGACTTCGACGCTGACCCCCCAGACTGTCCGCAGCCTGTAACCGATGGTTCTTCCTGGAGGCCGAAACCGTGTCGAAGCCGCCGTTCACGCACCTGCACGTCCACACCCAGTACTCGCTGCTGGACGGTGCCGCGCGGCTCAAGGACATGTTCAACGCGTGCAACGAGATGGGCATGACCCACATCGCGATGAGCGACCACGGCAACCTCCACGGGGCCTACGACTTCTTCCACACGGCGAAGAAGGCCGGCGTCACGCCGATCATCGGCATCGAGGCGTACGTCGCCCCGGAGTCCCGGCGCAACAAGCGCAAGATCCAGTGGGGCCAGCCGCACCAGAAGCGCGACGACGTGTCCGGTTCGGGCGGTTACACGCACAAGACGATCTGGGCGGCGAACCGGACGGGCCTGCACAACCTCTTCAAGCTCTCCTCGGACGCGTACGCCGAGGGCTGGCTCCAGAAGTGGCCCCGGATGGACAAGGAGACGATCTCCCAGTGGTCGGAGGGGCTCATCGCCTCCACCGGCTGCCCCTCCGGCGAGCTCCAGACCAGGCTGCGCCTCGGCCAGTACGACGAGGCCCTGAAGGCGGCCGCCGAGTACCAGGACATCTTCGGCAAGGACCGCTACTTCCTGGAGCTGATGGACCACGGCATCGAGATCGAGCGCCGGGTTCGCGACGGGCTCCTGGAGATCGGCAAGAAGCTCGGCATCCCGCCCCTGGTGACGAACGACTCGCACTACACGTACGCGCACGAGGCGACCGCCCACGACGCCCTGCTGTGCATCCAGACCGGCAAGAACCTCTCCGACCCGGACCGCTTCCGCTTCGACGGCACCGGCTACTACCTGAAGTCGACGGACGAGATGTACGCGGTCGACTCCTCGGACGCCTGGCAGGAGGGCTGCGCCAACACCCTCCTGGTGGCCGAGCAGATCGACACCACCGGCATGTTCGAGGCGAAGAACCTCATGCCGAAGTTCGACATCCCCGACGGCTACACCGAGGTCACCTGGTTCCGGGCGGAGACCATGCGCGGCATGGAGCGCCGCTTCCCCGGCGGCATCCCGGAAGACCGGATGAAGCAGGTCGAGTACGAGATGGACACCATCATCTCGATGGGGTTCCCGGGCTACTTCCTCGTGGTCGCCGACTTCATCATGTGGGCCAAGAAGCAGGGCATCGCGGTCGGCCCCGGCCGAGGCTCCGCGGCAGGCTCGATCGTCGCCTACGCCATGGGCATCACCGACCTCGACCCCATCCCGCACGGCCTGATCTTCGAGCGGTTCCTGAACCCCGAGCGCATCTCGATGCCCGACGTCGACATCGACTTCGACGAGCGCAGGCGCGTCGAGGTGATCAGGTACGTGACGGAGAAGTACGGCGCCGACAAGGTCGCCATGATCGGTACCTACGGCAAGATCAAGGCCAAGAACGCGATCAAGGACTCCGCGCGCGTGCTGGGCTACCCGTACGCGATGGGCGACCGGCTCACCAAGGCGATGCCCGCCGACGTCCTGGGCAAGGGCATCGACCTCGACGGCATCACCAACCCCTCGCACCCGCGGTACAACGAGGCGGGCGAGATCCGCGGGATGTACGAGAACGAGCCGGACGTGAAGAAGGTCATCGACACCGCCAAGGGCGTCGAGGGCCTGGTCCGGCAGATGGGCGTGCACGCCGCCGGCGTGATCATGTCCAGCGAGCCCATCGTCGACCACGCCCCCATCTGGGTGCGGCACACCGACGGCGTGACCATCACGCAGTGGGACTACCCCCAGTGCGAGTCGCTGGGCCTGCTCAAGATGGACTTCCTGGGCCTGCGCAACCTCACGATCATGGACGACGCCGTCAAGATGGTGAAGGCCAACAAGGGCATCGACCTCGACCTGCTGGCGCTGCCGCTGGACGATCCGAAGACCTTCGAACTGCTCTGCCGCGGTGACACCCTCGGCGTCTTCCAGTTCGACGGCGGCCCGATGCGCTCGCTGCTCCGCCAGATGCAGCCCGACAACTTCGAGGACATCTCCGCCGTCTCGGCCCTGTACCGGCCGGGCCCGATGGGCATGAACTCGCACATCAACTACGCGGAGCGCAAGAACGGCCGCCAGGAGATCACGCCGATCCACCCGGAGCTGGAGAAGCCCCTCGAAGAGGTCCTGGCCGTCACCTACGGTCTGATCGTCTACCAGGAGCAGGTCCAGAAGGCCGCCCAGATCATCGCCGGGTACTCGCTCGGCGAGGCCGACATCCTGCGCCGCGTGATGGGCAAGAAGAAGCCCGAGGAGCTGGCGAAGAACTTCGTCCTCTTCCAGGAGGGCGCCCGCAAGAACAACTACAGCGACGAGGCGATCCAGTCCCTGTGGGACGTGCTGGTCCCCTTCGCCGGCTACGCCTTCAACAAGGCCCACTCCGCCGCGTACGGACTCGTCTCGTACTGGACCGCCTACCTGAAGGCGAACCACCCCGCCGAGTACATGGCCGGGCTGCTCACCTCCGTCAAGGACGACAAGGACAAGTCGGCCGTCTACCTCAACGAGTGCCGGCGCATGGGCATCAAGGTGCTGCCGCCCAACGTGAACGAGTCCGAGCAGAACTTCGCCGCCCAGGGCGACGACGTGATCCTCTTCGGACTCTCGGCCGTCCGCAACGTCGGCACGAACGTGGTGGAATCGATCATCCGCAGCCGCAAGGCCAAGGGGAAGTACGGCTCCTTCCCCGACTACCTCGACAAGGTCGAGGCGGTCGCCTGCAACAAGCGCACCACGGAATCGCTGATCAAGGCGGGTGCGTTCGACACGATGGGGCACACCCGCAAGGGCCTCACCGCGCAGTTCGAGCCGATGATCGACAACGTGGTGGCGGTCAAGCGCAAGGAGGCCGAGGGCCAGTTCGACCTCTTCGGCGGCATGGGGGACGAGGACACCAGCGAGCCCGGCTTCGGGCTCGACGTGGAGTTCACCACCGACGAGTGGGACAAGGCCTACCTCCTCGCCCAGGAGCGGGAGATGCTCGGCCTGTACGTCTCCGACCACCCGCTCTTCGGTCTGGAGCACGTCCTGTCCGACAAGGCCGACGCGGGCATCTCCCAGCTGACGGGCGGCGAGCACGCGGACGGCGCGGTCGTCACGATCGGCGGCATCATCTCGGGCCTGCAGCGCAAGATGACCAAGCAGGGCAACGCCTGGGCGATCGCCACCGTGGAGGACCTCGCGGGCTCCATGGAGTGCATGTTCTTCCCCGCGACCTACCAGCTGGTGTCGACCCAGCTGGTCGAGGACGCGGTCGTCTTCGTCAAGGGGCGCCTCGACAAGCGCGAGGACGTGCCCCGGCTGGTCGCGATGGAACTCCAGGTCCCGGACCTGTCGAACGCGGGCACCAACGCACCCGTGATCCTCACCATCCCGGCGCTGAAGGTGACTCCGCCGATGGTCAGCCGCCTCGGCGAGATCCTCAGCCACCACAAGGGCGAGAGCGAGGTCCGCATCAGGCTCCAGGGCCCGAGCAGGACCACCGTGCTGCGGCTCGACCGGCACCGGGTGAAGCCGGACCCGGCGCTCTTCGGCGATCTCAAGGTGCTGCTCGGCCCGGCCTGCCTGGCCGGCTGACCACCGCGCGGCGAAGGCGGCGGAGGTACGCGGACCCGCACGGCGAAAGCGCCGGAGACACGCAGACGCACCGAGGGGCGCATCCGGAACAGGATGCGCCCCTCGGTGCGTACGCAGGCCTCAACAGCCGGCGCCGCGGCCTCAGTTGTGGCCGAAACGCCTCTGGTGCTTACGGGCAACATCAGCAGGGCTGCCCTGGGCGTGCGACATCGGCGACTGCTGTGCCTGCGCCGCCGACCGCTGTGCCTGCTCCTGCGCGCGCTCGGCCTGCGAGGAGCGGTCGTGCTGGCCGCCCTGCTTGCGATTCTTGTTCTTGGCCATGGTGATCTGCCTCCTGAGGGGGATCTAGGGGCCAGGGCCGCGACCAGATTCACATAGGCTGACAATCTGCGCATTTCGTATAATTACCGTGCGTAATGAGACCTGTCGGCAGGTGCCCCTCCGATCCGCCACGCCGAAGATCGAGTTCCGGCCGTTAACCTCCGCACGGTCGGGCAGACTCCAAGGAAGCCCGAAGCACACCTCCCGGAAAGAGGGTGGACCACGTGGACCGCTGCATCGTCCTGGTGGACGCCGGGTATCTGCTCGGGGCCGCCGCCAGTCTCCTCGCCGGAGAGCCCTCGCGATCCCGGATCACCGTCGACCACACCGCCCTCGTCCAGGGCCTGCGCGAGCGCGCCGAGTCCGACACCGAACGGCCCCTGCTGCGCATCTACTGGTTCGACGGCGCCCCCGACCGCGTCCCGCAGCCCGAGCACCGCAGGCTGCGCGTGATGCCGCGGGTGACGGTGCGCCTGGGCGCGCTGACCCGAAGCGACGGACGGTGGGCGCAGAAGGGCGTGGACGCCGCCATGCACGCCGAGCTGACCGAACTCGCGCGCAACCGCGCCTGCTCCGACATCGTCCTCGTGACCGGCGACGGCGATCTGCTGCCGGGCATGATGGCCGCCAAGGAGCACGGCGTGGCCGTACACCTGTGGGCCGTGCAGGCCGCGGACGGCGACTACAACCAGTCCGAGGACCTGGTCGCCGAGGCCGACGAACGACGGGTGCTCGACCGCGCCTGGATCACCAAGGCGGTCCGCGCCAAGGAGACCGGCGGGATCTGCGCCCCGCCGCCGGTGCCGCGGCCCGAGATCGCCGCCATCCTCTCCGCGCCGCTGCCCGAGTCCGCGCTCGCGGCCGCCACGGAGCGCTCCGCCCAGGAGACCGAGCACCACCAGGCGGCCGACTCGCCGAACGGCACCCAGGAAAGAGTGCCCTCGGCCAAGGGCGTCCCCACCCCGAAGGACCTGGCCGCGCTGCGCGGGCCGGGCGCCCAGCCCGCGCAGCACCCCGCCAACGCCACGCTGCGCTGGTCCTCGGACAAGGGCTGGGTCGACCGTCCCGGCGGCGTCACCGAGTCCCCGGAGGTCGCCGCGCTGCCCACGCTCGCCCAGCTCACCTCCGCGGAGCAGCGCTGGGCGGACCGCGAGGAGGACATCACCACGGTCGGCGGCGACCCCTACGAGGTCGGACAGGTCTTCGCGCGCCGCTGGATGGGGCGCCTCACCGACCCGGGCCATCTGCAGAAGCTGTCGTCGATGTACCCGCGGGTCCCCCACCGGGTGGACGGCGAACTGCTGCGCTACGCCGCCCGCTTCGGCCTGCTCGCGCACAAGGACGACCAGATCGACGAACACGACCGCTACGCGATCCGGGCCGGATTCTGGCGGGAGATCGACGTGCGCACCGCGACGGAGCACGCGCCCGCGGGGGAGTGACCCCCGGCCGGGGACGGGGGCCGAGGCGGTCTCGTCCGGGGCCCGCCGCGGCCCCCGGCGCATAACAGGGCATCGGACCACGTACTCTCGTCCTTCGTGAGTACGCGCACGGCACAGGCAGCACCGACGGGGCACAGGGGCGATGTCGTGTGCGCCGTGCGAGGTCTCACCAAGACCTATCCGGCCGTCCGCGGCCGCCGCGGCACACCGGCCGCACCCGAGGTCAGAGCCACCGACGGGGTACGCCTGGACATCCACCGGGGCGAGATCTTCGGGCTGCTCGGGCCGAACGGCGCCGGCAAGTCCACCCTCGTGCGCCAGCTCACCGGGCTGATGCGTCCCGACAGCGGCAGCGTCGAGATCCTCGGGCACGACATCGTCCGCCACCCCGAGCGGGCGGCACGCATCCTCGCCTACCTCGGGCAGGAGTCCACCGCCCTGGACGAGCTGACCGTGTCCCTCGCCGCCGAGACGACCGGGCGGCTGCGCGGACTCGGCCTCGGCGAGGCGCGGGCCGAGCGGGACGCCGTCCTCGACGAACTGGGCCTGGCCGCCCTCGCCTCCCGCCCCCTGAAGAAGCTCTCCGGCGGACAGCGCAGGCTCGCCTGCTTCGCCGCGGCCCTCGTCGGACGGCGCCCGCTGCTGGTCCTCGACGAGCCCACCACCGGCATGGACCCCGTCGCCCGGCGCGCGGTGTGGGCCGCCGTCGACCGGCGGCGGGTGGAACAGGGCGCCACGGTCCTGCTCGTCACCCACAACGTCATCGAGGCCGAGACGGTCCTCGACCGGGTCGCCGTCCTCGACGAGGGACGGGTCATCGCCTGCGACACCCCGGCCGGGCTCAAGGAGCGGGTCGCGGGCGAGGTACGGGTCGAACTCGTCTGGCGGGAGAACGCCCCGCTGCACGTCCCCGAGGTCGCCGCGCTGCGGGCCCGCGCCGTCGAGTCGGGCCGCCGCTGGACGCTGCGGCTCGCGCCCGACGAGGCCCGCGCGGCCGTGGCCGCGGTCACCGGCGGAGCCGCCTTCGCCGCACTCGACGACTTCACCCTGGCCACGCCGAGCCTGGAGGACGTGTACCTGGCGCTCGGCGGCCACGCGACGCAGGGACTGGTGAAGGCATGAGTGTCCGGGGCGTGGAATCCGTACGGGAGAGGGGCGCCGTACGTGAGCGGAGCAGGACGGCTGCCGACGAAGGGGAGCAGTTCGACGTGAGTGCCGTACCCGCTGGAGTTCTGCCGGGCAGTGCCCCGTCCCTGGCGGAGGACGCCGGCGCTGCCGGGGAACTGGGGCCGCGGGCACGGCTCGCGCCCTCGCTGGCCGCCGTGTACCGGGCGCAGCTCTCCCGGGCCCGCGTCGCGCGGATCCCGCTGCTGTTCGTGGCCACCTTCCAGTCCCTCGGCATCATGATCATGATGCGCGGGGTGGTGGACGGGGGCGCCGAGGCGCAGGCCGTGGTCGCCGGGTCCACGGTCCTGGTCGTCGCCTTCGTCGCCCTCAACCTGCTCGCGCAGTACTTCGGGCAGCTGCGGGCGAGCGGCGGTCTCGACCACTACGCGACGCTGCCGGTGCCGCCGGCGGCCGTGGTGCTGGGTGCCGCCGCCGCGTACGCGTCCTTCACCGTGCCCGGCACCCTCGTCACCGCCGTCTTCGGGTGCCTGCTCTTCGGGCTGCCGCTGGCCCACCTGTGGGTGCTGGCCGCGGTCGTCCCGCTCGCGGGCGCCGCGCTCGCCGGGCTCGGGGCCGCGTTCGGGCTGCTCGCGCCGCGGCCCGAGCTGGCCACCCTGCTCGGCCAGATGGGCATGTCCGCGGCCCTGCTGCTGGGCGTCCTCCCGGCCGACCGGATGCCGGTCCCGGTGCAGTACCTCCGGGACCTGCTGCCCTCGACCTACGGCGTCGACGCGTTCGCCCGCACCTTCGGGGCGCGTCCCGACTGGGCGGCGGTCCTCGGCGATCTGGCCGTCTGCGGCGGTGTCGGGGCGGTCTCCCTGGTCCTCGCGGCCTGGGCCTACCGCCGGGCGGCCGTCCGGTGACGCGGCCGACGACGGGGCCTGGCACGATGGCAGGGTGACCGCTCCGCTGACTCCGCCTCCGCCGCCGCACGAACAGTCCCCCGAGGACCGGCTGCCGCCGCATCCCGACTGGCAGAAACAGCCCGTGCCCGGCTTCCCGGGCCATCCCGTGTACCCGGGCGCGTACGGGGTCTCCTACGGGCAGGACGGACCCGGCATGAGGACCGAAGTGCGGGAGGCCGCCGTGATCACGGTCGCCCTCGCCCTCGCGGGGGCTCTGCTCGGGGTGCTCTGGGCGTGGCTGGCACCCCATGTGCCGCTGGTCTCGGACGGCACCGCGGTGTACATCAAGGACACCGAGGGAGAGCAGGCGGTCGGTGTCGACGGAACCTTCACCCTGCTCGCGCTGGGCTTCGGGGCGCTGAGTGCCCTGGTCGTGTTCCTCGTGCGACGGCGTGGCGGTGTGCCGCTGGTGATCGCGCTCGCGCTGGGCGGTCTGCTCGGATCGCTGCTCGCCTGGCGGGTCGGGATCTGGCTCGGACCCGCGCAGGACGTGGTCGCGCACGCCAAGGCCGTGGGCAAGGGCGTCACGTTCTCCGCGCCGCTGAAGCTCGGGGCCAAGGGCGCGCTGCTGGCGTGGTCCCTGAGCGCCCTGGTGGTCCACCTCGGTCTCATGGCCCTGTTCGGCCCCCGTGACCTCGACCCGTACGAGCAGAAGCCCTATCCGGCCGACGCGCCGCCGCAGGGGCCTCCGGCCGTGTAGGGCCCGGCCCTGACGGCACCGGCCTCGACAGCCCTGCCCGGACCCGTCCTGCCCGGACCCGTCCTGCCCGGACCCGTCCTGTCCGGACCCGCCCGGACGGGACGGGCCCGCACGGGCAGGGCCGGCCGGGTGCCGGGAGAACGGCTGCCGGGCCGGCCCTTGGGCGGGGCGTGGGTCATGCGGGACGGCGGCCGTGGTTCGAGCGGCCCTTCCTGACGCGCCACTTGCGCTTCCGCGTTCTCTTCGACATGCCCCTCGTGCTTAACCGAGGACGCGCCGTCCGTCGAGGGGTCTCGCGGGCGGTACCGCCCTTCGGCGCCGAAAGCCGGTCACGTCCGTCCGACGGGCGCGGACACCGCTTCCGTGAGCTTCGCGAGGTCGTCGGGGGAGAGCTCGACCTCCATGCCGCGGCGGCCCGCCGAGACGCAGATCGTGGTGTGCCCGGAGGCCGAGGAGTCCAGGACGGTACGGAGCCTGCGGCGCTGGCCGAGAGGCGAGATGCCGCCGCGGACGTACCCCGTCGTGCGCTCGGCCGCCGCGGGGTCGGCCATCGCCGCCCGCTTGCCGCCCACCGCCGTGGCGAGGGCCTTGAGGTCGAGGGAGCCCGCCACCGGGACGACCGCGACCACGAGGGCGCCGTCCACGTCGGCCACCAGGGTCTTGAAGACCCGTTCCGGCGACACGCCCATCGCCTCGGCCGCCTCCTCGCCGTAGGACGGGTGGGAGGGGTCGTGCTCGTAGGCGTGGACGGTGAACGGGACGCCCGCCTCCGTCAGCGCCACCGTGGCGGGCGTGCCGCCGGACTGCTTCTTCGCCTTCTTGGCCATCGGTCCTCCCGCAGGCGTCAGTTCAGGCTCGTCGGGCCGCGCGTCAGGTCCGACGCGGGCAACGACGGCAGATTACGGATGATGGCCGTCTCCGCGCGCAGCACCTTCAGTTCCTCGCGCAGCCGGGAGGCCGTGTCGAGGGCCTGGAGCAGCCGCTGCCGGGCCGGGACGTCCAGCATCACGGCGGCGGCGACGAGGTAGGAGACGACCGCCGGCTCGTCCGGCAGGTCTGCGCCGGTCGACAGCGAGCGCTCGCGCGCTCCGGCCAGCCGCTTCTGGTACTGCCTGAAGGCGCGCAGGACGCCCTCGGCGAGCGCGCCCGCCCCGTCGCCCGGGTCCTCCGGCAGTTCCTCGAGCTCGGCCGTCAGGAACGCCCCGGAGGCGTCCACCGACAGCAGTCGCACCCGTGTCGTGCCGGTCGCCAGCACCTCGAAGCTGCCGTCGGCGCGCTCCCTGATGGTCGCCGCGTCCGCGACACAGCCCACCTCGTGGAAGGCGGCGAGCGGGTCGTCCCCGAACCCGGCGGCGGGCCCGCGGTCCGTCACGGCGGTCGCGTCGGGCATGCCGGGAGCGCTGGGCGAGACCTCATGGCCGTCGCGGATGGCGACGACGGCGAATCGGCGGGGTTCGTCCTCGGGCGTCTTGAGCAGATCGCGCATCATGGCGCGATAGCGCTCCTCGAACACGTTCAGAGGAAGCACGAGCCCGGGGAACAGCACCGAGTTCAGGGGGAAGAGCGGGAGCCGGACGGTGGTCACGACGGGAAAGCCTAATGGTCGACGGAGCGGAGGAGTCCGCCGTACCCGATCCGTGGGACCCGGCGGGGGCCCCGGCCCCGCGGCGAAAGCCCCGAGGCGGCCCGCACGCGGACTTCGTCGCGCAGCTCCAGGTACCGGCCGAGCGGGTCGTCGGAGGCCTCGGCCCAGGGGAACGAGGTCACGTACGGGCCGATGAGGCGCACCTGCTCCAGGGCGTCCTGCCAGCGCTCCAGCCGGACCAGGACGTACGCCAGCAGGTTGCGCACCTCGGCGGGCCACGGGTCGGCGGCGGCGTAGGCCGCGGACACCGAGATCGCGAGGTCGGCGGCGGAGTCCAGGCGCTCGCGCGGCACCTCGGGACCGCCGCCCTCGGTCAGGTAGGCGAAGGCCGCGCGCACCGGCAGGGCCTGGACGAGGGAGCCCGGCAGGGCGTCCTGCGCGGCGGGCTCGGCGAAGTCGAAGCACTCGCCGTGCGAGCCGTGCCAGGCGGCGGACAGGTACCGGAGGGCGGCCACGTGACAGCCGTAGTGGTGCGGGGAGCGCCGGACGGCCTGGGCCCAGAGCCGCTCGAACCCGGTGTGCCCGACAGCGCTGCCGCGGGCGTGGTCGAGCGCGATCCGCCACGGCACCGGGTCGCGCGGATCGCCCTCGGCGGCGGACATGATCAGCGGGGTGACCTCACGCAGCAGTTCCACCCGTGCGGGCGACTCCCAGCCGCGGCGGACGGCCAGTTCGGCCCCGACGAGGAGGACGTCCGGGTCGTTCGGGGCCTCGGCCCGCCACCGCCCGAGCCAGGTGTCGCGGGAGCGCGCGAACGCGGCGAGGCGTACGGCGTACCGGTCGCGGTCCTCCCACTCGGCGGACGCGCGGGTGGCGGCCAGCAGTTCGGCCGCGGGGGCGTACTCGCCGCGGGCCGCGGCGACGAGCGCGGGCGCCAGCCGGTGGTCCGGCGCGTCGAGCAGCACCTCCTCGTCGGCCGGCAGTCCGGCGGCGAGGCGTGAGGTGTGCCGTGCCGTCCGGGTGGTACGGAGGAGCGCGCTCAGTAGTGCCATGGTGACGCCCATTGAAAACCGCAGGTCGGAGCTGTGCCAGAGGCGCTTGGTGACGCTTTCGTAAAGCCGTTTGGTTGTGCGCCGCCGGGTCAAGGACGAGTAAAGGAGCGGCTCGCTCCCGGAGCGCGAAGACCGTGTGGAGCGGTCGCGTGAAGCGCGCGTGATCCCTGTGCGGCGGCCGGGTGGCGTCCGGCCCCGGCCCCGGCCGCGGTCCCGGTCCCGGCCGCGGTCCGGCGGCCCGGGGCCGGGTGGCAGGGGTCAGCCGCGGCGCAGCAGCCGGGTCGCGCCGGCGGCCACCGTCGTCGCCAGGATCCAGCCGAGGAGGACCACCACCGCGGCCAGCCACTGCCAGCCGCCGCGCAGTTGCCAGAAACCGGCCTGGCCCAGGTCGATGACCGGCAGCAGCAGGTCCAGGGCGTAGAGCGAGGCGTTCCACGCGGGGCTCCCGCCGTTGTCGACCGGCCGGTGGCCGGCGTGCGCGAAGGCGATCGACGCCGCCGCCCACAGCACCGCCATCCACAGCGCGGCCCGGCCGGGGCGGTACCCGTAGGCGACCGTCCAGTCCTGCGCGTAGCCCCAGAGCTTGGCCGCCGGCGGCAGGGTCTCGCGGCGGCGGCGCTGCTTGGCGAGCAGCACCTCCCGCGCGTCCTCGTCCTCACCGGAGTCGCGCAGCACGGCCGCGAGGCGCTCGTACGGCTCCGGGGCGTACTCGGCGGTGGCCGCCGCCACCCACTCCAGGCGCCGGGCCAGCGGGAAGGCGCCCTGCGGGACCAGGTTCTCGTACGTGAAACCGCCCATGTGCAGGCTGCCGGGACCCGGCCAGCTGGACGCCCGGTCGACCAGGTTGACGATCCGCGCGCCGGACAGCACCACCTTGCCGTGCTCGGGCCGCTCGCCGAGGAAGCGCAGCTCGGGGGTCTGGACCCGCAGCAGCGACAGCTCCTGGTCGTCGGTGAAGGTGAAGAGGGCCCGGTCGAAGTCGACCGCGTCGCCGAAGCGCCCGTCGTCCAGCCGGATCCCGCCCTGGCACTCGAACCGCTGCACCAGGGTGCCGCGCGCGGGTGTGACGCCGCTGGTCATCAGCGGATTGCCGAGGCCCGCGGGGGTCATGTAGAGCGTGCGGTTGACGGTGAGCTGGGGGGCGTTGAGGGCGAGCCGGGCGCAGGGGTCGCCGAGCCTGCTGCCCCGCAGGCTCAGCGACACGCCGACGGTCGCGCCGCGCAGACTCAGTTCGCCGTGCGACTCCAGCATCTCGGCCTGGAGGTCCTGCCCGACGGTCATGCCGTCGCCGGTGATCGAACGCCCCCGCCGGTCCCGGTGGACGACCGCCTGGTTGAGCAGCAGATCCGTGCCGATGTGCGCGTCGGTCAGCCGCACCCCGTTGTGGAAGCGGCAGCGCGGCAGGTGCAGATCGCCCTCGGTGTGCAGCCGGGCCGCCTCCAGCCGGGGCACCGAGCAGTCCACCAGCCGCAGCGTCGTGAACCGGGACTCCGGCAGCAGCACCTCCTTCTCGAACCTGCACCCCTTCAGCTCCACGTACGGCACCACCGTGCCGCCCGCGAGGTCGAGCACACCGGTGATCCGCACGCCGGTCAGCTTCAGGGAGGCGACCCGGCCCTGGAGGGCGGGCGGCCCGTCGAGCAGCAGCCAGGCCACGATCCGGGCCCGGACACTGCGCTCGGACCCCCAGGGATGGCCGCCGTGCGGATCGTCGACGGCCGTGTCCCCGCTGCGCAGGTCGTACGCGCTGCCGTTGCGGAAGGACTGCCACATCCCCGCCTCGGCGGCGGTCAGCTCGTCCGGAAGGTCCCCGGCGCGCGGGTCGGCACCCTCGGTCACGGCACGTCACTTCCTCCCCGGCCCGCTCTCGGGTTCGTACGTCCGTGCAATGCCCGCTCAGTGACCGTCCGAACGCTCCTGGTGAAGGGGATCTTCCGCCGGAATCGGCACCGGCCCGTATCAGCCACTGATACGGGCGGCCGACGCCCCGCCGCCGTCTGAGAGAATTGAGTACGTGCTGCGATATTCCCCGATGGCCCGAATCGATCTGCGCGGCGACGCCCTCCCCGAGGGCCCCGCCCTGCGCGACCTGCTGCCCCGAGCCGACTTCGACGTCTCGGCCGCCCTGGAGAAGGTGCGGCCGATCTGCGAGGCCGTGCATCATCGGGGCGACGCGGCGCTGATCGACTACGCGGAGAAGTTCGACGGAGTACGGCTGGAGTCCGTGCGCGTCCCGGCCCAGGCCCTCGCCGACGCCCTGGAACAGCTCGACCCGGACGTGCGCGCGGCCCTGGAGGAGTCCATCCGCCGCACCCGTCTCGTCCACCGCGAACAGCGCCGTACGACGCACACCACCCAGGTCGTGCCCGGCGGTTCGGTCACCGAGAAGTGGGTGCCGGTCGACCGGGTCGGGCTGTACGCGCCCGGCGGCCGCTCGGTGTACCCCTCGTCCGTGATCATGAACGCCGTCCCGGCGCAGGAGGCGGGCGTCCCCTCCATGGCGCTGGCGTCCCCGGCGCAGAAGGAGTTCGGCGGACTGCCGCACCCGACGATCCTCGCCGCCTGCGCGCTGCTGGGCATCGACGAGGTGTACGCGGCCGGCGGCGCCACGGCCGTCGCGATGTTCGCGCACGGCACCGAGTCCTGCCCCGCCGCCGGCATGGTCACCGGCCCCGGCAACATCTGGGTCGCCGCGGCCAAGCGCTACTTCACCGGCCGGATCGGCATCGACGCCGAGGCCGGCCCGACCGAGATCGCGGTCCTCGCGGACGACACCGCCGACCCGGCGCACATCGCCGCCGACCTGATCAGCCAGGCCGAGCACGACCCGCTCGCCGCCGCCGTCCTGGTCACCGACTCGCCCGCCCTCGCGGACGCGGTCGAGAAGGAGCTGGAGCCGCAGATCGCGGCCACCAAGCACATCGGCGACCGGATCGTCCCGGCCCTGTCCGGACGGCAGTCCGCGATCGTCCTCGTCGACGACGTCGAGGCCGGCCTCAAGGTCGTCGACGCCTACGGCGCCGAGCACCTGGAGATCCAGACCGCGGACGCCGCAGCGGTCGCCGACCGGGTCAGGAACGCCGGGGCGATCTTCGTCGGCCCCTGGGCCCCCGTCTCGCTCGGCGACTACGCGGCGGGCTCCAACCACGTCCTGCCGACCGGCGGCTGCGCCTGCCACTCCTCGGGCCTGTCCGTGCAGTCCTTCCTGCGCGGCATCCACATCGTGGACTACACGAAGGACGCGCTCGCCGACGTCGCCCACCACGTGGTGACCCTGGCGGAGGCGGAGGACCTGCCCGCGCACGGCGCGGCGGTCAAGGCAAGGTTCGTCGGAGACGAACAAATGTCGCGCGGCTGGAAGGTACCCGAGGGCAAGTGACCGGCATCGACGATCTCCCCGTACGGGACGAACTGCGCGGCAAGACGCCCTACGGCGCGCCCCAGCTCGACGTCCCCGTACGCCTGAACACCAACGAGAACCCGTACCCGCTGCCCGAGCCGCTCGTCGAGCGCATCGCGGAGCGGGTCCGCGAGGCCGCCCGCGGTCTCAACCGCTACCCCGACCGGGACGCGGTCGAACTGCGCACCGGGCTGGCCGCCTATCTGACGAAGACCGGCGGGCACCCGGTCGGCGTCGAGAACGTCTGGGCCGCCAACGGCTCCAACGAGGTCATCCAGCAACTGCTCCAGACCTTCGGCGGACCCGGCCGCAGCGCGATCGGCTTCGAGCCGTCGTACTCGATGCACGCGCTCATCGCGCGCGGCACGGGCACGGCCTGGATCTCGGGCCCCCGCGGCGAGGACTTCACCATCGACCTCCCCGCCGCCGAACGCGCGATCGCCGAGAACCGGCCCGACGTCGTCTTCGTCACCACCCCCAACAACCCCACGGGCAACGCGGTCCCGCCCGGGACGGTCCTCGCGCTCTACGAGGCCGCGCAGGCGGCGAAGCCGTCCATGGTCGTGGTCGACGAGGCCTACGTCGAGTTCAGCCACGGCGACTCGCTGCTGCCCCTGCTCGAAGGACGGCCGAATCTCGTCGTCTCCCGGACGATGTCGAAGGCCTTCGGCGCGGCCGGACTGCGCCTCGGCTACCTCGCCGCCCACCCGGCGGTCGTGGACGCCGTCCAGCTCGTCCGGCTGCCCTACCACCTGTCGGCCGTGACCCAGGCGACCGCGCTGGCGGCCCTGGAGCACACCGACACCCTCCTCGGGTACGTGGAGCAGCTCAAGGCCGAACGGGACCGGCTGGTCACCGAACTGCGCGCGATGGGCTGCGAGGTGACCGAGTCGGACGCGAACTTCGTACAGTTCGGACGGTTCGCCGACACCCGCGCGGCCTGGCAGAGGATCCTCGACCAGGGCGTGCTGGTCCGGGACAACGGCGTACCGGGGTGGCTCCGGGTCTCCGCCGGAACCCCGAAGGAGAACGACGCGTTCCTCGACGCGGTACGTGAACTACTGGGCTCTGCGGGCGACGGCCCCGCAACCCCGAAGGAGCAGAGCGCATGAACCGCGTAGGACGCGTGGAGCGGGTGACGAAGGAGACGTCGGTCCTCGTCGAGATCGATCTCGACGGATCCGGCAAGGTCGACGTGTCGACCGGCGTCGGCTTCTACGACCACATGCTCGACCAGCTCGGCCGGCACGGTCTGTTCGACCTCACCGTGAAGACCGAGGGCGACCTGCACATCGACTCGCACCACACCATCGAGGACACCGCCCTCGCCCTCGGCGCCGCCTTCCGGCAGGCCCTCGGCGACAAGGTCGGCATCTACCGCTTCGGCAACTGCACCGTCCCCCTGGACGAGTCGCTCGCCCAGGTGACCGTCGACCTGTCCGGCCGCCCCTACCTCGTGCACACCGAGCCCGAGAAGATGGCGCCGATGATCGGCGAGTACGACACGACGATGACCCGGCACATCCTGGAGTCCTTCGTCGCCCAGGCCCAGATCGCCCTGCACGTGCACGTCCCCTACGGACGCAACGCGCACCACATCGTGGAGTGCCAGTTCAAGGCACTGGCCCGGGCCCTGCGTTACGCCTCCGAGCGCGACCCGCGCGCAGCCGGCATCCTCCCCTCGACCAAGGGCGCACTGTGACAGGCCTTTCCACCGTTCTCATCGTCGTCGGTCTCTTCCTCGCCGGAGGGATCTACTCCTTCGTCAAGCAGGACATGCCGAAGAGCCTCGTCGTGCTGCTCTCCATCGGTGCCGCGATGTGTCTCGTCGCGGGCGTCATGAGGCTGGAGGTGTGGAGTTGAGCGCGTCCAGGAAGGTCGTCGTCTTCGACTACGGCTTCGGGAACGTACGGTCCGCCGAGCGCGCCCTCGCCCGCGCGGGCGCCGACGTCGAGATCACCCGTGACTTCGACACCGCGATGAACGCGGACGGACTGCTGGTGCCGGGCGTCGGCGCCTTCGCCGCCTGCATGCAGGGCCTCAAGGAGGCGCGCGGCGACTGGATCATCGGCCGCCGGCTGTCCGGCGGACGCCCCGTCATGGGCATCTGCGTCGGCATGCAGATCCTCTTCACCCGCGGCATCGAGCACGGCGTGGAGACCGAGGGCCTCGACGAGTGGCCGGGCACGGTCGGCCCCCTGGAGGCCGACGTCGTGCCCCACATGGGCTGGAACACCGTCGAGAGCCCGGAGGGCTCGGAGGCGTTCGCCGGCCTCGACGCCGACGCGCGGTTCTACTTCGTCCACTCCTACGCCGTCCACGACTGGTCGCTGGAGGTCGGCAACCCGCTGCTGCGCGCCCCCCTGGTGACCTGGTCCACGCACGGCAAGCCCTTCGTGGCGGCCGTCGAGAACGGCGCCCTGTGGGCCACCCAGTTCCACCCCGAGAAGTCCGGCGACGCCGGAGCCCAGCTCCTCTCCAACTGGATCGGAACACTGTGAGCAAGCTCGAACTCCTCCCCGCCGTCGATGTCCGCGACGCCCAGGCCGTCCGTCTCGTGCACGGCGAGTCCGGGACCGAGACCTCCTACGGCTCCCCGCTGGAGGCCGCCCTCGCCTGGCAGGGCGCCGGCGCCGAGTGGCTGCACCTCGTCGACCTGGACGCCGCGTTCGGCACCGGCGACAACCGCGCGCTGATCGCCGAGGTCACCAAGGCGATGGACATCAAGGTCGAGCTGTCCGGCGGCATCCGCGACGACGACACCCTCGCCGCCGCGCTCGCCACCGGCTGCACCCGCGTCAACCTCGGCACCGCCGCCCTGGAGACCCCCGACTGGGTCGCCAAGGTCATCGCCGAGCACGGCGACAAGATCGCGGTGGGCCTCGACGTCCGCGGCACGACGCTGCGCGGCCGCGGCTGGACCCGCGACGGCGGCGACCTCTACGAGACGCTGGCCCGCCTGGACTCCGAGGGCTGCGCCCGCTACGTGGTCACCGACATCGCCAAGGACGGCACGCTCCAGGGCCCGAACCTGGAGCTCCTGCGAGGCGTGTGCGCGGCGACCGACCGCCCGGTGGTCGCCTCCGGCGGGGTGTCGTCGCTGGACGACCTGCGGGCCATCGCCGAACTCGTGCCGCTCGGCGTCGAGGGCTCGATCGTCGGCAAGGCCCTGTACGCCAAGGCGTTCACCCTGGAAGAGGCGCTGGCGGCGGTAGCCCGGTGAGCGCCGTACGCCGCCTTTCGACCGGCTCGCCGTCGGAGGAGACCTTCGGGTACTCCCGCGCGGTGGAGCTGCCGAACGGCCTGGTGCTGGTGTCCGGCTGCAGCTCGATCGTCGACGGCGACGTCGTCGAAAGCGGCCCCTACGAGCAGACGGTCAACGCCTTCGGCGTCGCGTTCGCGGCCCTGGAGCGGATCGGCCTGAGCCGTGAGGACGTCGTCCGCACCCATATGCACATCACCCATGCCCGGGACGTCGAGGAGGTCGGCCGCGCCCACAAGGCGCTGTTCGACGGCATCCGCCCCGCCGCCTCCATGATCATCGTCGAGGGTCTGGTGGACCCCCGGCTGGTGGTCGAGGTCGAGGTGGAGGCGTTCCGGACGCAGAACACGGAGCGGGGAGAAGAGCGGTCATGACCCTGGCGGTCCGAGTGATTCCCTGCCTGGACGTGGACAACGGCCGGGTCGTCAAGGGCGTCAACTTCCAGAACCTGCGCGACGCGGGCGACCCCGTCGAGATGGCGAAGGTGTACGACGCCGAGGGAGCCGACGAGCTCACGTTCCTGGACATCACCGCGTCCTCGGGCAACCGTGAGACCACCTACGACGTGGTGCGCCGCACGGCCGAGCAGGTCTTCATCCCGCTGACGGTCGGCGGCGGCGTCCGCACCGCCGAGGACGTCGACAAGCTGCTGCGGGCCGGCGCCGACAAGGTCGGCGTCAACACGGCCGCCATCGCCAGGCCCGACCTCATCCGGGAGATCGCGGAGCGGTTCGGGCGGCAGGTGCTCGTGCTGTCGGTGGACGCGCGCAGGACCGAGGGCGGCTCCTTCGAGGTGACCACCCACGGCGGACGCAAGGGCACCGGCATCGACGCCGTCGAGTGGGCGCACCGGGCCGCCGAGCTGGGCGCGGGCGAGATCCTGCTCAACTCGATGGACGCCGACGGCACGAAGGACGGCTACGACATCGAGATGATCGAGGCCGTACGCAAGCACGTCACCGTCCCGCTGATCGCCAGCGGCGGCGCGGGTCGGCTCGACCACTTCCCGCCGGCCGTCGGGGCGGGCGCCGACGCGGTGCTGGCCGCGTCCGTCTTCCACTTCGGCGACCTGCGGATCGGCGAGGTCAAGGAGACCCTGCGCGGGGCGGGGCATCCCGTCCGCTGACGGTCCTGGCCGGGGGCCTTCGCGCCGTCGGTGTTCACGCCGGTGGCCGCCGCGGGCGGGTACGGCTCACGTCACGGCCCGCACCCGGGCGGCCTTCGCCCCGCCCGGGTGCGGGCCGTTGCCGCGTCCCGGGGAGCGACGGGACGGTGTCCCGTGGGGCGAGTGGGCCGTGTTCCGCGGGGCGGCGCGGTCTCGCCGGGGCGGCCCGGTCCGTGCCACAGCCCCGCGGGGCGGGCGTGGTCGTGTGCCGGGGACGCCCGCCGGCGGGAGAGGGCCGTCCGCCGCCGGACGGCGGAGCCCTGTTCCGGGGAGGCGGAGCGGGGCGCGGAGCCGGGGCGCGGAGCGCGGATGTCGTGGGGCGTCCGCACGGCCGGTGATTCTGCCGATGTACGGGACGGGTCCGGGGCGGACAGTTGCCAGCGCAACCACCGAGACGGACCCCGCCGTTTCGTGGCGTACGCCATCCGGTACCCCATGCCAGGGCGGCGCCTCGACCGCGGCGCGGGTCCGTCCTCCCCCTCCCCACCGAGAGGACGCACCCGCCGTGCAACAGCCGAACCGCGCACTCCCCGTCGGACCCGAACCGTCCCCCCGCAGGCCGCACCGGCTCACCAGCCGTCTGGTACGGGCCGGCCTCGCGGTGCTCCTGGCCGCGGGCGGCCTCGTCGCCGCGCAGGCCACCGGGGCGCAGGCCGTCGTCGGGGCACGGTCCGCCTCGGCGGAGGCCGCCGCGAACCCGTACGAGCGCGGCCCCGCCCCCACGAACGCCAGCATCGAGGCGTCCCGTGGTTCGTACGCCGTCTCCACCACCTCCGTCTCCGCCCTGTCCGTGAGCGGCTTCGGCGGAGGCACCATCTACTACCCGACCTCGACCGCCGACGGCACCTTCGGGGCGATCGCCGTCTCGCCCGGGTACACCGCCTACCAGTCGTCCATCGCCTGGCTCGGGCCCCGGCTCGCCTCCCAGGGGTTCGTGGTGTTCACCATCGACACCAACACCACCCTCGACCAGCCCGACAGCCGCGGCCGGCAACTGCTGGCGGCGCTCGACTACCTGACCCAGAGCAGTTCCGTGCGAACCAGGATCGACAGCAGCCGGCTCGGCGTGATGGGCCACTCGATGGGCGGCGGCGGCACGCTGGAGGCCGCGAAGAGCCGTCCCTCGCTCCAGGCGGCGATCCCGCTCACCGGCTGGAACCTGGACACCACCTGGCCGGAGATCAAGACGCCGACCCTGGTCGTGGGCGCCGACGGCGACACGATCGCACCGGTCGCCACGCACTCCCAGCCCTTCTACGCGACCCTGCCGAGCACGCTCGACAAGGCGTACCTGGAGCTCAGGGGCGCCACCCACTTCACGCCCAACAGCTCGAACACGACGATCGCGAAGTACAGCATTTCGTGGCTCAAGCGGTTCATCGACAACGACACCCGCTACGAGCAGTTCCTCTGCCCGCTGCCGCAGGCGTCCCTGACGATCGCCGAGTACCGGGGCAACTGCCCGCACACCTCCTGACCCGCACCGCACGGTCCGGTCCGTGCGTGGGTGACGGCCGCCGTTCCCCGGCGGCCGTCATCCGTGCGTCCGGGGGAGCGGCATCTGCGTATCCGGGGGGAGCGGCGCCTGTGTGTCCGGGGGAGCGGCGCCGGTTGTGCGGGTGCACAAGCCTTGCCCGCCGGGCCTGGGAACCTGCCCAGCCACAGACTCGACGCGGGCCTTGTCCGCCCAGGTCAGACGGCGTTTCCGGACGCGTCGCCGCAAGCGAACGCGGGGCTTCCGCCGTCGTTTACGCGGAAGTAACGTGACGGTCGTGACGGGAAACGCGACTGCGCGAAGTCTCCCCCGGACGGCGCCCCGGAGCTCCTTGCCGTCGCTCGTCCGCCCCACACCGGACGAGCCGGAACGGCCCCCCGCTCCGGGCGGGCCGTTCCCCCCGGGACCCGCTCCGGAATCTGCTGCGGGACCCGGGCCGCGACCGGGGGCAGGTGTCCTGGGGGAGGGTGCGGCAGGTCTGCTGCTGCTGGTGGAGGCCGAGGGGGAGCGGGACGCGCGGGGGGCCGGGGCGGACGCCGCCGTGGTCCTCCGCGCGGCCGGGGCGGGCGGACTCGCCGCGGACGCCCTCGACGCCGCCGAGGCGGCGGGGCTGCTCCGCCTCTCGGGAGGCCGTGTCCACCTCGCCGGTCCCGGCCCGGCCGGCAACGTCTACGCCACCGTCCCGCCCGCCCGCCGGCGCGCGGCGCACCGGCTGCTGGCCGATGCCCACCCCGGGGGGCCGGGCGCCCTGCCCGTTCTCTTCCACCGGGCCTCGGCGGTCCTCGCTCCCGCCCCGGACCTCGGCGACGCGCTCGCCGCGGCGGCGGAGCGGCCGGACGGCGGACCGACGCACGCGGAGCGCTCGGCGGCCTGGGCGCGGGCGGCCGAACTCGCCGCCGACGAGGAGTCGCGCGCCGCCCGCCTGGTCGACGCCGCCGACCAGGCCAGGCTCGCCGGACTGCCGCACCGGGCGAGGGAGTTGCTCGCGCGGGCCGGATGCGAGGGGCCGCCCGGCAGCGTGCGCGGCGCGGCCCAGCTGGTGAGCGGGCTCCTCGCGCTCCAGGACGGACCGGTCGCCGACGCACGCGAAACGCTGCTGCTGGCCGCCGAGTCGCTGGCTCCCGCCGACGCGCGGGGAGCCCTGGCCGCCCGGCTCGCCGCCGTCGAGGCGTCCTGGGCGACCGGGGACGCGGCGGCCTGCGCGGAAGCCCTGGACCAGGGTCCGGCGCGGCCGGCCCCCGACCCGCTGCTCGCGGCGTACCGGGCGGGGATGTCCGCGGTGCTGAACGGCCGCCCGGACACCGGACGGCGGCCGCTGCGGGAGGTGGTGGCCCGCGCCGGCGCGGCCCCAGGAGCCCTCGACGGCCCGGAGACCCTGCTGCGTGCCGGGAACGCCGCCCTCGTCGTCGGCGACCTCGCCGCCGCCGCTCGCGCCAACTCCCGGGCCCTCGCCGTCGCCAGGGCCCGGGGCCCGTACGTCCTGGTCGCCCAGGCACTGGAACGGCTGGCCTACGGAGAGCTGCGGGCGGGCCGTCACGCCCGGGCCCGCGCCCACGCCGAGGACGGCCTGCGCACCGCCCTCGGCGCCGGTCAGGGCAACCTCGCGGCGCACCACCACGCGATCCTCGCGCTGGTGGCGTCCGTGGAGGGTTCCCCGGAGGCCGTCGCGGAGCACGCCGGGGCGGCCGAACGCGTCGCCGCGGCCCACGGTCTCGCGCAGGCGGCCACGCTGTCGCAGTGGGCGCGGGCCCGCGCCGACCTGGCCCGCGGCCGGCTTCCCGAGGCCGCCGCCCGGCTCGGCCCCCTGGTCGGCGCCGGCCCGCGCCGCGGTCACTTCGCGGTGCGGATGCTCGCCGTGCCCTGCTTCGTGGAGGCGGCGGCCCGTACGGGGCAGACGGAGGCCGCCCGGTCGGCGGTGGCCGCGTTCGCCCGCTGGTCCGAGCTGGGCCCGGACCCCCAGGCCCGGGCCCAGCTGGCCCGCTGCCAGGCACTGCTGAGCGGCCCCGAGGAGTGCGAGGCGCTGTTCGCCGCCGCGCTGGCCCGGCACGAGGAGGCGACGGGGGACTTCGAACGCGGCCGCACCCAGCTCCTCTACGGCGCCTGGCTGCGGCGGCGGCGCAGACCCGGTGAGGCGCGCGGCCGACTGAGGGACGCGCTGGTGTCCTTCGAGCGGGGCGGGGCACTCGGCTGGGCCGCGCAGACGAGAGCCGAACTGCGGGCCACCGGGGACGCGGGACCGGGCGGACCGGCCGGTCCGCTCACGCTTCTGACGCCCCAGCAGCTCCGGATCGCCCGCTGCGTCGCCGAGGGGGCGACCAACCGAGAAGTCGCGCTGCGCCTGTCCGTCAGCCCCCGCACGGTGGACCACCACCTGCGCAATGTCTTCGCCGCCCTGGGGGTCCGCTCCCGCGTCGAGCTGTCCCGTCTGGTGGACCGGGCCGAGAAGACCACCGCACACCCCTAGGTACCGACCGGGCGGTATGTCATCCTGCGGGATCAGGAGGTCCGGAGCACCCGTGTGCCGCACGTCGGCCGGCCGGGCCGCCCGACCGAGCCGACCCCGGTGGAGGACAGCGATGCAGCACCTCGTACCCGCCCACGTCCGGTACCGGCCGGGGCCCCGGCCCCCGGCCCCGCCCGCCCGCCCGGCCGTCGACGCGGAGGCGCTCTCGGTGCTGCACCGCGCCGCCCGGGCGCTGATCGCGGGGCTGCCCGAACTCTCCGAACGCCTGGTGGACCTCCTGGTGGAGCGTGAACCGGCGTACCGGGCGGCCATGGAGACGGACGCGGAGAGCGTCCGCGACGAGGTGCGGCGCTCGCTGCGGCTCAACGTCGGATCCCTGATCCAGCCCGGTGAACTGCGCGAGGCGGCCCACCGCTGCTCCTGGGCCATCGGCAGGGCCCGTGCCGAACGCGGACTCCCGCTGGACGCCCTGCTGCGCGCCTTCCGGCTGGGCGGCGGCATGATCTGGCAGGAACTCGTCGACGAGACGACCCGCCGCCATCCCTCCGACGCCCGTCTGCTCGTCCACGTGGCCGCCGACGTCTGGAACTTCGTCGACGACCACTGCGCCGTGGTCGCCGAGGCCTACCGCCAGACCGAGCGCGAGCTGGCGTGGCGCAGGGAGAACCGGCTGCGGCTGATGACGGCCGCGCTCCTCGACGGCACCGCCCGGATCGCCGATCTGCCGGCCACCGCGGCCGCCCTGGGGCTTCCCGAGCAGGGCCGGTACGCGGTGGTGCTGGTCCGGCCGCCCGCCGGCCGGGCGTTCGCGGACGTACGCGGCCAGGTGCGCCTCTCCGGCCTGCGGATCCTCTGGCACCGGGACCGCGACGGCGAGGGCGGACACGGCATCGTCCTGCTCGGCGACCACCCCCGTGACGAGGGCCGGACAGGCCACGGCCACGACGGCGGCCTCCTCGACGCGGGCGCCGGGCCGGCCCCCGCCCCGGCGGCGGGGCCGGGTCCGGACGGCGCGGCCGGCGTGCCCGGCCGGCGTGGTGAGCACCCCGGGACCCACGGGCCCGACGTGGACGCCGGGGAGATCGCCCGCCGGCTGACCGCCCCGCCGGCGGCCCGGGTCGGAGTGAGCCCCGTCGTGGAGGGGCTGGCGGCGATCGGCGACGCCCGCCGGCTGGCCGACACGGCGCTGCGGGCCTGTCCGCGCTCCGGCGGGACCGTCGTACTGGAGGAGCACCTGCCCGCGGCGCTCGTCGTCTCCGCGCCGGTCCTCGGCGCGGCGCTCTCCGAGCGGGTCCTCGGACCGCTGCTGCGCCTGGACCTGTCCGACCGGGACGTCATGCTCGACACGCTGACCGTCTGGCTCGCCTGCGACGGTTCCGCCCAGCGGGCCGCGGGCCGCCTCTACTGCCACCGCAACACCGTCCTGAACCGGCTGCGCCGCTGCGAACAGCTCACCGGCCGCTCCCTGACCCGCCCGGCCGACGTCGTCGAGCTGTCGCTGGCCCTGGCGGCGCACTCGCTGCTCGATCCGTGACCCGCCGGGCAGACGTGAAAGACAAGTTGCGCAATTTTTGTTGCGCAACTTTTCTTTCGCATCTACCGTGAGGGTCATGACACGCAAGGAGAACCGCCGGATCACGGACATGGGCGCGCTCAAGGCGATCGCCCATCCCCTGCGCATGCAGCTCTACCGCGCCTTGCACGTCGCGGGCGCCGCCACCGCCTCCCAACTGGGGGAGCAGGTCGACGAGGCGCCCTCGCTCGTCAGCTACCACCTGCGCAAGCTCGCCGAGCACGGGCTGATCGAGGAGGCCGAACCGCGCAGCGGGGACGGCCGCGAGCGCTGGTGGCAGCCCGCGTCGGAAGGACTGAGCGTCCGCGACGAGGACTTCCGGAGCGCGCCGGAGACGTCCGCCGCCCACACCGCGTTCGCCCGGCTCCTCGTCGACCAGCGCGCCGACCTCTACCGGCGCTATCTGGACGAGCGGCACGCCTGGGGCGCCGAGTGGAGCGGCGCGTCCTCCGACTCCGAGTCCACCCTGCGTCTGACGCCGGCCGAACTGGCCGAGCTCAACGAGGAGCTGCTCGCCGTCATCCGGAAGCACGACGAGGCGGGCCGCGCGCACGAAGCGGCCGGTGACACCGAAGGGCGCGAGAACGTCGCGGTGCACCTGTACGGATTCCCGTTCCGTGTCTGACCCCGAGAGCACGTCCGCCCCGAAAGGACCCGGCACCGTGACCGCGACCGTCGTACCCGGCCCCGCCCGGGCCACCGCGCCCGCTCCCGGCAAGGCCGCCCACCGCGACGGCAACGTCCTGCGCTGGCTCGGCGCCTACACCTCGTCGATGATCGGCGACAACGTCTACTACATCGCGTTGTCCTGGGCCGCCGTCCAGGCCGGCAGCCCCTCCCAGGCCGGGCTCGTGATGTCCGTCAGCGCCGTGCCGCGGGCCCTGCTGATGCTGGGCGGGGGAGTGCTCGCCGACCGGTTCGGACCGCGCAGGGTCGTCATCGGCAGCGACGCGGTGCGCTGCGCGACCGTGCTGGCCGTCGCGGCACTGCTCTTCGCGACCAGCCCCGGGCTGTGGCTGCTGGGTCTGGTCGCCGTGCTCTTCGGCGTCGTCGACGCCGTGTTCATGCCCGCCGTGGGCGCGCTCCCCGCCCGGGTCACCGGCCGCGACCAGCTCGCCCGGGTGCAGGGCATGCGGGGTCTGGCCATCCGCTCCGCCAGTGTGCTGGGCGCCCCGCTCGGCGGCCTCGCGGTCGCCCTCGGCGGCGCCGCCACGGCGTTCGCGCTGGCCGGCCTGCTCATCGCCGTGTCGGTGCCGCTGCTGATCTCCGTACGCGTGCGGGAACTCACCCCCGGCGACGAGGCGGACCCGGTCCGCCACACCGCCTGGCACGACCTCCGCGACGGTCTGCGCTACATCCGCGGCCACCGCGTCCTCGCCCCGCTCGTCGCCGTCATCGCCGTCGGCGACCTCGGCTTCGTGGGACCGCTCAACGTCGGACTGACCCTGCTCGCCGACCGGCGCGGCTGGGGCGCGTCCGGGATGGGCTGGGTGATCGCCGCGTTCGGCACCGGCGCGGGAGCCGCGGCGCTGCTGCTGACCCTGCGCGGACGGCTCCCGCGCGCGGGCATCGTCGCCGCCGTCGCCATCATGGGCGGTTCCGTGGCGATCGGCTCGCTCGCCTTCGTGCCGGGCGTCGCCGGAGCCGTGGGCGTCGCCCTCCTCGTCGGGCTGCTCGCCGGACTCAGCGGCGCCCTGTGCGGGGCGCTGGTCCAGACCCAGTCCGACCCCGCCTACCTGGGCCGGGTCAGTGCCGTCACGGGCATCGTCAGCCTCGGGCTCGCGCCGCTCAGCATGCCGTTGACCGCCGCCGCGATCGGCTGGTGGGGCACCGGTCCCGTCTTCGTCACCAGCGCCGCCGTGTGCGGCCTCGGCGGGGTCGTCACCCTGTGCGTACGCGACCTGCGACGCGCCGAACTGCCCCGCTGACCGGCGGTCCCGCCCCCCCCCGGACGGGGACCGCCCGCCGACCGGTGGCCGGTCCCGTTCCGTCCCACCCCGTTCCGTCGGACAGGCCCTGGGCCTCCGGGCCCCGGGAGTCCTCAGATCCCGAGCTGCCCGGCCTCGTGGAGCCTGGCGACGGCGTCCTTGTCGCCGTCCAGCCCGACGTCCGCGACGTCCTGCCGGCCGAACGCGAACAGCAGCAGCTCCGAGGGCTCGCCGGTCACCGTCACCACCGGCGTCCCCTTGTTCAGCACCGTCGTCTGGCCGTTCGGACGACGCAGGACCACACCCGTCGGAGCGCTCCGGCCCATCAGCCTGGCCGTACGGTCCAGGCGCGACCACAGGGCCTCCTGGAACACCGCGTCCAGCTCGCGCGGCGTCCAGTCCGGCTGCGCGCGCCGCACGTCCTCGGTGTGGACGTAGAACTCCACCACGTTCGACGCCTCGTCCACCTGCTTCAGGGCGAACGGCGAGAACCGCGGCGGTCCCGTCCGGATGAGCTGGACCAACTCCTCGTACGGCTTCTCGGTGAACTCCGCCATCACCCGCTCCAGCCGGGACGCGAGCTGTTTGACGACGACACCGCCGGCGGCGTCGAGGCGCCGCTCGCGCACCACCACGTGCGCGGCGAGGTCCCGGCTGTTCCAGCCCTCGCACAGGGTCGGGGCATCCGGTCCCACGGCTTCCAACAGATCGGCCAGGAGGAGCCGTTCGCGCTTCGCATGGGTCGACATGCCAGCCAGCCTACGACCGGGCGGTCGCCCCGCCCAGTGGAGGGCGCGGCACGCCGGGCCCGGCCGTGCCCGTGGACGAACGCGGGGTCCGGCCTGTGGACAACTGCCGGGCGGGACGGCCCCGCGCGGCACAATGGCAGCCATGACCAGCACGCCTCCCGCCAGCAGCCTGGACCCCGAGATCGCCGCCCGCCTCAAGCGCAGCGCCGACGGACTCCTCCCCGCCATCGCCCAGCAGTACGACACCGGTGAGGTGCTGATGCTCGGCTGGATGGACGACGAGGCGCTGCACCGCACCCTCACCACCGGCCGCTGCACCTACTGGTCGCGCAGCCGCCAGGAGTACTGGGTCAAGGGCGACACCTCCGGCCACTTCCAGCACGTCAGGTCCGTGGCCCTGGACTGCGACGCCGACACCCTGCTGGTGCGCGTCGACCAGGTCGGCGCCGCCTGCCACACAGGTGCCCGCACCTGCTTCGACGCCGACGTGCTGCTGAAGGACACCGGCGGCGGGGCCGAGGGCGCCGATTCCGGCGCACCGGCCCGGAATCAGTAAGGTCAGCCGCCATGGACCTCGAGACGTTCCGCAAGCTGGCCACCGACCGCCGTGTCATCCCCGTCAGCCGCAAACTGCTCGCGGACGGCGACACGCCAGTCGCGCTCTACCGCAAGCTGGCCGCCGAGCGCCCCGGCACGTTCCTGCTCGAATCCGCGGAGAACGGCCGCACCTCCCTGTCCTGGTCCCGCTACTCCTTCGTGGGCGTCCGCTCCGCCGCGACCCTCACCGAGCGGGACGGACAGGCGCACTGGCTCGGCACCCCGCCCGTCGGCGTCCCCGTGGACGGTGACCCCCTCGCCGCCCTGCGCGCCACCATCGAGGCGCTGCACACCCCGGGGACCGAGGGACTGCCCCCGTTCACCGGCGGCATGGTCGGCTACCTGGGCTACGACATCGTGCGCCGCCTGGAGAAGATCGGCCCCGGCGAGCGGGACGACCTGAACCTGCCCGAGCTGACCATGCTGCTCACCAGCGACCTCGCCGTCCTCGACCACTGGGACGGCTCGGTCCAGCTCATCGCCAACGCCATCAACCACAACGACCTGGACACCGGCGTCGACGAGGCGTACGCGGACGCCGTCGCCCGCCTCGACGCCATGGAGGCCGACCTCTCGCGCGCGGTGTCCCAGCCGCCCGCCGCGCTCCCGCCCTCCGAACTCCCCGAGTACACCGCGCTCTGGGGCGGCCCCGACTTCCAGGAGGCCGTCGAGGACATCAAGGAGCGCATCCGGGCCGGCGAGGCCTTCCAGGTCGTCCCCTCCCAGCGCTTCGAAACCCCCTGCACGGCCAGCGCGTTGGACGTCTACCGCGTCCTGCGGGCGACCAACCCCTCGCCGTACATGTACCTGTTCCGCTTCGACGGCTTCGACGTCGTCGGCTCCTCCCCGGAAGCCCTGGTCAAGGTCGAGGGCGGGCAGGCCATGGTGCACCCCATCGCGGGCACCCGCCCGCGCGGCGCGACCGTCCAGGACGACCAGGCCCTCGCCGACGAACTGCTCGCCGACCCCAAGGAGCGCGCCGAGCACCTCATGCTCGTCGACCTCGGGCGCAACGACCTCGGACGGGTCTGCGAGCCCGGCTCCGTCGAGGTCGTCGACTTCATGTCCATCGAGCGGTACTCGCACGTGATGCACATCGTCTCCACGGTGACCGGCAAGGTCGCCGCCGGCCGTACGGCCTTCGACGTGCTCACCGCCTGCTTCCCCGCCGGAACGCTCTCCGGCGCGCCCAAACCGCGCGCGATGCAGATCATCGACGAGCTGGAGCCGTCCCGGCGCGGGCTGTACGGCGGCTGCGTCGGCTACCTCGACTTCGCCGGCGACTCCGACACCGCCATTGCCATCCGCACGGCCCTGCTGCGCGACGGCACGGCCTACGTCCAGGCCGGCGCCGGCATCGTCGCCGACTCGGTCCCGGCGGCGGAGGACGACGAGTGCCGCAACAAGGCGGCGGCGGTACTGCGCGCGGTCCACACGGCGAACCGCCTCGGCCGCTAGCCCGCCGGACCGGCCGGTCCGTCGGCCGGCTCGCGCGGCCGGGCGGCGGACCAGCCGGGCGGTGGGCGCCCGGACCGTGCCCGGTCGGCGGCCCCGGCAGCGCCCGGAGCCGTACGACCCGCGCGAACCGCGCCCGAATAGGACGAGGCTCACGTAACCCCGGATGACGCTTCACCCGGGGTTCAGGCGATAGTGGGGTCTGTGACTGCTGTACCTCACCCCCGATCCGAAGCCGCGGGACGCCCCCGGTCCGGCCGCCGCAGCCTTGCCGTGACCCTGCTGAGCGGCGCGCTCGGCGCGGCCGGCGCCCTGCTCGCCACCCGGCAGAGCTGGGCGCGGGGGACCGCGACCGTGGCGGGCGGCGACTTCCCGCTGACCGTCAAGGGCAGCGACGTCACGGGCGTGCCCGCGGCGCTCGCGATAGTCGGTCTCGCCGCCCTCGTCGCCGTCTTCGCCGTCCGCCGCTCCGGCCGCCTCCTGGTCTCCGCGCTGCTCGCGCTCTCCGGCGCGGGCATCGTCGTCGCCTCCGTCCTCGGCGCGAGCGACAGCTCCGCCCTCGACGAGCAGGCCGCCGCGGCCTCCGGCAACACCGCCGCCACCGCCGCCGGGATCGGCCACACCCTCTGGCCGTACGTGGCCGCGGCGGCCGGCGCGCTCATCCTGCTGGCCGGACTGCTCGCACTGCGCAACGGCCGCTCGTGGCCCGCGATGTCCGGCCGCTACGAGCGGGACGGCAGGCCCCGGCCCCGCAAGGCCGCGCCGGTCGACCCGGACCGCCCCGAGGACCTCTGGAAGGCGCTCGACCGCGGAGAGGACCCCACCGGCCCCGACCCAGCCGCGTCCTAGGACCCTCGCCCCGGAAGACCCCGTCCAGGCTCCCCCGCCGCGACCGGGCCGGACCCGGGCGCGACGGGTGACCCCCCGCTCACGGCGGACCCGTGCGTACGGGACAATGGACGGCGAGCATCCGACTCACACACGCATACAGCAACGAGGAGCAAGTCATGGCGGGCAGCAGCCACGGTCACACCCCGGCCGCCTGGACCGGCGTCACCATCGCCTTCATCGGTTTCTGCATCGCGGGTGCCTTCATGGTCAAGGCCGAACCGCTGGGCTTCTGGGGCGGCATGGTCGTCGTCGTCCTCGGCGGTGTCGTGGGCCTGATCATGCGGAGCATGGGCCTCGGCCAGCCGAAGGCCGCCCCGCACCCCGCGAACAACACGGCGCGCTCGACCGTGGGCGCCGACGCCTGACGCACCGATGCTGCACGGAAGGCGGTCCCGGCAACGTGCCGGGGCCGCCTTCCGCGTCCCCGGGCGAGCGCCCGGCCCGCGCGAGGGGCAGAATGCGTCGCGTGAACGCCGAAACCCGGAGGGCGACGCGAGTCGGGCCGGACGCCGGTGTGCCGCGGCGGCTCGCCGTTCCCGGCGGACTGCTCGCGGTCGTCGCCGGAGCCTTCGCGTACGTCGGGGCCGTGGATCCCAACCAGCCCGGCCACTACCCCGTCTGCCCGCTGCTGCGCCTCACGGGCCTCTACTGCCCCGGCTGCGGCGGACTGCGCAGCGCGCACGCCCTCGTGCACGGCGACCTCGCGACGGCGCTCACGGACAACGCGCTCGCCGTCGGCGGTTTCCTGGTCCTCGCGGTGCTGTGGGCCGTCTGGGTGATCCGCGCGGTACGCGGCCGGCCGGCGGGGTTCGTCCTCGGTCCCGTCCACCTGTGGAGCCTGGGCGCGTCGACGCTGGTCTTCACCGTTGTCCGGAACCTTCCGTCCGGAGATTGGCTGCATCCTTGATCGAACGACGACTGTCCAGGTAATGGGACCGGCGTCAACCGGATGCGAGGGCTGCGCCTTCCTCCGGATACCATCGCAGTGACCCGACTTATCCGTCAGGGACGGTGAACCCGGGTCGGCCGCCCGGCCGCTTCAACCGTCCACCGCAGGGAAGGGGGCCGCTCGCGTGAGTGTGCTCGACGAGATCATCGACGGAGTCCGTGCCGACCTCGCGGAGCGGCAGGCGCGCGTCAGCCTCGACGAGCTCAAGGAGCGCGCGGCGAAGGCGCCGGCGGCCAAGGACGGCGTGGCCGCCCTGCGCGGTGACGGTGTCAAGGTCATCTGCGAGGTGAAGCGCTCCAGCCCGTCCAAGGGCGCGCTCGCCGCGATCGCGGACCCGGCGGCCCTGGCCGCCGACTACGAGGCGGGCGGCGCGGCCGTCATCTCCGTCCTCACCGAACAGCGCCGCTTCGGCGGCTCGCTCGCCGACCTGGAGGCCGTCCGCGCCCGCGTGGACATCCCGGTGCTGCGCAAGGACTTCATCGTCACGTCGTACCAGCTGTGGGAGGCCCGCGCGTACGGCGCCGACCTGGCGCTGCTCATCGTCGCGGCCCTGGAGCAGCCCGCCCTGGAGTCCCTCATCGAGCGCGCCGAGTCCATCGGACTCACGCCGCTGGTCGAGGTGCACGACGAGGACGAGGTCGAGCGCGCGGTGGACGCCGGCGCGAAGATCATCGGTGTCAACGCGCGCAACCTGAAGACGCTGGAGGTCGACCGTTCGACCTTCGAGCGGGTCGCCCCCGAGATCCCCGACGGCATCGTCAAGATCGCCGAGTCCGGTGTCCGCGGCCCCCACGACCTCATCGCCTACGCCAACGCGGGCGCCGACGCGGTCCTGGTCGGCGAGTCCCTCGTCACCGGCCGCGACCCGAAGACCGCCGTCTCCGACCTGGTGGCGGCGGGCGCCCACCCGGCCCTGCGGCACGGACGGGACTGACCCGCCGGTGTCCGCCCCGACCCCCGCCCCCGCCGTACCCCGTCCGGGCCACCGCCCCGACGGCGTACCGGCGTGCGGGGGACCGGCCGCACCGGCCGTGGCCGGCGCGCTCCCGCGGCCTCGGACCGGATCGCCCGCGCCCGGCGCGGCAGGTGAGGTCCCGTCGCCCGACGCACGCCTCCCGCTCCCCGGGGACCCGTGCACCGGGCGTCTCGGCGTGCCGTCCGCCGCCGTGCTCCCGGTGCCCTCGGCGGCCCGGGACCCCTACGCCCGTCTTGCCCGGGGCTGCCGTCCGCGCGGCTGCCGTGCACCCGCCCGCCGGGTGCACGGGCGCCGGGTCCGTTACGTCATCGGCGACGAGCCGGGTCAGGTCAACGGCATGCGATGGCCCGGGCGCGTACGCGCGCTCACGCCCCCGCCGGCCTGATCCCCCTCACGGGCGACCGGGCCGGGTCCACCGCACACGCGGACCCGGCCGCTCCACGGCACACGTGGACCGGGTCCGGGGCCGAGGCGGACCGGGCCGCGCCCTCCCTCCACGGGGACCGGGCCGGGATCCGGCACACCCCGGCCCCCGCGACGGCACGTCCGTCGGGTGCGCGTCCGGACCCGCGGCGGGACGGGCGGTGTCACCCGGCGAACGCGCCGGTGACGGGAGAGCGCGGGTACGTCCGGCTTCCGTGACCCTGTCCGAACCCGTGACCGGGGCTGTCGCCCCTGCGAGGTATCCGTATGCCCAGCGAGTTCTTCATTCCCGACCCCGACGGCCGAGTCCCCAGCGCCGAAGGCTACTTCGGCGCGTTCGGCGGCAAGTTCATCCCGGAGGCGCTGGTCGCCGCCGTGGACGAGGTCGCCGTCGAGTACGACAAGGCGAAGGCCGACCCCGAGTTCGCCCGCGAACTCGACGACCTGCTCGTCCACTACACCGGACGCCCGAGCTCCCTCACCGAGGTGCCGCGCTTCGCCCGGCACGCCGGCGGCGCCCGGATCTTCCTCAAGCGCGAGGACCTGAACCACACCGGCTCGCACAAGATCAACAACGTGCTCGGCCAGGCCCTCCTCACCAAGAGGATGGGCAAGACCCGGGTCATCGCCGAGACCGGCGCCGGCCAGCACGGCGTCGCCACCGCCACCGCCTGCGCGCTCTTCGGCCTCGACTGCACCATCTACATGGGCGAGATCGACACCCAGCGCCAGGCGCTGAACGTGGCCCGGATGCGCATGCTCGGCGCCGAGGTCATCGCCGTGAAGTCCGGCTCCCGCACCCTCAAGGACGCCATCAACGAGGCGTTCCGCGACTGGGTCGCCAACGTCGACCACACCCACTACCTCTTCGGCACCGTCGCGGGACCGCACCCCTTCCCCGCCATGGTCCGCGACTTCCACCGCGTCATCGGCGTGGAGGCCCGCAGGCAGATCCTGGAGCGCGCCGGACGGCTGCCCGACGCCGCCGTCGCCTGCGTCGGCGGCGGCTCCAACGCCATCGGCCTCTTCCACGCCTTCATCCCCGACAGCGGCGTGCGCCTGATCGGCTGCGAACCCGCCGGGCACGGCGTGGAGACCGGCGAGCACGCGGCGACCCTGACCGCCGGCGAGCCCGGCATCCTGCACGGATCACGCTCGTACGTCCTCCAGGACGACGAGGGCCAGATCACCGAGCCCTACTCGATCTCCGCCGGACTCGACTACCCCGGCATCGGCCCGGAGCACTCCTACCTCAAGGACAGCGGCCGGGGCGAGTACCGCGCGGTCACCGACGACGCGGCGATGCAGGCCCTGCGGCTGCTCTCCCGCACCGAGGGCATCATCCCGGCCATCGAGAGCGCCCACGCGCTCGCCGGAGCCCTGGAGGTCGGCAGGGAGCTTGGCGAGGACGGGCTGATCGTCGTCAACCTGTCCGGACGCGGCGACAAGGACATGGACACGGCCGCCCGCTACTTCGGCCTCTACGACGACGGCGTCGACGCGGTCGTCGCCGCGGACGCCGACAGCGAGAACGCCGAGATCGAGGGGGACGCCAAGTGAGCGGCAACATCCAGCTGTTGAGCGACACCCTCGCGGGCGCGAAGGCGGAGGGGCGGTCCGCCCTCATCGCCTACCTGCCGGCCGGCTTCCCGACCGTCGACGGCGGCATCGCGGCGGTCAAGGCCGTCTTCGACGGCGGCGCCGACGTCGTCGAGGTCGGGCTGCCGCACAGCGACCCCGTCCTCGACGGGCCCGTCATCCAGACCGCCGACGACATCGCCCTGCGCGGCGGCGTCAGGATCGCGGACGTCATGAGGACCGTCCGGGAGGCCTTCGAGGCCACCGGCAAGCCCGTCCTCGTGATGACGTACTGGAACCCGATCGACCGCTACGGCGTCGAGCGCTTCACCGCCGAGCTCGCCGAGGCCGGCGGCGCGGGCTGCATCCTGCCCGACCTGCCCGTCCAGGAGTCGGCGCTGTGGAGGGAGCACGCCGAGAAGCGCGGCCTCGCGACCGTCTTCGTCGTCGCGCCCAGCAGCAAGGACGCCCGGCTCGCCGAGATCACCGCGGCCGGCAGCGGCTTCGTGTACGCGGCCTCGCTCATGGGGGTCACCGGAACCCGGGAGTCGGTCGGGAACCAGGCCCAGGACCTGGTGACCCGCACCAAGGCCACCACCGGGCTGCCCGTCTGCGTCGGCCTCGGCGTCTCCGACGCCGGACAGGCCGCCGAGGTGGCCGGCTTTGCCGACGGCGTGATCGTCGGCTCGGCGTTCGTCAAGCGGATGCTGGACGCGCCGGACGAGGCGGCCGGCCTCGAAGCCGTACGGGAGCTCGCGGCCGACCTCGCGAAGGGCGTGCGCACGAGGGCGTGACGCCACACGGCGGATCCGCGCGGCCACGGCCGGGCGGATCACGTGCGTGACGAACGGATCGGTTCGTAACGGACAATCCGCTCACTCGAACGAGTGGACCTTGGACCGGGGAGGCGCGCTGCGCCTCCCCGGTTCGTTCTGCCGGATGTGAGCGAGAAGAACCGTGACGGAAAGCGCAACGCCCGCGAGCGGCTGGCGGTCGTGCGAGAGAAGCAGAAGGCCGCGGAGAAGCGCCGGCGCGCGCTGATCGTGGGCGCGTCGGTGGTCTGTGTCCTCGGCCTGGCCGCCGTGATCGGCGTGGTGGCCGCCAACTCGGGCAAGGACAAGAAGAGCGAGGCGTCGGGCCCGGTCGTGACACCCTCGGGCGCCACCGGCAAGGACGGTCTCGCGATCCCCGTCGGCAAGGACGGCGCCGGGTCGACCCTCACGGTGTGGGAGGACTTCCGCTGTCCTGCCTGCAAGGCCTTCGAGACGGCCTACCGCCCGACGCTCAAGGAGCTGACCGACTCCGGGAAGCTCCGCGTCGAGTACCACCTCGTCACCCTGATCGACGGGAACATGGGCGGCAGCGGCTCCCGCAGGTCCGCCAACGCCGCCGCGTGCGCCCAGGACGCCGGGAAGTTCCGCGAGTACCACGACGTGCTGTTCGAGAACCAGCCCGAGGAGACCGACGACGCCTTCGCCGACAACGCCAAGCTCATCGAGCTCGCCGGCAAGGTCGACGGCCTGGACACCCCGGCCTTCCGCGCCTGCGTCAACGACGGCACGCACGACAGCTGGGTCGAGAAGTCCAACGCCGCGTTCCAGGCCGGCGGCTTCTCGGGCACCCCGACCGTGCTCTTCGAGGGCAAGAACATCTACGCGGACCAGTCGATGACCCCCGCGAAGCTCAAGCAGATGGTGGAAGAGGCCAACCAGGGCTGAGCCGCGTCCGTACGCTCCGGTGCCCCCGCCTTCCACCGGCCGGGGCACCGCACGTTATGGACCCGTTGCGGGGCTGCCCGCCGCGGGTGGCGTCCGGCACGGTAGCGTCGACCTTGCCATGGAACTTGCCTACATTCCCAGCCCGTCGCACGGTGTGCTGCACCTCGGCCCCATTCCGTTGCGCGGCTACGCGTTCTGCATCATCATCGGCGTCTTTCTGGCCGTCTGGCTCGGCAACAAGCGCTGGATCGCCCGGGGAGGGCGGGCCGGCACGGTGGCCGACATCGCGGTCTGGGCCGTGCCCTTCGGCCTCGTCGGCGGTCGGCTCTACCACGTGATCACGGACTACGAGCTGTACTTCAGCGAGGGCCGTGACTGGGTGGACGCCTTCAAGATCTGGCAGGGCGGGCTCGGCATCTGGGGCGCCATCGCCCTCGGTGCGCTGGGCGCCTGGATCGGCTGCCGCCGCCGCGGTATCCCGCTCCCCGCCTGGGCCGACGCCGTGGCACCCGGCATCGCCTTCGCCCAGGCGTGCGGACGCTGGGGCAACTGGTTCAACCAGGAGCTGTACGGCAGGGCCACGGACCTCCCGTGGGCGCTGCACATCACGTCCTCCACGGACGGCCGCGTCCCCGGCTACTACCACCCGACCTTCCTGTACGAGTCCCTGTGGTGCGTCGGTGTCGGCTTCCTGGTCATCTGGGCCGACCGCCGCTTCAAGCTGGGCCACGGGCGCGCCTTCGCCCTGTACGTCGCCGCCTACTGCGCCGGCCGGGGCTGGATCGAGTACATGCGCGTCGACGACGCCCACCACATCCTGGGCCTGCGGCTCAACGTCTGGACCGCGATGGTGGTCTTCGTCCTCGCGGTGGTCTACTTCGTGATCTCGTCCCGGCTGCGTCCGGGCCGCGAGGAGGTCGTGGAGCCCCGTGCCGCCGAGGACGCGCCGGCCGAGGGCGACGAGACCGCTGCCGCCGAGGACACGGGCGCCGAGGACGAGGGCAAGGTCAAGGCCGAAGGCAAGGACAAGGGCAAGGACAAGGGCACGGCCGAGGACGGGGAGGGCGCCGACGGCGACTCGGCCGGTCGCGGCAAGGAGACCGTCACCGGGTCCGCCGCGTCCGAGAAGTCCGCGAAGCCCGAGGAGTCCGAGGGTTCCGCCTCCGTGGCCGGGTCCGAGAAGGAGTCCGTGGCACGGGACGAGGCGGGGTCGGCCAAGAAGAGCTGAGTTCCCCTCCGTACACGAAGAAGGGGGCGCCGCGTCAGGGACGCGGCGCCCCCTTCGTGCCGTCCCGGCCCCGGTCGTGCCGGGCCGGGGACGGCCGGGTCCGCGGGCTCAGGCCAGGCGCCGGGCGAGGGCCAGGGTGCGACGGGCGCCCGTCACCACCGCCGCGTCGACGAAGCGGCCGTCCGGCAGGGCCTGCGCGCCCGGATCAGCGGCGGCCGCCCGGACGACGGCCTCGGCGGAGTCGACCTCGGCCGGGGTGGGGAGGTAGGCCCGCTCGATGATGGGGAGCTGGCGGGGGTGGATCGCCGCGCGCCCGAGGAAGCCGAGGGCACGGCCGCGTGCGCAGGACGAGGCCAGGCCCTCCACGTCGCGGATGTCGGGGTAGACCGACTGGACGGGCGGCGGCAGCCCCGCCGCCCGAGCGGCCACCACCAGACGGGCCCGGGACCAGTCGAGGCCCGCGTCGTCACGGACGCCGAGATCGGCCCGCAGATCGCTCTCCCCGAGCGAGACGCCGTGCAGAGCGCTGTGGGACGAGGCGATGGAGAAGGCGTGCTCGATGCCCAGAGCCGTCTCCAGCAGGGCGTAGAGCGGGACCGTGCCGCCCTCCGCCGGGGTCGCGTTCTCCGCCACCCGTACGACGTCGGAGCGCGAGGTCACCTTCGGCAGCCGCAGTCCGGACAGCCCGCGCAGCGGCGGGAGCGTCTTCAGGTCGGCGTCGCAGAAAGGGCTGTCGAGGGCGTTGACCCGGACGTGCACCGGCACGGGCGGCGGCTCGGAGAGCAGGTCGGCGGTGGCGGAGCGGGCGTACTCCTTGCGGTGCGGCGCGACCGCGTCCTCCAGGTCGACGAGGACGACGTCCGCGCCGGAGGCCAGCGCCTTGGCCACCACGTCGGGCCGGTCCCCGGGCGCGTACAGCCAGGTCAGCGGCAGGAGGTCGGAGGTCACAGCGCTCCCTCCGCCCTCAGTTCCCCGATCTCGGCCGGCGTCAGGCCGAGTTCACCGAGCACGGCGTCGGTGTCGGCGCCGTGCGGGCGGCCCGCCCAGTGGATCGCACCGGGCGTGGCGGAGAGCCGGAAGAGGACGTTCTGCATGCGCAGCGGCCCCAGTTCGGGGTCGTCGAGGCGGGTGAGCGTGTCCAGGGCCTGGTACTGGGGGTCGCTCATGATGTCCCGGACGTCCTGGACGGGCGCGATCGCCGCCTCGGCCTTCTCGAAGGCGGTGAGGACCTCGTCCCGGGTGCGTTCGGCGATCCACGCCCCGACCGCCCCGTCCAGGACGTCGGCGTGGCGTGCCCGGTCCGCGCCGGTCGCGAACCACGGCTCGTCGATCACGTCGGGGCGGCCGACCAGCCGCATCACCCGCTCGGCGACCGACTGCGCCGAGGTCGAGACGGCCACCCAGGAGCCGTCCGCCGTGCGGTAGGTGTTGCGGGGCGCGTTGTTCGCGGAGCGGTTGCCGGTGCGGGGCTGGACGTGGCCGAGCTGGTCGTACCAGATCGGCTGCGGGCCGAGGACGGTCAGGATGGGCTCGATGATCGCCATGTCGATCACCTGGCCCTCGCCGGTGGTCTCGCGCGCCCGCAGCGCGGTCAGCACGGCGTACGCGGTCACCAGGCCGGCGATCGAGTCGGCCAGGCCGAACGGCGGCAGGGTCGGCGGCGCGTCGGGTTCGCCGGTGACCGCGGCGAAGCCGCTCATCGCCTCCGCGAGCGTGCCGAAGCCGGGGCGGTGCGCGTACGGGCCGAACTGGCCGAAGGCGGTGACCCGGGCGAGGATCAGCCGGGGGTTGGCCGCGGACAGTTCGGCCCAGCCCAGGTCCCACTTCTCCAGGGTGCCCGGGCGGAAGTTCTCGATGATCACGTCGGCGTCGGCGGCGAGCCGGAGGAGGGTGTCGCGGCCGCCGGGCTTGGACAGGTTCAGCGTGATGGTGCGCTTGTTGCGGCCGAGGAGCTTCCACCACAGGCCGATGCCGTCCTTCGAGGGGCCGTGCCCCCGGGACGGGTCCGGCTGGGCGGGGTGTTCGACCTTGACGACCTCCGCGCCGAAGTCGCCGAGCATGGTGGCGGCGAGCGGCCCGGCGAACAGGGTCGCGAGGTCGAGGACGCGCAGGCCGCCGAGGGGGCCGCCCTCATCGGGCCCGCTCATGCGCCGGCCTGGGTGTCGATCTCGGAGCGGTACGGCATCGAGGACGTCGCCCCGTGCCGCTGCACCGACACCGAGGCGGCCGCCGACGCCCACACCATGGCCTCCGACATCTCGCGGCCCTCGGCGAGCGCCACCGCCAGGGTGCCGACGAAGGTGTCGCCCGCCGCGGTGGAGTCCACGGCGGTCACCTCGGGCGCGGGCACCGTGATGGGGTCGGCGCCCCGGGCCGCGTACAGGCTGCCCTCGGCGCCCAGGGTGACGACGACCTCCGGGACCTGTTCGAGCAGCGCGGCGGCGGCCCCGCGCGGGTCGGTGAGACCGGTGAGTGCGGCGGCCTCGTGCTGGTTGGGCACCAACAGGTCGATGACGGAGAGCAGTTCGGGTGACAGGAACTGGGCGGGGGCCGGGGTCAGGATCGTGCGGACACCGTGTCTGCGGGCGGCCTCCGCTCCGGCGAGCACGGCTTCCAGCGGGATCTCGAGCTGGAGGAGGAGCGCGTCGGCGCTGGCGATGAGGCCCTCGTCGCCGGGGGCCAGGGAGGTGACGGTGCCGTTGGCGCCGGGGATGACGACGATCGCGTTGCCGCCCTCGTCGTCCACCACGATGTGCGCGGTGCCGGACGGCCCCTCGGTGGTGCGCAGATGGTCGGTGTTCACGCCGAAGTGCTCCAGCGTGGAACGGAGTTGGCTGCCGAAGGAGTCGGCGCCCACCGCCCCGACCAGGGAGACGTCGGCGCCCGCGTGCGCGGCGGCCACCGCCTGGTTCGCGCCCTTGCCGCCGGGGACCGTACGGAACTCCCGTCCCGTCACGGTCTCTCCGCGCTGCGGGGCTTTGGCGACATACGCGACGAGGTCCATGTTCGTGCTGCCGAGCACGGCGATGTGGGTCATGGGCGAACGGTCTCCCGTTGTGTGAGATGGGCGAGGGCGTCGAAGCCGATGCCGTCGAAGTCGGCGACGGAGGTGGCGAGCCGGTTCTTGAGGGGGGCGGTGAAGCGGCCGGGCAGGGCGGCGGGGTCGCCCGTGAGCAGGCCGGCGATGCTTCCGGCCGTCGCGCCGTTCGAGTCGGTGTCCAGACCGCCGGACACCGCCCGGCACACGGAGCCGCCGAAGTCGCCGTCCGCGTGGGTGAGGGCGGCGGCGATCAGGGCGGTGTTGGGGACGGCGTGGACCCAGTGGCAGTCGCGGTGGGCGGCGTGCAGTTCGTCGACGACCGCGTCGAAGTCCGGTGTCGTACGGGCCAGCCGGACGGCGTGGCGGACCGCCCGGGCCAGCCTGGAGCCGGGCGGGACGACCCTCAGTCCGGTGCGCAGACAGGCGTGGACGTCACGGGCCGTGCCCGCCGCCTCCGCGATGGCGGCGGCCGTGAACATCGCCGCGTAGACGCCGTTGGCCGTGTGGGTCAGGGCGGCGTCGCGGTACGCCTGTTCCGCGGCCCCGGCCGGGTCGCCCGGGTTGGTCCAGCCGTGCACGTCCGCGCGGATCAGGGCGCCGATCCACTCGCGGAACGGGTTGTGCCGGCGGGCGGTGTCCGGGGGCTCGACGCCGTCGAGGAGGTTGCGGTAGGCGACGCGTTCCGCGGTGAAGGTGCGGCCGGCGGGGAGTTCGTCGAGCCAGAGGCGGGCCACGTCCTCGGTGGTGAAGCCGCGGCCGCGGCGCTGGAGCAACAGGAGGTTGAGCAGCGGGTAGTTGAGGTCGTCGTCCTCCGGCATGCCGTCGATGTTCTCGGCCAGCGAGGTGGCGGCGGAGCGCCGGTTCCAGGGGTGGGCGTCCAGCAGGTCCCGGGGCACGCCCCGCGCGGTGAACCAGGTGCGCAGGGGCCAGTTGCCGGAGGCCCTCGCGAGGGCGCGGATCGCCGCGAGGGGGAGTTTCTCGACGGGTTTGCCGAGCAGGCAGCCCACGGCCCGGCCGAGCCAGGCCGCCTCCAGGCGCTCCTGGCCGGGAGGGGGCGGGGGCGCGTGGCGCGGGGGCGGCCAGTCGGGGCACCGGGCCTTGATCAGTGCCAGATCCGTGGGTTCGTCGTCCGCCGGTACGCCCGGCAGGGCGGCGAGTTCGTCGAGGAGCCCGGACGCCAGCCGGCGCAGGGACGGCGGGGCCGGTACCGCGGAGGCGCCCGCGCGCAGCGGGGCGGGCCGGCCGCCCGCCGCGTACCAGCGGGCGGCGATGCCCGAGGGGTCGCGGCCGTCCTGCGCGGCCTGGTGCAGCTCGTGCCCGAGGAGGTCCTCGGGCTGGACCCAGGTCAGCCGGAGCACGGTTCTCCCGCCAGCGCGGCGTACGCCGCCTCGTGGGTCCGGCGGCGGCGGAGGTCCCGGCCGAAGATCTCCCGGGTCACCTCGGCCAGCGTACGCGCCGGGGCCTCCAGGTCGAGGCGGCTGGACTCGGCCACGGTCTTGGCCCAGTCGTGCGGGACCTCGGCGCCGAGCGCGCCCGCGAGGGCGCCGGCCATGGTGGCGATGGAGTCGCAGTCGCGGCCGTAGTTGACCGAACCGAGGACCGCGTGCCGGAAGTCGCCGCCCGACACCAGCAACATGCCCAGCGCGACCGGCAGTTCCTCGATGGAGTGCAGCCGTGAGGGGCGCCGGGCCCCGAGCGAGGGGGAGCGGTAGTCGGGTCCGACCGTGTCGAAGGGGGTCACCGCCCGGCGCAGCGGGCCGAGCGCCGACTCGAAGTCCGTGTGCCGTGAGGCGACTTCGCAGACCGCCTCGATCGCGGCGCGGGTGCCGTCCTTGGCCAGCGCCAGGCACGCCGCGACGACCGAGCCGGGGGTCGCGCCGGGGGTGCAGGCCGCCGCCACGGCCGCTGCGAAGACGCCCGCCGCCTCGCGGCCGTACGAGGACTGGTGGGCGCCCGCGACGTCGAGCGCCTCGGCGTACGCGCCCGCCGGGTTCGCCGCGTTGACGAGGCCGACCGGGGCCATGTACATCGCGGCACCGCAGTTGACGATGTTGCCCGTGCCGGCCTCCCGGGGGTCCACGTGGCCGTAGTGGAGGCGGGCGACCAGCCACTTCTCGGCGAGGAAGATCCGCTGGAGGGGGAGGGCCTCGGCCTCCAGCTCCGGGATCCAGCGGGGTGTCGTCATCAGGTCGGGGACCAGGTGCCCGGCGACCGCGTAGGCGTCGAGGTGGTCGCGGACCTTCGCGTACACCCGTACCAGCGCGTGGGTCATCAGGGTGTCGTCGGTGACGTGTCCGTCGCCCTTGTGGTACGGGGCGATGGGGCGGGCGGTGGGCCAGGCGTCGCCGTTCCAGGGACCGACGACGCCGTGCACGCGGCCGCCGTGGCGCTCGGTGATCTGCTCGGGGGAGTACCCCTCGACGGGGCCGCCGAGGGCGTCGCCGACGGCGGCTCCGACGAGGGCTCCGGTGATCCGTTCGTCGAGGGTTCCCGTTCCTTCTCCTTTGGGCGTCATGCCCGAAATCATCCCTCCGGGGCGGCCGGTTCCGGGGAATCGAGCGGGTCGGCGCGTCCCGTCGCCTCCAGGAGTTCGGCGAGCCCGATGAGATCCGTGCCGGTCAGCCGGGGCAGCGCGCAGCCGGACAGGGTGCGGCAGGCGTTGCGCCAGGGGGCGGGGATCGCGGCGGCGCCGCCGAGCGCCCCGGTGAGGGCTCCGGCCAGCGCGGGGGCCGAGTCGGCGACCCGGGACAGGCAGGCGGCGGCGGGGACGGCCTCGGCGATCCGGCCGTGCGCGGCCAGCGCGAGGGCCAGGGCCACGGGGACGGTCTCGGCGGCCGCGATCCCGTAGCTGTAGACGTGGTCGACGATCTGGTGCTCCAGGAGCGGGACCAGGGCGAAGGTGCTCTCGCCGGTCCGGGCCAGCGCGAGGGCGTCGCGGGCGTTGCGGCCGATCTCCGTGGCGGCGGGCAGTTCGGTGAGGGCCGCCTCCACGCAGGTGCCGACGTCGTGCCCGGCGAGGGCGAGCGCCACGGCGGCGGCCATGGCGCGGGCGCCGTGCACCCCGTCGCCGTCCTGGGTGTAGCGGGCGTCGAACTCGGCGAGTTCCGCGGCGAGTCGGGGGTCTCCCGGGTGCGCCACGGCGAGCACGCAGGCCCGTACGCAGGCCGCGTCGTCGAAGTAGTGGGGGTTGTCGTGGCCGGTGGCGGGCGGGCGCAGTCCGGTGGCGAGGTTGCCGAGCCCGGCCCGCACCGAGATCCGGGCGCGCAGCGGCAGCAGGGCGGACTCGACCTCGGGGGCGCGGTCCGCGGCGGCGGCGACCTCGCTGGCGACGGCGTTCCAGGACAGGTCGATGGACGCGCGCATCCTGCGGCCGAGGCTCAGGTCGCCGAGCGCGCCGGTCTCCCCGGCCCGCAGGACGGCCTCCGCCGCGAACGCCGCCCACTCGGCGTCGTCCGAGGGGCCGAGGCGCAGCGGTTCCGGAGGCTGGTTCAGGGCGATCGGCACGGGCAGGGTCGTCGTCGCGTTCTGTTCAGCGAAGGTGTCCAGCTCGCGGGTCAGCCGCCGGGTCCACTCGGGCATCCGCGCGGCCCGGTGCCGTGCGGCGGGCCAGCCGGCGGCGTCCCCGGAGGCCAGCCCGAGCAGCAGCCCCTCGACGCGCCGGGCGCCGGCTCCCCCCGGCGTCCCGTCCGGGACCCCGGTCTCCGGTACGGCGCCGCCGGACCGCTCCGAGGCCCGGCGGCCCCCCGCCGGATCGCGGCCCCCGACGGCCGGGAGCACGACGGCCCGGACGGCACCGTCGAGCGTCCCCCTGACGAACGCCACACCCCCGGCCCCCGCCCCGGGCCGCGCTCCCGCATCGGACGGCGTGGTCCGTGCCCCCGCCCCGGGCGCCCCGGGTTCCGCTCCGGTGGTGGTGGGCCGGGGAGGGGCGGGTGGTGCCTCCTCCGGGAGTGCCGCCGACGCGGCGCCCTCGGGTGCCGTCCGGCCGGACTCGCCTCCGCCCGGGCCGGGCCTCACGGCCGTACCCCGCCGTCGCCGTCGTCGCCGTCGGCCGGCGCGTGCCCGTGGACCGGGTGCGGGCCTTCCGGGACGGGCGGTACGCGCCCCCCGGCGCCCCACTTCTCCTCGTGCTCCGGGGTCAGGAGCTCCGCCACGTCCAGGATGTGGTGGCCCTCCATGGAGGGCAGGCAGCTCCCGCGGACCGGCCCGATGGCGGCCGCCCACTCGGCGGGGACCGAGGACATGCCCCGGCCCGCGCCCGCCAGCGCCCCGGCCACCGCGGCCGTCGTGTCGGCGTCGCGCCCCATGTTCACCGCGGTGAGGACCGACTCGGTGAACTCCCCGTCCGCCGCCGCGTAGGCGCCGAAGGCGAGGGCCACGGCCTCGGGGGCCAGGTCGGTCCACGGGTAGCCGCCGATCACGACCGCGGAGCGCACCGCGCGTTCGCCGCGGTGCGCCACCGCGACCGCCCGGCGCAGCGAGCGGGCCGTCCAGGAGTCGTCGGGGACGACGGCCAGGGCGGAGGCGACGACCGTGGCGGTGGAGGCGCCCGCCATCGCGGCGGCGACCCCGGCCGCGACGGCCTGCCCGCCGTAGATGCCCTCGCCCTCGTGGCTCACCGAGCCGTCGATCGCCACGAGCCGGGCCGCCTCGGCGGGCCGCCCGGCCGCGAAGACGCCGAAGGGCGCCGCGCGCATGGCCAGACCGTCGCTCCAGGCGTGCCGGTGCTGGGCGGAGATGGGTGCGGCGAGCCCCCGGCGCAGGTTCTCCAGGGTGCCGCGCTCACTGAACCCGGCGCCCCGGAACGGCCCCTCGTCGAGGTCCGCGATCCACTGGTGCCAGGCCGATTCGACGTGCGCCACGGTCAGCGCCGAGCCGTGCCGCGCCAGCAGCAGCCCCGAGAAGATCGCGTACTCGGTGTCGTCCGTACCGGCCGGATGCTCGGCGACGTACCCGGTGATCCGGCCCCATCTCGCGCGGATCTCCGAGGGCTTCATGTTCTCGGCGGGTGCGCCCAGCGCGTCCCCGACGGCGAGGCCGAGCAGCGCGCCGCGGGCCCGGTCACGCAGGGCGGCGGCGCTCCCGGGTACCGGGGCCGAGGGAATGCAGGCGGTGGAAGCCATACGTGCCTCTCCTCTCAGGGCCCCTGCCGGCGCGCGGAATGCGGCGCCCGGACCCTTTGCGGATCTGTCCCACCTTGGCGGTTGACAAGAGCCCTACGGGCCCCACTGTCACCCGGTCGACATATGTGCATGACATGTCACGGATGAGCGTTGGGCGGTAAACCCGCAGGTTAGCCCAGCCTTTCCTTGCTGGCGGCGGGGAATTTTCCGGCGTACTTTCATAGTTGTCGAAAAGTGGAAGCAGTCCAATCAAGCACCCCGGGGGCCCGGTATGGCGATCATCGAGACCGAGGCGGCGCTGCACGTGGCGCACCGCGACAACCACACCCACCGCGACGTCAACGGCGGATGGCTGCGCCCGGCCGTGTTCGGCGCCATGGACGGCCTGGTCTCCAACCTCGCCCTGATGACCGGCGTCGCCGGTGGAGCCGTGTCCCAGCGGACGATCGTCATCACCGGACTCGCCGGACTCGCCGCCGGAGCCTTCTCCATGGCCGCCGGCGAGTACACCTCCGTCGCCTCGCAGCGCGAACTCGTCGAGGCGGAACTCGACGTCGAGCGGCGTGAACTGCGCAAGCACCCCAAGGACGAGGAGCGCGAACTGGCCGCGCTCTACGAGGCCCGCGGTGTCGAGGCGCCCCTGGCCCGCGAGGTCGCCCGGCAGCTCTCCCGCGATCCCGAACAGGCCCTGGAGATACACGCCCGCGAGGAACTGGGCATCGACCCCGGCGACCTCCCCTCCCCGGCCGTCGCCGCCGTGTCCAGCTTCGGCTCGTTCGCGCTCGGCGCCCTGCTGCCCGTACTGCCCTACCTGCTGGGGTCGACCGTGCTGTGGCCGGCGCTGCTGCTCGCCCTGCTCGGGCTCTTCGCGTGCGGTGCCGTCGTGGCCAGGGTGACCGCGCGTTCCTGGTGGTTCAGCGGGCTGCGGCAGCTCGCCCTCGGCGGCGCCGCGGCGGGTGTGACGTACGCCCTGGGCAGTTTGTTCGGTGCGGCCGTAGGATGAGCTCGATCACTTATGCGAGGGACCGCATAAGTAGTTGTTACCCGGCGGTTTCGATTCCGTGGCCGCTGGGAATGAGCCGTAAGCGCTGCGGGCAATGACGCCCGCGCCGCATCCCTCGCGGCGGATCACGACCTCCACCGCGAACCGGACCGATGGTCATCGATCTGTCCGATTGGGTCCCATATCTCTCCACCGCTGGGCGCGCCGTACCCGCCGCACTCCCATGGTGTCCGCATGTTGGAACGAAGTATCCGGTTTCCGAGAACCACTCCATCATGTAACCTGCACGAAATTTCGCACCCAGCAGAGGGCCAACGTCGTCCCTCGGCAGCCGTCTCCCCAGCGCCTCAAGAGCCCGGGAGACTCCCCGCCCCGACGACGACGGGAGAGCCGATGCGTACGCCGCGCCAGCCGTCCCAGCACTCCACGAACGACCGGAAGTGGTCCTTCATGGATGCTCGCCCTGCTGCGCAGGGTATGTACGACCCCCGCAACGAAAAGGACGCCTGTGGCGTCGGCTTCGTGGCCACCCTCACCGGCGAGGCGAGCCATGCGCTGGTCGAGCAGGCGCTCACCGTTCTGCGCAACCTGGAACACCGCGGTGCCACCGGATCCGAGCCCGACTCGGGTGACGGCGCCGGCATCCTCTCCCAGGTCCCGGACGCCTTCCTCCGCGAAGTGGCCGGATTCGAACTTCCCGCAGCCGGCGCGTACGCGGTAGGAATCGCCTTCCTCCCGAACGACGGCACCGCCGACGCCGTCGCCCAGATCGAGGCGATCGCCGCCGAGGAGGGCCTCACCGTCCTCGGCTGGCGCGAGGTCCCGGTCGCCCCCGAACTCCTCGGCGCCACCGCCCGGTCGACGATGCCGGCCTTCCGCCAGATCTTCGTCACCGACGGAAAGAGCGAGGGCATCGCCCTCGACCGCGGCGCCTTCGTGCTGCGCAAGCGCGCCGAGCGCGAGGCCGGGGTCTACTTCCCCTCGCTGTCCGCGCGGACCATCGTCTACAAGGGCATGCTGACCACCGGCCAGCTGGAGCCCTTCTTCCCGGACCTGTCCGACCGCCGCTTCGCCTCCGCGATCGCGCTCGTGCACTCCCGGTTCTCCACCAACACCTTCCCGAGCTGGCCGCTCGCCCACCCGTACCGCTTCGTCGCGCACAACGGCGAGATCAACACGGTCAAGGGCAACCGCAACTGGATGGTCGCCCGCGAGTCCCAGCTCGCCTCGGAGCTGTTCGGGGACCAGGACAAGCTGGAGCGGATCTTCCCCGTCTGCACCCCGGACGCCTCCGACTCGGCCTCCTTCGACGAGGTGCTCGAACTCCTGCACCTCGGCGGCCGTTCGCTGCCCCACTCCGTGCTGATGATGATCCCGGAGGCGTGGGAGAACCACGACTCCATGGACCCGGCCCGGCGCGCCTTCTACCAGTTCCACTCCACGATGATGGAGCCCTGGGACGGCCCGGCCTGCGTCACCTTCACCGACGGCACCCAGGTCGGCGCGGTCCTCGACCGCAACGGCCTGCGCCCCGGCCGCTACTGGGTCACCGACGAGGGCCTCGTCGTCCTCGGCTCCGAGGTCGGCGTCCTCGACATCGACCCCGCCAAGGTCGTCCGCAAGGGCCGCCTCCAGCCCGGCAAGATGTTCCTCGTCGACACCGTCGAGCACCGCATCATCGAGGACGACGAGATCAAGGCCGGTCTCGCCGCCGAGAAGCCCTACGCGGAGTGGCTGGAGGCCGGCGAGATCGAGCTCTCCGACCTCCCCGAGCGCGAGCACATCGTGCACACCCACGCCTCGGTCACCCGCCGCCAGCAGACCTTCGGTTACACGGAGGAGGAGCTGCGGATCATTCTCGCGCCGATGGCCAAGGCCGCCGCCGAGCCGATCGGTTCGATGGGCACGGACTCGCCGATCGCCGCGCTCTCGCAGCGCCCGCGTCTGCTGTTCGACTACTTCACCCAGCTGTTCGCCCAGGTCACCAACCCGCCGCTGGACGCGATCCGCGAAGAGCTGGTCACCTCCCTGCGCTCCTCGCTGGGCCCGCAGGGCAACCTGCTGGACCCGACGGCCGCCTCCTGTCGCAGCGTCACCCTGCCCTTCCCGGTGATCGACAACGACGAGCTGGCCAAGCTCATCCACATCAACGCCGACGGCGACATGCCCGGCATGAAGGCCGCGACGCTCTCCGGCCTGTACCGGGTCTCCGGCGGTGGCGACTCGCTGGCCGCCCGCATCGAGGAGATCTGCGCCGAGGCCGACGCCGCCATCGAGAACGGCGCCCGCCTGATCGTCCTGTCGGACCGCCACTCCGACGCCGAGCACGCGCCGATCCCCTCGCTGCTGCTCACGGCGGCCGTCCACCACCACCTCATCCGCACCAAGCAGCGCACCCACGTGGGCCTGCTGGTCGAGGCCGGGGACGTCCGCGAGGTCCACCACGTCGCCCTGCTCATCGGCTACGGCGCCGCGGCCGTCAACCCGTACCTGGCGATGGAGTCCGTCGAGGACCTCGTCCGCGCCGGCACCTTCCTGTCCGGCATCGAGGCCGAACAGGCCATCCGCAACCTGATCTACGCCCTCGGCAAGGGCGTGCTGAAGGTCATGTCCAAGATGGGCATCTCGACCGTCGCCTCCTACCGCGGCGCCCAGGTCTTCGAGGCCGTCGGCCTGGAGACCGCGTTCGTCGAGAAGTACTTCAACGGCACGGCCACCAAGATCGGCGGCGCCGGCCTCGACGTCATCGCCAAGGAGGTCGCCGCCCGGCATGCCAAGGCCTACCCCGCCTCCGGCATCGCCCCCGCGCACCGCGCCCTGGAGATCGGCGGCGAGTACCAGTGGCGCCGCGAGGGCGAGCCGCACCTGTTCGACCCGGAGACGGTCTTCCGCCTCCAGCACTCGACGCGCTCCGGCAGCTACGAGATCTTCAAGAAGTACACCGACCGCGTCAACGAGCAGTCCGAGCGCCTGATGACGCTGCGCGGCCTGTTCGGCTTCAAGTCGGACCGCCCGTCGATCTCCGTCGACGAGGTCGAGCCGGTCTCCGAGATCGTCAAGCGCTTCTCCACCGGCGCCATGTCGTACGGCTCCATCTCCAAGGAGGCGCACGAGACCCTCGCCATCGCCATGAACCAGCTGGGCGGCAAGTCCAACACCGGTGAGGGCGGCGAGGACCCGGAGCGCCTGTACGACCCGGCGCGCCGCTCCAGCATCAAGCAGGTCGCCTCCGGCCGCTTCGGCGTCACCTCCGAGTACCTGGTCAACGCCGACGACATCCAGATCAAGATGGCCCAGGGCGCCAAGCCCGGCGAGGGCGGCCAGCTGCCCGGCCACAAGGTCTACCCGTGGGTGGCCAAGACCCGTCACTCGACCCCGGGCGTCGGCCTGATCTCCCCGCCGCCGCACCACGACATCTACTCCATCGAGGACCTGGCCCAGCTCATCCACGACCTCAAGAACGCCAACCCGAAGGCCCGCATCCACGTGAAGCTGGTCTCCGAGGTCGGCGTCGGCACGGTCGCGGCGGGCGTCTCCAAGGCCCACGCGGACGTCGTGCTCATCTCCGGCCACGACGGCGGCACCGGCGCCTCCCCGCTCACCTCGCTCAAGCACGCGGGCGGCCCCTGGGAGCTCGGCCTCGCCGAGACCCAGCAGACCCTGCTGCTCAACGGCCTGCGCGACCGCATCGTCGTGCAGACCGACGGCCAGCTCAAGACCGGCCGCGACGTCGTCATCGCCGCGCTGCTCGGCGCCGAGGAGTTCGGTTTCGCGACCGCGCCGCTCGTCGTCTCCGGCTGCGTCATGATGCGCGTCTGCCACCTCGACACCTGCCCGGTCGGCATCGCCACCCAGAACCCGGTGCTGCGCGACCGCTTCGCCGGCAAGGCCGAGCACGTCGTGAACTTCTTCAAGTTCATCGCCGAAGAGGTCCGCGAGATCCTCGCCGAGCTCGGTTTCCGCAGCATCGAGGAGGCCGTCGGCCACGCCGAGACCCTCGACGTGGAGCGCGCCGTCACCCACTGGAAGGCGCAGGGCCTGGACCTGTCCCCGCTCTTCTACGTGCCCGAACTGCCCGAGGGCGCGGCCCTGCACCAGGTCGTCGAGCAGGACCACGGCCTGGAGAAGGCGCTCGACAACGAGCTGATCAGGCTCGCCGCCGACGCGCTGGCCGCGGACTCCGCGACCGACGCCCAGCCGGTCCGCGCCCAGGTCGCGATCCGCAACATCAACCGCACCGTCGGCACCATGCTCGGCCACGAGGTGACGAAGAAGTTCGGCGGCGCGGGCCTGCCCGACGACACCGTCGACATCACCTTCACCGGCTCGGCGGGCCAGTCCTTCGGCGCCTTCCTCCCCCGCGGTGTCACGCTGCGCCTGGAGGGCGACGCCAACGACTACGTCGGCAAGGGCCTCTCCGGCGGCCGTGTCGTCGTCCGCCCCGACCGCGGCGCCGACCACCTCGCCGAGTACTCGACGATCGCCGGCAACACCATCGCCTACGGCGCGACCGGCGGCGAACTGTTCCTGCGCGGCCGCACCGGCGAGCGCTTCTGCGTCCGCAACTCCGGCGCGCTGGTGGTCTCCGAGGGCGTGGGCGACCACGGCTGCGAGTACATGACCGGCGGTCACGCGGTCGTCCTCGGCGAGACCGGCCGCAACTTCGCGGCCGGCATGTCCGGCGGCATCGCCTACGTGATCGACCTCGACCGCGACAACGTGAACGTCGCCAGCGTGGACGCCGTCGAGCAGCTCGACGACGCCGACAAGCAGTGGCTGCACGAGGTCGTGCAGCGGCACGCGGAGGAGACCGGCTCGACGGTCGCCGAGAAGCTGCTCGCCGAGTGGCCCGCCGCCGTGGACCGCTTCAGCAAGATCATTCCCAGCACGTACAAGGCAGTGCTCGCCGCCAAGGACGCCGCCGAGCGAGCCGGACTCGACGAGTCCGCGATCACCGAGAAGATGATGGAGGCGGCGACCAATGGCTGATCCCAAGGGCTTTCTGAACCACGGCCGTGAGGTCGCCAAGTCCCGGCCCGTCGAGGTGCGCCTGAAGGACTGGAACGAGGTCTACGTCCCCGGCTCCCTGCTGCCGATCATCAGCAAGCAGGCCAGCCGTTGCATGGACTGCGGCATCCCGTTCTGCCACAACGGCTGTCCGCTGGGCAACCTGATCCCCGAGTGGAACGACTACGCGTACCGCGAGGACTGGCAGGCCGCCTCCGAGCGGCTGCACGCCACGAACAACTTCCCGGAGTTCACCGGGCGGCTGTGCCCCGCGCCGTGCGAGTCCGCGTGCGTGCTCGGCATCAACCAGCCCGCCGTGACCATCAAGAACGTCGAGGTCTCGATCATCGACAAGGCGTGGGACAGCGGCACCGTCGCGGCCCAGGCCCCCGAGCGCCTCTCCGGCAAGACCGTCGCGGTCATCGGTTCCGGTCCCGCCGGTCTCGCCGCCGCCCAGCAGCTCACGCGCGCCGGTCACACGGTCGCGGTGTACGAGCGCGCCGACCGCATCGGCGGTCTGCTCCGCTACGGCATCCCCGAGTTCAAGATGGAGAAGCGGCACATCAACCGCCGCATCGAGCAGATGCGCGCGGAGGGCACCCGCTTCCGCACGGGCATCGAGATCGGCCGCGACCTCAAGGCGACGGACCTGCGCAAGCGGTACGACGCCGTGGTCATCGCCGCCGGCGCCACGACCGCCCGTGACCTGCCCGTCCCCGGGCGGGAGCTGAACGGCATCCACCAGGCCATGGAGTACCTGCCGCTGGCGAACAAGGTGCAGGAGGGCGACTTCGTGGCGCCCCCGATCACCGCCGAGGGCAAGCACGTCGTGGTCATCGGCGGCGGCGACACGGGCGCGGACTGCGTGGGCACCGCCCACCGCCAGGGCGCGGCCTCGGTCACCCAGCTGGAGATCATGCCGCGGCCGGGCGAGGAGCGGAACGCGGGCCAGCCCTGGCCGACGTTCCCGATGCTCTACAAGGTCACCTCCGCGCACGAGGAGGGCGGCGAGCGCGTCTACGCGGTCTCCACCACCCACTTCGAGGGCGACGAGGACGGCAACGTCCAGTGGCTGCACCTGGTCGAGGTGGAGTTCACCGGCGGCAAGCTGAACCAGAAGCCGGGCACGGAGCGCAAGATCCCCGCCCAGCTCGTGACCCTGGCGATGGGGTTCACCGGCACCGACGTCGAGAACGGCGTGGTCGCCCAGTTCGGTCTGGAGCTCGACGAGCGCGGCAACATCGCCCGCGACGCCGACTTCGCGACCAACGTGCCCGGCGTGTTCGTCGCCGGTGACGCGGGCCGCGGCCAGTCCCTCATCGTCTGGGCCATCGCGGAGGGCCGCTCGGCCGCCCGCGGGGTCGACCGCTTCCTCACCGGGGCGAGCGACCTGCCGGCCCCGATCCGCCCGACGGACCGCTCGCTGACGGTCTGACCCATGGATGCGTGACCTGACAACGGTCACTCGAGACGTCCCGCACAAAGGCGTGCGGAACACGAGACGGCGCCTGCCTCACTGTCCCCGACCGGACGCCCTGGCAGGCGCCGCCGCATGTCCGCGCACCCCCGGCACCTACGGCACGCGGTAGGTCTCGCCGTACACCTTCCACTCCAGCGGTGTGCGCAGGCCGAGGTTCCCCTCGCGGAGGAACCGGCGCTGGGCCGTGTCGATGCGGGTGGTGTCGCGGTCGGGGTCCTCGGACTTCATGGCCGCGCGCCGGATGTCCAGGAAGGTGCCGAGGTACGTCGTCTCGTCGCCGCCCCCGGACGGCGGGGCCGCCTCGCGCACGGCGCGCTCACGCAGCCCGTGGAAGCCGTGGTCGCCGGTCCCCGGACCGTGCAGCACCATGGCGTCGTAGTAGACGAACTGGCCGAGCGTGCCGAGACCGTCGAGCCTGGCCTGGCGGACCGCGGGGTCGAAGTAGACCCGGTCCCGCTCGGAGTCCTGCGCCTCGCGGAACGCGGCGAGGCCGGCCTCGTGACGCCAGGCGGCCGGGAAGCCCGGGTCCAGGCCCTCGTGGGAGTCGGTGCCGTCGACCTCGCGCAGGGCCGGGAGATAGCGGGCGAGCCTGTTGCCCGGGTGCGCCTCTGTGTAGCGCTCGACGAGGGTGAGCAGGTCGTGGGTCCCGGTGCAGAAGCCGATGAGGCCCGCGGTGTAGCCCTGGCCGTCGCCGATGTCCTCGATGTAGCCGTACGCCTCGCGCCAGTTCAGCGTGGAGTTCTCGGCACTCGCCACGATCCGCTGGGCGAGCTCCTTCTTGTCCCGGGCGGCGAGACCCGCAGACGGAGCGGCGACCGTCCCGTCGTCGGCCGTCCGTTCCGCCCCGTCCGCGGCACGGGAGCGAGCCGCGGACGCCGTGCCGCCCTTGCCGTCGTCCGGGGCGTGGCCGGACGCGGCGAGCCAGACGGCCGCCGTGATCAGCACGGGGGCGAGGGCGAAGGACAGAGGACCCGCGCGTTTCATGCCGCACAGGGTACGCAGCCCCGGCGCACCGCCGGGGGAGCGCGCGGCCGCGCGGGCGGACGCACAGATGTGCCACCGGGCACGGGCACCGCCCCGGCCCCCGGAGCGCACGAGAAGGGGCCCGGACGGAGGGCACCCCGCCCGCCCGGTGGTCACCGCCCGCGACCGGCGGCCGTCCCACCCGTCCCGGGCTCCGTGCGAGGTCTCGCGCCGGGCGGCGCGGGAACCGCTCAGGACCCTGCGCCGGGCTCCGCCCCGGGCATCGCGTCGGACCCCGTCCCGGGCTCCGTGCCAGGTCCCGCGCCGGACTCCGGACCGGGCACCGCGTCGGACTCCGGACCGGGCACCGCGCCGGGTCCCGGACCGGGCGCGGTTCCGGTGCCCGCGCCGGCGTGCCGGCCGGGGCACCGCCCCCTGCTACACCGCACCTGTCCGCAGTGCCGACACCTTCAGCACCGCGAGGAGCACCAGCAGGGCGAGAAGGCCCACGCAGACGGCCGCCTGGACCAGGGGCCGACGCCGGTCGCGGGGGGCGTACGCGTAGGCCGCGGTCACGAGCCCGCCCGCCAGCAGCCCGCCGAGGTGCCCCTGCCAGGACGTGAGCCCCGCCGAGATCAGGAGCCAGATCAGCAGGCCGGCCATGAAGCGGTTGACGCCCCCCATGTCCCCGCCGAGACGGCGGGCCATGACGTAGTAGGCGGCGCCGATGCCGAAGATCGCGCCGGACGCGCCGATCGTCGACTCCTCCGGCGCGATCAGCAGCACCAGGACCGAACCGCCGAGCGCCGACAGCAGATACAGCGCGAGGTAGCGGACCCGGCCGAGCTGGGCCTCGACGATCCGGCCGATGTTCCACAGCGCGAACATGTTCATCACGATGTGGGCGATCCCGAACGTCCCCTCCGCGGGCGGCATGTGCAGGAACGCGCCGGTCAGCAGCCGGTACCACTCCCCGGCGACCAGACCCTCCGCGTGGAAGGAGGAGGGGTACGCGGACTCCCAGAGGTAGTGGCCCCCGGCCGTGTCCGCCAGGCCCGCGCCGAGCATCGAGAACCGGTCCACGAACGAGGAGCGCAGCAGCTCGGCCAGATAGGCCAGCACGTTCAGGCCGATGAGGACGTACGTCACCGCCGGCACCGTCGATATCCGGCCCCCGAACGCCGTACGGGCCTGCCGGACCGACCTCGCGCCCTCCTTCACGCACTCCACGCACTGGTGGCCGACGGCCGCCTCACGCATGCAGTTCGGGCATATGTAGCGGTCGCATCGGGTGCAGCGCACGTGCGACTCCACCTTGGGGTGGCGGTAGCAGGTGGTGACGGCGGACTCGGACTCCACGGCCGGCTCCTAGGAACGCGCGGGTACAGGGCGGGAAATGAGCCGGTGGGGACGGCGGTGATCAAACTTATCCAACGCCTCCGACAACGGGGAACCGCGGGGCCGTGATCCACGGCCGCCGCGGGTGGACGCCGGTTCCCGGGCCCGGACGGGACGACGCCGTGACGTGATGACGACGCCGTGACGTAATCTCGTCGTTCCGCAGTCCTCGTACGACGGGAGCCCGCATGACCGGAGTCGGCCTCACCAGGATCGAGGAGACCGCGCCCGCGCTGGTGGGCCCCTACAGGAGCGCCGGGGCCAGCCTCACCAAGCACGGACTGGGCGGACAACGGGCCGCCGTGTACCTGGTGGTGGACTACTCGGGGTCGATGAAGCCGTACTACGACGACGGCAGCGTGCAGGCCCTCGCCGACCGCGTCCTCGGCCTGTCCGCCCACCTCGACGACGACGGCACCGTCCCGGTCGTCTTCTTCTCCACGGACGTCGACGCGGTCACCGACATCGCGCTCGGCAACCACCGCGGGCGGATCGAATCGATCGTGGCCGGGCTCGGACACATGGGCAGGACCAGCTACCACCTCGCCATGGACGCCGTCATCGACCACTACCTCGACAGCGGCTCCGACGCCCCGGCCCTCGTCGTCTTCCAGACCGACGGAGGGCCGATCAACAAGCTCGCCGCCGAGCGGTACCTGTGCAAGGCCGCCCGGCTGCCGATGTTCTGGCAGTTCGTGGGGTTCGGCGACCGCGGCAGCAAACAGTTCGACTTCCTGCGCAGGCTCGACGAACTGGCCGTCCCGCAGAAGCGCGCCGTCGACAACGCCGGCTTCTTCCACGCCGGTCCGGATCCGCGCCGGGTGAGCGACGGGGAGCTGTACGACCGGCTGGTGGCGGAGTTCCCGCAGTGGCTGGCGGCCGCACGGGCCCGCGGAATCCTGGCCTGACCCGCCCGTCACCCCCGCGGCCGGGGCCGGACACCGCCCGCCCCGGCCCGGTCCGCCCCAACGCCCCTTCCGTAACGCCCCGTTGGCTTCGTCCGGCCGACGTGCCACCCTGGTGGGCCGAGGGGAGCGGCGAATGGGCGCACGAGAGATCGACTCCGGCCGGACCACGGGAACCTCGCCGAACGGAGCACCCGGGAAAGGCACTTCACCCCCGGGCGGCACGGGGACGGCGCGGGCCCGGCGCGCGCCGGAGACCGGCAGGGGGGAGCGGCTCGCCGACTGGGCCGACGGACGCCTCGGCCTCTACTCCCTGGCCAGGGCCAACATGCGCAAGGTCTTCCCGGACCACTGGTCGTTCATGCTGGGCGAGGTCTGCCTCTACAGCTTCCTCGTACTGATCCTCACCGGCGTCTACCTCACCCTGTTCTTCGAGCCGAGCGGGGTCGAGGTCGTCTACCACGGCTCCTACGGGCCGCTGAACGGCATCGTCATGACACGGGCGTACGAGTCCACGCTCGACATCAGCTTCGACGTGCGCGGCGGACTGCTGATCCGCCAGATCCACCACTGGGCGGCGCTCGTCTTCCTCGCCGGCATGCTCGTGCACATGATGCGGGTGTTCTTCACGGGCGCCTTCCGCAAGCCGCGCGAGGTCAACTGGCTCTTCGGCTGGACCCTGCTGATGCTCGGCCTCCTCACCGGACTGACCGGCTACTCGCTCCCCGACGACCTGCTCTCCGGGACCGGCGTCCGCTTCGCGCAGGGCGCCATCCTCTCGATCCCGGTCGTCGGGACGTACATCTCCTTCTTCCTGTTCGGCGGGGAGTTCCCGGGGCACGACATCATCCCGAGGTTCTTCCCCATCCACGTCCTGCTGCTGCCGGGCGTCATGCTGGGACTGGTGGTCGCCCATCTGATCCTGGTCTTCCACCACAAGCACACGCAGTACCCGGGCCCCGGACGCGACCAGAAGTCGGTCGTCGGCATGCCCTTCATGCCCGTCTACATGGCCAAGGCCGGCGGGTTCTTCTTCCTGGTCTTCGGAGTCCTGGCGGTCATGGGCGGGATCGCCACCGTCAACCCCGTGTGGGCGTTCGGGCCCTACCGTCCAGACCTGGTGACCACCGGCGCCCAGCCCGACTGGTACCTCGGCTTCTCCGAAGGGCTCATCCGCGTGATGCCCGGATGGGAGGTCAACGCCTTCGGTCACACCCTCCAGCTCGGCGTCTTCATCCCCTTCGCGCTCTTCCCGCTCGTCATGGCCGCCATCGCCGCCTACCCCTTCATCGAGGCCTGGGTCACCGGCGACCGGCGCGAGCACCACATCCTGGACCGGCCGCGCAACGTGCCCACCCGCACCGCGCTCGGCGTCGCCTGGCTGACGCTCTACGCCGTCCTGCTCGTCGGCGGCGGCAACGACCTGTGGGCCACCCACTTCCACCTGTCGATCAACGCCATCACCTGGTTCGTCCGCGTCGCCGTCTTCGCCGGGCCCGCGCTCGCCTACGTCCTCACCAAGCGCATCTGCCTGGGGCTGCAACGCGCCGACCGCGACAAGGTGCTGCACGGACGCGAGACCGGCACGATCAAGATGCTGCCGCACGGCGAGTACGTCGAGGTCCACGAACCCCTCACCCCGGCACAGCGGTTCACCCTCACCCAGCACGAACAGCCGCCGCCCTACGAGGTGGGCCCGCTCGTCGACGCGAACGGCGTCGCCCGCCGGGTCCGCCCGTCCCAGCGGCTGCGCGCCCGGCTGGCACGCGCCCTGTACGGGCCCGGCACCAGGATCCCGAAACCGACGGCCGAGGAGTACCGGACGCTCACGAGCGGGGAGGACGGCCACCACCACTGAGACCGGCCAGCGCCTCGGCCCTGCACTCGGCCGGGGTCCCCCAGGCCGAACGCAGCGCGCGGGCCTTGGTGAACCACAGCGACAGGTCGTACTCGGCGGTGTAGCCGATCGCGCCGTGCAACTGCAGCGCGGCCCGCGCCGTTCCGTACGCCGCCTCGCACGCCGTGACCTTCGCGGCGGCCACCTCCGCCGGCGCCGTCGACAGCGCGGCCCCGAACAGCAGCGGGCGCGCGAACTCCAGGGCGACCAGCGCGTCCGCGAGCCGGTGCTTGACCGCCTGGAACGAGCCGACGGGCACCCCGAACTGGGTCCGCCGCCCGACGTACTCGACGGTCCGGCCGAGGAGGGCGAGGCCCACCCCGAGGGACTGGGCCGCGGTGGCGAGCCGGGCCCAGACCAGCGCCCGCAGCGCCGCGCGGGCGACCAGCGGTCCGGCGGCCAGGAGTTCGCCGCCGTTGTCCGGACGGGCGAGCCGGCGGGCCCGGTCCACGGACACCCGCACCGGCCCGTGACCGGATGCGAGCCGCAGCCCGTCACCGTCCACCACGAGCGACACCGCCGCCGCGTCCGCGTCGAGCGCGTGACCGCAGGACAGGGCCGCCGGGTCCGGGTCCGGCGCGTGGCTGCCGGAAGGTGCTGTTGCCGGGTCGGGCGTGTGACTGTCGGGCAGGGTTGCCGGGTCGGGCCTGTGCCCGCCGGACGGTGCCGAAGCACCCGCTGCGGGCGCGTGGCCGCCAGGCAGGACCAGGGTGGCGAGGCTCTTGCCCGAGGCGATCCCCGGCAGCAGCCGCTCGGCCGGACCCGGTTCGCCCAGCGCGCTCAGCTCGCCCAGCAGCACGGCGGCGGCGACCGTCTCCACCACCGGACCCGGGACCGCGTGCCGGCCCAGTTCCAGGAAGGCGACCGCCAGTTCCACGGGAAGCGGTCCCACCCCCTCGTACGCCTCCGGGGCCGCCAGCGCGAACACGCCCGCCCCGGCCAGCCGCGACCACAGGGCCAGCCCCGGCGCGTGGTCGCCGCCCGCCCACGCCCGCACCACCGACGGCGTGTCCGCGGCCGCCAGCATCGCGTCCAGGGAGGCGGCGAAGGCGTGCTGCTCGGCGTCGAGGAGGAAGCGCATCAGCGGCGGCCCTTCGGAAGGCCGAGCAGCCGCTCGGCGATGATGTCGCGCTGGATCTCGTTGGTGCCCGCGTAGACGGGTCCCGCGAGCGCGAACACGTACCCCTCGCACCACGCGGTGTCCGCCGCCTCGCCCTCGGCGCCCAGCAGATCGAGGGCCGTCTCGTGCAGCGCGATGTCGAGCTCCGACCAGAACACCTTGTTCAGACTGGACTCCGGCCCGATGTTCTCCCCTGCGAGCAGCCGCGAGGCGTGGGCGTACGCGAAGAGCTGATAGGCGCGGGCGCCGATCACCGCGTCGGCCACCCGGTCGCGCAGCGCCGAGTCCGACGGGTCCCCGTACGCGCGCCACGAGGCGGCCAGCCGGTCCGCGGCCGCCAGGAAACGGCCCGGCGAACGCAGCGTCAGCCCGCGTTCGTTTCCCGCCGTCGACATCGCCACCCGCCAGCCCCGCCCCGGCTCGCCGATCACGTCCTCGTCGGGCACGAACACGTCGTCCAGGAACAGCTCCGCGAAGGCCGGCCTGCCGTCCAGACGCCCGATCGGGCGCACCGTCACACCCGGCGCGCGCAGATCGAACATCAAGTACGTCAGGCCCTGGTGGGGCTTCGCCAGCCCGGGCTCACTGCGGAAGAGACCGAAGGCGCGGTCCGCGAACGCGGCCCGCGACGACCACGTCTTGTGCCCCCGCAGCAGCCAGCCGCCGTCCACGCGCACCGCGCGCGACCTCAAGCCGGCCAGGTCCGAACCCGCCTCGGGTTCGGACCACGCCTGCGCCCACACCACCTCGCCGGTGGCCATCGAAGGCAGCACGCGCGCCCGCTGCTCCGCGGTGCCGTGCTCGAACAGGGTCGGCGCCAGCAGACTGATGCCGTTCTGCCCGACCCGGCCCGGCGCGCCCGCCGCGTGGTACTCCTCCTCGAACGCCAGCCAGCGCACGAGGTCCGCGTCCCGGCCGCCGTACTCCGCGGGCCACGACACCACCGACCAGCGGTCCGCCGCCAGTTCGGCCTCCCACTCCCGGTGCGCCGCGAAGCCCTCCCCGGTCTCCAGGGAGGGGAGCGCGACCGCCGGGACGTGGACGTCCAGCCAGGCGCGGGCCTCGGCGCGGAACGCCTCGTCGGCGGGGGAGCGGGTGAGGTCCATCGGCGGCACCTTCCGGCGGAGCTTCCCTAACAAGTGTTTGGTAGGTTAGCTTGGAGCCATGAGCGACGTCGAGAGCCCGGCGTACGTACCCGGCCACGGACTCCTGAAGGGCCGCACCGCCGTCATCACCGCCGCCGCGGGCGCCGGCATCGGCGGGGCCACCGCACGCCGGTTCCTGGAGGAGGGCGCCCGCGTCCTGATCAGCGACGCCCACACCCGCCGGCTGGGGGAGACCGCCGAGACCCTGGCCGGTGAGTTCGGCCCCGACCAGGTCGCCGCGCTGCCCTGTGACGTCACCGCCGAGGACCAGGTCCAGGCCCTCTTCGACACCGCCGAGGACCTCCACGGCCGACTGGACATCGTCGTCAACAACGCGGGCCTCGGCGGCACCGCACCCCTCGCCGACATGACCGACGACCAGTGGTCCACGGTCCTCGACGTGACCCTGAACGGCACCTTCCGCTGCACCCGCGCCGCCCTGCGACGCCTCAGGGAACACGGCGGCGGCGGAGCCGTCGTCAACAACGCCTCCGTCCTCGGCTGGCGCGCACAGGCCGGACAGGCCCACTATGCCGCCGCGAAAGCGGGCGTCATGGCCCTCACCCGCTGCGCCGCGATCGAGGCCGCCGCCTACGGCGTCCGCGTCAACGCCGTCGCGCCCAGCCTCGCCATGCACCCCCACTTGGTGAAGGTCACCACCCCCGAACTGCTCGAAGAACTCACCGCCCGCGAGGCGTTCGGCCGCCACGCCGAACCCTGGGAGGTGGCCAACGCGATCGTGTTCCTCGCCTCCGGCTACTCCTCGTACCTGACCGGCGAGGTCGTGTCCGTGAGCGGCCAGCACGCCTAGGACGACAATGACCCGGTGCCTACCAAGAAGAAGCCCCAGGTGACCGCGACTCCCGAGCGCCGACGCGAACTCCTCGGCACCGCCGCCGAGGTGTTCGCCGAACAGGGCTACAACGCCACCACCGTCCGCAAGATCGCGGACGAGGCCGGGATGCTCGCGGGCAGCCTCTACTACCACTTCGACTCCAAGGAATCGATGCTCGAGGAGATCCTGCGGACCTTCCTCGACGAACTCTGGGACGGCTACGACACCGTCCTCGGCGCCGGACTCGGCCCCCGGGAAACCCTGGAAGCCCTCGTCACCGAATCCTTCCGGGAGATCGACCGGCACCGCGCGGCCGTCGCGATCTACCAGAAGGAGTCCCGCCACCTCGCCGCACAGGAGCGCTTCGCCTTCCTCGCCGAGTCCCAGCGCAACTTCGAGAAGGCCTGGCTGAGCACCCTGGAACGCGGAGTCGGCGCCGAGGTCTTCCGCGCCGACCTCGACATCCGCCTCACCTACCGCTTCGTGCGCGACACCGTGTGGGTCGCCGCGTCCTGGTACCGCCCCGGCGGTCAGCACAGCCCCGAGGAGATCGCCCGGCAGTACCTGTCGATGGTGCTCGACGGCATCTCCGTCCGTGAGTAACCGCAGCGAACCACTCACCTCCGCAAGGGAGTCGTCATGGCCGAGGCCTACATCGTCGAAGCGGTCCGCACACCCGTCGGGCGACGCCGGGGAGGACTCGCCGCGGTCCACCCCGCCGACCTCGCCGCCCACGTGCTCAAGGCCCTCGTCGAACGCTCCGGCGTGGACCCGGCCGCCGTCGACGACGTCGTCCTCGGCTGCCTGGACACCGTCGGACCGCAGGCCGGCGACATCGCCCGTACGAGCTGGCTGGCGGCCGGACTGCCCGAGGAGGTGCCCGGGGTCACCGTCGACCGGCAGTGCGGCTCCTCCCAGCAGGCCGTGCACTTCGCCGCCCAGGGCGTCCTGTCCGGCACCCAGGACCTCGTCGTCGCCGGCGGGGTGCAGAACATGAGCCAGGTGCCCATCGCCTTCGCCTCCCGCCAGGCCGCCGAACCCCTCGGCCTCACCGAAGGACCCTTCGCGGGCAGCGAGGGCTGGCGGGCACGCTACGGCGACCGCCCCGTCAACCAGTTCCACGGCGCCGAACTCATCGCCGCCAAATGGGGCATCAGCCGCCGCGACCAGGAGGAGTTCGCCCTCCGCTCCCACCAGCGGGCGATACGCGCCGCCGACGAGGGCCGCTTCGCCCGCGAGACCGTCCCCCTCGGCGACGTCACCGCCGACGAGGGCCCGCGCCGCGACACCACCCTGGAGAAGATGGCGGCCCTGAAACCGGTCGTCGAGGGCGGCACCGTCACCGCCGCCTGCTCCTCCCAGGTCTCCGACGGCGCCGCCGCGATGCTGCTCGCCTCCGAACGGGCGGTCCGCGAACACGGCCTCACCCCCCGGGCCCGCGTCCACCACCTCTCCGTGCGTGGCGAGGACCCCATCCGCATGCTCTCGGCCCCCGTCCCGGCCACCGCCCACGCCCTGAAGAAGACCGGCATGTCCATGGCCGACATCGACCTCGTCGAGATCAACGAGGCGTTCGCCCCGGTCGTCCTCGCCTGGCTCAAGGAGACCGGCGCGGACCCCGAGAGGGTCAACGTCAACGGCGGCGCGATCGCCCTCGGCCACCCCCTCGGCGCCACCGGCGTACGGCTGATGACCACGCTGCTGCACGAACTGGAACGCACCGGCGGCCGGTTCGGACTCCAGACGATGTGCGAGGGCGGCGGCCAGGCGAACGTGACGATCATCGAACGCCTCTGAAACCCCGGGCCCGGCCCGGACCTCGGCCCGGGACTGCCACCGGGCTCGGCCGGCTCTGCCCCCGAGCCCGCCCGGCTCCGCCTGGTCCCGCCCGGCCTCGCCCCCGGCCCCTCCCCGGCTCGGGGGCGAGGCCGGGGGCGGGCCGTCGCGCGGGCGGGGGAGCAGCCCGTGCGGCACGTGGGGCGGGGGCCGTGCGGCGGGAGGACGGAGGCCGTGTGCCAGGAGGTGGGCCGTGTGTAGGCGCGGTGTTCAGGCGGGTGGGGCGGGGCGTGCTTCGGGGGTGGTGGGTTCCGGTCCCTCCGGTGCGGGAAGGGCCTTCAGGACCGCGTGGGCCTGCGCCATCACCCGCCCGACCAGCTCGGCACAGGAGGGGAGGTCCTCGATCACCCCCGCCACCTGCCCCGACGCCATCACCCCGAGGTCCGTCCGGCCGTCCACCATCGACGCCTTCAGGAGCATCGGCGTGTTGGCGGCGAGCAGGACCTGACTCCAGCTCAGATCCCTGCCGTGCCGCATGGCCAGACCGTCACGGACCATCCGGGACCAGGACAGCCCGGAGATCCGCCGGAACCCGGCGGCCCGGCGCACCGCCCGCACGAGCGCCCCGGTGCGCCCCGCCCCCTCCAGGGCGTCGACGAGTTCACTGCGCAGCATGCGGTGCGGCAGCCCGTCGACGGCCGTCGTCACGGTCACGTCCTTCACCGTCGCCGCCAGGTACCTCGCCTTCACCGCGTCGGGAACGGTCGAGTCGGAGGTCAGCAGGAACCGCGTGCCCATCGCGATGCCCGCCGCCCCGTAGGCCAGCGCCGCCACGAGACCCCGCCCGTCGTGGAAGCCGCCCGCAGCCACCACGGGGATGTCCACGGCGTCCACCACCTGGGGCAGCAGCACGCTCGTCGCCACCTCCCCGGTGTGACCGCCGCCCTCGCCGCCCTGCACGATCACCGCGTCGGCGCCCCAGGCCGCCACCTTCTCGGCGTGCCGCCGGGCACCGACGGACGGCACGACGACCACCCCCGCCTCCTTCAGCCCGGCGATCAGCTCGCGGGAGGGGGCGAGCGCGAACGACGCGACGCGCACCCCCTCCTCCACGATGATCCGCACCCGGTCGCCCGCGTCCCCGGCGTCGGCACGCAGGTTCACGCCGAAGGGCCGGTCCGTACGGGACTTGACCTCCCGCACGGCGTCACGGAGCTGGTCGAGCGTCATCGTCGCCGAGGCCAGGACGCCCAGCGCGCCCGCGTTCGCCGTCGCCGAGACCAGTCGGGGCCCCGCCACCCAGCCCATGCCGGTCTGCACGACGGGATGCCGGACACCCACGAGCCGGGTCAGCGCGGTCTCCATCAGCGACCGCCCCCGTCCGGACCGCCGGAGGTCCCCCCGCCCCGTGCGCCACCGCCCGGACCGGCGGCCCCCCGCCCGCCCGCGTCGGCGGCCGGCCCGGCGGACCGCGGATCGGGCACCTCCCCCTCGCGCAGACCGGCCGGGTCGATCACCGTGCGGATCAGCTCCAGCTCCCGCGCGGTCGGCTCGCGGGTGAACGGCACCTCGTCCGGGACGCTCAGCCCGAAACCCGTCGCGTCCACGACCTGCCCGACGCCCACGCCCGGGTGGACGGACACCAGCCGCATCGAGTGATCGGGCGTCGCGAAGTCGAGGACGGCCAGGTCCGTCACCACCCGGGGCAGACGATGGAACCGGGTGGCGCTCGGACCCGCGGCGCCGGCCCGGTCGTACCCCACCCCGCACACCATGTCGACCCGCTCGACGAACACCCGTGTCGAGTGTCTGGGGATCCAGTAACTGGTCGGGTTGTTCAGGGTGTTGACCGGAGCACCGCGTACCCCCAGCAACTGGCGCCGGGGCCGCGCCCAGTCGCCGACGCACGCGATGTTCTGGTTGCCGAACCGGTCGAGCTGGCTCGCGCCCATCATCACGTGCCGCCGCCCGCCGGTCACCGCCGTCAGGTGCCTGCGGTACGGCAGCCAGCCCTCCGGGGTGCCGTCGAGACCGACGAGCAGCGCCTCTCCGTCGGTCAGCAGCAGATCCGGCGAGAAGGTGTGCCGGGCCAGCCGGGCGCCGATGGACGGGATCAGGCCCATCGGGCTGGCGAGCACCTCGCCGTCGCCCCGCCACGCCTCGGCACACGCGATCACGCAGTACTCGGCCCGGGTGACGCCCACCGCTCCCGCTCCCTCCGCGTTCACCGCTCCCGCTCCTTCCACCAGTCGCGCACGGCACTCTGATAGGCGTGTTCGTCACCGCCGAGGAACCGCTCGGCGAACGCGGCGTACGGCGTGGCCGCGTACAGCTTCTGGAAGGCCTCGTCCCGTCCGTAGTCCGGGACGCACGACGTGAAGTGCGCCCCGTTCGGCGTCTCCACCACGCCGGTCACCGACGACCGCCGCAGCAGCAGGGTCTGCGGGGCGGCCTCCTTCGTCAGCTCCGCCGTGTCGACGATCCGCTCGCAGGAGACGTACGCCGCGTCCGCCGCCTCGCAGAACAGGTCGTCGAAGTACGGATCGGGGCCCAGGTACTGGCCGTTGCCCGCGCGGTCCGCCCGGTTCACGTGGACCAGCGCCGCGTCCAGGCGCAGCGCCGGCATCGCGACGAACTCCTCCCGGATCCCCGAGACCGCGTCCGGATACGGCGAGGTCACCGTCCGCAGGCCCGGATTGACCCGCATCACGTCCGAGCCGAGACCCGCGCGCACCGGGAGGAACGGCAGCCGGTTCGCCGCCGCGTGCAACCCCCACATGAACATCGCCTCGTCCACCTCCCTCAGCTCGAACGCGCCGCGCTCGCGGGCCGCGCGGTAATGCGGTTCGAGCGGGACGGAGTCGAGCGTCGCGAACGCGGTGACGAGCGTGCGGATCCGGCCGGCGGCGGCGAGCAGCCCCACGTCCGGGCCGCCGTACGACACGACGGTCAGATCGGTGATCTCGCTGCGGAGCAGCGCTCTCACCAGGGCCATCGGCTTGCGGCGCGATCCCCAGCCGCCGATGCCGAGCGTCATGCCGCTCTCCAGCCGGCCGACGACGTCCCGCGCCGACATGGTCTTGTCGCTCACCTGGGGCCCTCCTTGCCGAAGGTGTCGCGGACACGGGCGGCCACACCGGCGAGGGCCGCCTCGAAGGTGAAGCCCTGCTCGAAGCGGTAGCTGCGGCGCACGTCGACGGGATCGATGCCGTTGATGGCGGCCTTCGCGAGCCGGACGAGCCGGCCGTCCTTGGCCGCTATCTCGCGCGCCAGTTCCAGCGCCGCCGCCCGCAGCTCCTCGCGCGGCACGACCCGCCACACCGAACCGTGGGCGTGCAGCTCGGCCGCCGTCGCCGTGCGCGAGGTGTAGTACATGACCCGCATCAGATGCCGGGGGACGAGACGGGCCAGGTGCGTGGCCGCCCCGAGCGCGCCGCGGTCCAGCTCGGGCAGCCCGAACACGGCGTCCTCGCTCGCCACGATCGCGTCCGCGTTCCCCACGAGCCCGATGCCGCCGCCCAGGCAGAAGCCGTGCACCTCGGCCACGACGGGCACCTCGCACTCGTACACCGCGGCGAAGGCCTCGGCGCAGCCGTGGTTCGCGCCGACCAGCGCGCCCCCGCCGGTGGGGTCGCGCTGCAGCTCCTTGATGTCGACGCCCGCGTTGAACCCGCGCCCCTCCGCTCTCAGGACGACACAGCGGACCCCGGGGTCGCCGCCCGCAGCGCGCACGGCGTCGGCGAGATCGAACCAGCCCCGCACCGGCAGCGCGTTCACCGGCGGGAAGTCGACCGTGACGACGGAAATCCCCTTTTCCGGGGACGAGGTGGAGACACCCATGGCCACATCAGCTACCTTTCCACCAAACGTTTGTTAGGTGTGATGCGAAGCTAGCAGCGATCGAGGCCGCGCGGGAGGCCCTGTGGACAACCCGGACACGGACACCAAGGACCGGCCCGGGTCCGCCGTGGACCTCGGCGGCCGGACCGTCGTCGTCACCGGCGGCACGCGGGGCGTCGGGGCGGGCATCACCCGCGCCTTCGAGCGGGCCGGCGCACACGTCGTCGTCTGCGCCCGACGGCCTCCCGAGACCCCCCTCGGCAAGGCCGAGTTCGTCCCCCTCGACCTGCGCGACCCGGCCGCGGTGCGGGCCTTCTTCGACGCCCTGCCCCGGCTCGACGTCCTGGTCAACAACGCCGGCGGCGCCCCCTACCGGCCGCTGGCCGACGCGGACGCCGAGCGGCACGCCCGGGTCATCGAGCTCAACCTCACCGCTCCGCTCACCGCGTCGGTCGCGGCCCGCGGCCACCTCAGGCGCAGCCGGGGCTCGATCGTGATGATCGGCAGCGTGAGCGGCTCACGCCCCTCGCCCGGCACCGCGGCCTACGGCGCCGCCAAGGCGGGCCTGGAGAACCTGGCCCGCTCCATGGCCGTCGAATGGGCGCCGCACATCCGCGTCAACACGCTGGTCGTCGGCATGGTCCGCACCGAACAGGCCCATCTGCACTACGGCGGCGGGGACGGCCTCGCCGCCGTCGCCCGCACCGTCCCGCTGGGCCGCCTCGCCGACCCCTCGGACGTCGGCGCCGCCGCCGTCTTCCTCGCCTCCGACGCCGCCTCCTACATCAGCGGCGCCTCCCTCCTCGTCCACGGAGGCGGGGAACGGCCCGCCTTCCTCGACGCCGCCACCGCCAACAAGGACCAGCCGGGGGAGACACGATGAGCGCACGACCGCTGTGCGAGGGACGGGTCGTCATCGTCACGGGCGCGGGCCGCGGGCTCGGCAGGGCGCACGCGCTGGCGTACGCCGCCGAGGGTGCCCGGCTCGTGGTCAACGACCTCGGCGTCGGCCTCGACGGCCTCCCCGCGGCGGACAGCCCGGCCCGGGAGGTGGCCGAGGAGATCCGCGCGGCCGGCGGCGAGGCGGTGGCCCACGGCGGTGACATCGCGACGGCCGACGGCGCCGCCTCCCTCGTCCGCACCGCCCTGGAGACGTACGGGCGCCTCGACACCCTCGTCAACAACGCCGGATTCCTGCGCGACCGGATGCTGGTCAACCTCGACGAGGACGACTGGGACGCCGTCGTACGGGTCCACCTGAAAGGGCACTTCCTGCCGCTCAGACAGGCGGCCGCGCACTGGCGCGCGGAGGCGAGGGCGGGCCGTACGCCCGACGCCAGGGTCGTCAACACCAGCAGCGGCGCGGGCCTGCTCGGGTCGGTCGGACAGGGCAACTACAGCGCCGCCAAGGCCGGCATCGTCGCTCTGACGCTGGTCGCGGCGGCCGAGATGGAACGCCACGGCGTCCAGGTCAACGCCATCGCCCCGGCCGCCCGTACACGGATGACCGAGCGCGTCTTCGCCGGGACCATGGCCGCCCCCGGCAGCGGATTCGACGCCATGGACCCCGGCAACGTCTCGCCGCTGGTCGTCTGGCTCGGATCGGCGGCCAGCGCCGGGGTCACCGGCCGGGTCTTCGAGACCGAGGGCGGCCGGATCACGGTGATGGAGGGCTGGCGTCCGGGCCCGAGCGCCGACAAGGGAGCCCGCCGGACCCCGGCGGAGGCCGGCGAGACGGCCCGCGAACTCCTGGCCCGGTCCGGTACTCCGGGGGCGGTGTACGGGGCGCGGTAGAAGACGCGCGCCCGCGGGCGCGCCCCGCGGCACCGGGACCGCCGGGGCGTCCGGGACGTGCGCGCTGTCGTGCCGCTCCCGGATCCGTCAGGACCCCGGGTGCGGGCGGATCGTGCTCGCCTTCAGCAGGGCGACGATCTCCGCGTGGCCGGTCCCGAGTTCGTCGCCCGCGAACGGCCTGCCCCCGGCGTCCAGGAGCTGTACCTCGACGGTGGTGCCCTCGGGTGACGGATGCCGGTGGGTGACCGACGCGTGGCCGGTGCCGTGCGTGCGGGCCAGGCTCTCCCGCAGTTCGGCCTCCACGCCGACGCCGAGCAGCCGGCGGGCCTCCGCCAGGGCCTCGCCCCGCGCGCCCGCCCCGTGCGCGAGCAGGGCCCGTACGCAGCCCGCCGAGCCCCGGTGCGCGGCCGTCACCAGCGGGGGCTCGCCCCCGGGGCCGGGCCGGCCGGGGTCCGCGCCCGCCGTCAGGAGCGCCTCCGCGACGGCGGTGTGCCCCCGTCGCAGGGCCCAGGTCAGCGCGGTGAAACCGAACGCCTCCACGGTGTCCGGGTGCGCCCCCGCCGCGAGCAGGGCGCGGACCACCTCCGTGTGACCGCCGCAGGCGGCTCCGCACAGGGGAGCGTCCGTGCCGAGGCTGAGCCGGTCGGGCTCGGCGCCGGCGGCCAGCAACAGCCGTACGACGGAGGGCCGGTCGCTCACCGCGGCCAGGTACAGGGCGCTCTGGCCGTCCTCGTCGACCGCCTCCGGGCTCACCCCGGACCGCAGCAGCCGCACGACCGTGTCCTCGTCCCCCTCGTACACGGCGGGGAAGAGGAGTGCGGTCGGGTCGTTCGTGCTCATCCCTCGACCCTCGCTCGCCACGGACGCGCGAGGCAAAGGCTTTCCGGGTGTTCTGCCTCACCCCGCCCGCCTCGGGGACCTCGCCCGGCCCGTGGACGGCGCTCTCGTGAGGCGGCGCGCCCGTCGAGCCTGCGGCACGGCCCGGACGGGACCCCTACGTGTCGCACTCCAGCACCGTGCGGCACAGCGCGCACCGCGCCCGTACCCGGCCCCGGACCGGCACCCTGATGCGCTGGTGGCAGGTCGGGCAGGGGAAGGAGACGCGCAGTGGTCCGCGGTCGTCGGGGGCGAAGGCGTAGGTGACGCCGGAGCGGTCGGGGGTGCGGTGGTCCTGGGCGTGGCGGCGGTCCCTGGCGTAGCGGCGGCGGCCCGCCCAGCCGGCCGCGGTCAGCGGGGGCTGCCGCCCGTCGCGCAGGGCCAGTTCCATGCCCTTGGTGTACGCGGTGAACGCCTGCGGGCTGGTGAACCACACCGAGGGGTCCTCGCCGAAGACCAGGGCGCGCTTGGCGAGGACGTAGCCGAACTCCTCGGGTGTCAGGTAGCCGAGCTTCTGCGAGGACGCGGAGTCCTCGCGGTAGGCGTCGAGGAGGAGCCAGCCCGCGCCGAGGTAGGCGGCGGCCGTGTCGGTGAGGATCTCGGTGTCGCGGGTGCCGGGGAACGAGAGGTCCAGGCGGTGCAGGTAGACGTGCATCACCTCGTGGGCGAGCGCGGCGCCGATGTCCCGGCGATGGGTGCGGAACCGGTCGTTGAGCTCGATGAAGTACTCGGGCCCCGCGGCGAGTTCGACGTGCGCCGCGTGGGTCATCTCTCGGAAGCCGACGACCATCCGGGCGTCCGGCAGCCGGTAGTGCCGCACCATCTCGCGGGCGACGCGCTGGGCCCCCAGGTGCAGGTCGTCGACGTCCGCGAAGGCCACGTCGGCGGGCGCCACGCTGGTCTCGAAGGTGTGGACGGTGTCGTACGAGAGCCGTCTGTAGAGCGCGGTGATCGACGCCCGCACCGTGTCCAGGTGCGGGTAGCCGTGCTCGACGGGTCCGCCGTTCGCCACGTCCGCACCCCCGGAAGACGCCGGAACTCCTCTCCACTGTAGGCGGGGTTCCGCCCGAGGGAGGGGAGCGGGACGGCGGCTGGCCGGAATGGGGCTCTTGCCCGGTGCCGCGGCGGGTCCCCATAATCCCCACCAGCTTGGCAGGTGCACGCCATGAATGCTTCCCCATGCGTTCTCCCGTGCAGCCGCCCGGCGGACAACCCCCCACGAAAGGAAGCGCGTTGAAGTCTCTCAGGAAGTACGGCGTCATCAGAAGACTGCTCGCCGTCGCCGCGGTCGCCATCGCCACCGTGTCCCTCCAGCCGCTGTCCGCACACGCCGCCCCCGCGCCCGTCGTCGGCGGGACACGCGCAGCCCAGGGCGAATTCCCCTTCATGGTCCGCCTCTCCATGGGCTGCGGCGGAGCCCTCTACACCCAGAACATCGTCCTGACCGCCGCGCACTGCGTGAATGGCTCCGGCACCAACACCTCCATCACCGCCACCGCCGGCGTCGTGGACCTCCAGAGCAGCAGCGCCGTCAAGGTCAAGTCCACCAAGGTGCTCCAGGCCCCCGGCTACAACGGCAAGGGCAAGGACTGGGCCCTCATCAAGCTCGCCAGCCCCATCGCGCTGCCCACCCTGAAGATCGCCACCAACACCGCCTACAACAACGGCAACTTCACCGTCGCCGGCTGGGGCGCCGCCCGCGAAGGCGGCTCCCAGCAGCGCTACCTGCTCAAGGCCACCGTTCCCTTCGTCGACGACGCCACCTGCAAGCAGGCGTACGGCAGCGACCTCGTCCCCGGCGAAGAGATCTGCGCCGGATTCGTCGCCCAGGGCGGCGTCGACACCTGCCAGGGAGACTCCGGCGGACCCATGTTCCGCAAGGACGACACGGGCGCCTACGTCCAGGTCGGCATCGTGAGCTGGGGCGAGGGCTGCGCCCGGCCCGGATACCCCGGCGTCTACAGCGAGGTCTCGACCTTCGCCGCCGACATAGCCAGGTACGCCGCCACCCTCTGACCGGCACCCCGCACCACCCGTCCGGATCGCGCCACCTGCACCACGCGCGCCACGCGCGCGACCCGTGCGCGAGCCGCACGACCCGTACGGACGGCCCGTACACCCCGTACACGCGGCGCCCGCGACCCCCGTCGCGGGCGCCCGCCGCACGGCTTCCCCAAGATCGGGGGCGCCACGGGCCACGTAGGGTTGGCTGCCATGACCACCAGCAAGCCCCAGGAAGCCGACCCCGACGTCAGCGCCGAACTCGCCCGGCTGCGCGACAGCATCGACAACATCGACGCCGCCGTCGTCCACATGCTCGCCGAACGCTTCAAGTGCACCCAGCAGGTCGGCCACCTCAAGGCCGCCCACCAGCTTCCTCCCGCCGACCCCTCCCGCGAGGCCCACCAGATCGCCCGGCTGCGCCGCCTCGCCGAGAGCGCCAAGCTCGACCCGGCCTTCGCCGAGAAGCTGCTCAACTTCATCATCGCCGAGGTCATCCGCCACCACGAACGCATCGCGGACGACGCGACCGACAAGGCCGCCACCCAGGAGTGACGGCGGCCGGCCCACCCCCGCCGGCCCTCCCGCACCCCGGCCACAGCCCGTGACCAGCCGCCATCAAAGCGTACATACCGGACCACCCCTGTGTCCCGGCCGCGCCATCGGGCAGCATGGCCTCATGTCCGTACTGACGCGCGACGAAGCGCAGACACGTGCCAAGCTCCTCGACGTCCACCACTACGGGATCGAACTCGACCTGACCGGAGGGGACGAGACCTTCGACTCCCTGACCGTCATCCGGTTCACCTCCCGTGCCGACGCGGACACCTTCGTCGAGCTGAAGCCCGCCGAACTGCGCTCCGTCACCCTGGACGGCCGGCCCCTCGACCCCGAGACCCTGGACGAGAACCGGCTGCCCCTCAAGGGACTCACCGCCGGCGAGCACGAACTGCGCGTCGAGGCCTCCATGCGCTACTCCCGCACCGGGGAGGGCATGCACCGCTTCACCGACCCCACCGACGGCGAGACCTACCTCTACACCCAGCTCTTCATGGAAGACGTCCAGCGCGTCTTCGCCGCCTTCGACCAGCCCGACCTCAAGTCCGTCTTCGAACTGACCGCCACCGCCCCCGAAGGCTGGACCGTCCTCGCCAACGGCGTCACCGAACACCTCGGGGACGGCCGCTGGAAGGCCGCCCCCACCCCCCTCATCTCCACCTACCTCGTCGCCGTCGCCGCCGGCCCCTGGCACTCCGTGCGCACCGAACACGGCGGCCTGCCCTTCGCCATCCACTGCCGCCGCTCCCTCGCCCCGTACCTCGACGCCGACGCCGACGAGATCCTCGACGTCACCCGCGCCTGCTTCGACCGCTACCACGAGAAGTTCGACGAGCCCTACCCCTTCGACTCCTACGACCAGGCGTTCGTCCCCGAGTTCAACGCCGGCGCCATGGAGAACCCCGGCCTCGTCACCTTCCGCGACGAATTCGTCTACCGCTCCGCCGTCACCGACACCGAGCGGCAGACCCGCGCCATGGTCATCGCCCACGAGATGGCCCACATGTGGTTCGGCGACCTCGTCACCCTGCGCTGGTGGGACGACATCTGGCTCAACGAGTCCTTCGCCGAGTACATGGGCTACCAGACCCTCACCGAGGCCACCCGCTTCACGGACACCTGGGTCGACTTCGGCGTCGCCCGCAAGTCCTGGGGCTACGACGCCGACCAGCGCCCCTCGACCCACCCCGTCGCCCCCGACCCGGACGCCGTCCCCGACACCGCGTCCGCCATGCTCAACTTCGACGGCATCTCCTACGCCAAGGGCGCCTCCGCACTGCGCCAACTCGTCGCCTGGCTCGGCGAGAAGGACTTCCTGGCCGGCATCAACACCCACTTCGCCCGCCACAAGTTCGGCAACGCCACCCTCGCCGACTTCATCGACAACCTCGCCTCCGCCACCGAACGCGACGTCCACGCCTGGGCCGAGGCATGGCTGCGCACCACCGGCGTCGACACCCTCACGCCCCGGATCACCGAAGCCGACGGCCAGTGGCACCTCGCCGTCGACCACCACGGCAGCCGCCCCCACCGCGTCGCCGTCGGCGCCTACGACACCGTCCCCGGCGAGAGCGACCGGCTCACCCTGCGCGAGCGCTTCGAACTCGACGTACCCCAGGGCGAACCCACCCGCAGGACCGGCCGCCGCCCCGACCTGCTCCTCCTCAACGACGGCGACCTCACCTACGCCAAGGTCCGCTTCGACCCCAAGTCCTTCCAGACGCTGCGAGCCACCCTCTCCGGCCTCCCCGACCCCCTCACCCGGGCCGTCGTCTGGAACGCCCTGCGCGACGCCGTACGCGACGGCGAACTGCCCGCCATGGCCTACATCGAGACCGCCCGCACCCACCTGCCGCGCGAGACCGACCTCGCCGTCGTCCAGGGCGTCCTGACCTTCGCCACCGTCCACGTCGCCGACCGCTACCTGAACCCCGAACAGCGGCCCACGGCCCTCACCACCCTCACCGACCTGTGCCGCGACCTCATCCGCCGCACCGAGGACGGCTCCCACCCCGGCCTGCGCCTGACCGCCGTACGCCACCTCATCGACGTCGCCGTCCACCCCGACACCATCAGCGCCTGGTTCTCCGAGGGCACCGTCCCCGGCGGACCCGAACTCGACCCCGAACTGCGCTGGCGCATCCTCGGCAGGCTCAGCGTCCTCGGCGCCGTCGACGACGTCGTCATCGACGCCGAACTCACCCAGGACCCCAGCGCCACTGGCCAGGAAGGCGCCGCCCGCTGCCGCGCCGCACTGCCCGACCCCGAGGCCAAACGCGCCGCCTGGGACGCGATGTTCGCCGGGGACGACCTCTCCAACTACCTGTTCACCGCCACCGCCCAGGGCTTCTGGCAGCCCGAACAGGCCGACCTCGTACGCTCGTACGTCGAGCGCTACTGGTCCGACGCCGTGGCCGTCGCCGGACGGCGCGGCCCCGCCATGGCCGAAGCCGCGGGCCGCTGGGCCTTTCCGGCCCACGCCGTCACCCCCGAGACCCTCGCCCTCGGCGAGGCGTGTCTGCGCGACACCGAGCCCATCCCGGCCCTGCGCCGCAAACTCACCGACCAGCTCGACGACCTCGCCCGCGCGCTGCGGGTGAGGCAGGCCTAGCCACCGACCGGACAAACAGACGCGGACCCGGACGCCGGACCGCTGCCCCGCGCAGCGGTCCGGCGTCCGGCGTGTCCGGCCCCCTTCCGCACAAATCCTCCGTACGGCAGTACCCCCGCCGGGGCCGAATCGTTCTCTTTGGCGGGCGCACCTGCCCAAAACACGCACACGCCGGGAAGGACCCCGCCGCACGCCCACCGGAGGACACCCATGAGCACGCCGCCCCTCGCCTCAGGCCCCGAAGGCCCCGACGCACTGCGGCCGTTGCTCGACACCGTCCTGCACGCCCTCACCGAAGGCACCGCCGCCCGCGGAGGGCCCGTTCCCGGCGGGGGACCCGAGCACGTCGCCGGACGCCTGCGCACGGCCCTCGGCGACCCCCTGCCCGACCACGGCAGCGCCGACGCCCTGCACACCCTCGTCCGCGCCCTCGCCGAAGGCGCCGCCGACCCCGCCGACCCCCTGTGCGCCGCCCACCTGCACTGCCCGCCGCTGGCCGTCGCCACCGCCGCAGACCTCGCCGCCTCCGCCCTCAACCCCTCCCTCGACTCCTGGGACCAGGCCCCCGCGGCCTCCGAACTCGAAGCAGTCGTCGCCCGGGCCCTGGCCCACCTCGTCTTCGGGACCCCGGACGCCCCCGACACCCCGGGGCCCTCGGACGCCCGAGGCGACGCGCTCATCACCACCGGCGGCACCGAATCCAACCAACTCGCCCTCCTCCTCGCCCGCGAGAAACACCACGGCGTCCAACTCGTCTGCGGAGCGAACGCCCACCACTCCCTCCACCGCGCCACCTGGCTCCTCGGCCTCCCCGAACCCGTCGTCCTCCCCACCCCCGCAGGCACCCTCGACCCCGCCACCCTCGACAACGCCCTCACCGACCTGCGCGGACCCCTCCTCGTCGCCGCCACCGCCGGCACCACCGACGCCGGACTCATCGACCCCCTGCCCGACATCGCCGACCTCTGCGCCACCCACGGCGCCCGCCTCCACGTCGACGCCGCCTACGGCGGAGGCCTCCTCTTCAGCGACCGGCACCGCACCAGACTCGACGGCCTCGCCCACGCCGACACCGTCACCCTCGACCTGCACAAACTCGGCTGGCAACCCGTCGCCGCCGGACTCCTCGCCGTACGCGACCCCACCGACCTCACCCCCCTCGCCCACCGAGCCGACTACCTCAACGCCGACGACGACACCGAAGCGGGCCACCCCGACCTCCTCGGCCGCTCCCTGCGCACCACCCGCCGCCCCGACATCCTCAAGATCGCCGTCACCCTCAAGACCCTCGGACGCCACGGCATCGGCCACCTCGTCGACCAGGTCTGCGCCCACGCCCACGAACTCGCCGACCTCCTCGCCGCACACCCCGGCTTCGAGCTCTACGACCGCCCCGCCATCAGCACCGTCCTCTTCCGGCCCCGAGGCGCCACCGACGACACCGTCGCCGCCGTACGCCGCACCCTCCTCGACCAAGGCCGCACCGTCCTCGGCCGCGCCACCCTCGACGGCCGCCGCTGGCTCAAAGCCACCCTCCTCAACCCCCACACCCGGCCCGGCGACCTGGCCACGCTCCTGAAACTGGTGGAAGGACACACCCCCAAATGAGACCCGCACCCCACCCCCAGCACCCCACCGCCGAAACCCCCCGCGACCTGGTCGGCATCGGTATCGGCCCCTTCAACCTCTCCCTCGCCGCCCTCGCCCACCCCCTCACCGAACTCGACACCGTCTTCTACGAACAACGCCCCGGCTTCGACTGGCACCCCGGCCTCCTCATCGACGGCGCCACCCTCCAGGTCCCCTTCCTCGCCGACCTCGTCACCCTCGCCCACCCCACCAGCCCCTGGTCCTTCCTCAACTACCTCAAGGACCGCGACCGCCTCTTCCCCTTCTACTTCGCCGAGCGCTTCCACATCCAACGCGCCGAATACGACGCCTACTGCCGCTGGGTCGCCGACAACCTCCCCGGACTCCGCTTCGCCCACCAGGTCGACACCGTCCGCTGGAACCCCGAACACGACCTCTTCGAAGTCGACTTCACCCGCCTCGACATCCACGGTCACGCACAGGCCCTCGGCCGCACCCACACCCGCAACATCGTCCTCGGCGTCGGCACCGCCCCCCACATCCCCGAACCCCTCAAACCGCTCGTCGAAGCCCCCGACGCACCCGTCATCCACGCCGCCGACTACCTCAAACACCGCGACCGGTTCCTCACCGCCGACCACATCACCGTCATCGGCGCCGGCCAGTCAGGAGCCGAGGTCTTCCTCGACCTCCTCCGCAACCGCCCCACCGGAAAAGAAAAGATCCACTGGCTCGCCCGCACCGAGGCCTTCGCCCCCATGGAGTACTCCAAACTCGGCCTCGAACACTTCACCCCCGACTACACCCGCTACTTCCACGCCCTCACCGAACCCGTCCGCGACCGCCTCCTCGCCGCCCAATGGCAACTCCACAAAGGCATCGACGCCGACACCATCGCCGCCATCCACGACGAGCTCTACCGCCGCACCCTCCACGGCGGCTGGCCCGACGCCGTCCTCACCCCCGCCGTCACCGTCCGCACCGCAGGACGCATCGCCACCACCAAGATCGAACTCCACCTCGAACACGTCCAGCAAGGCACCCGCTCCCGCCTCACCACCAACGCCGTCGTCCTCGCCACCGGCTACCGCGAACGCCCCATCGCCCCCCTCCTCGCCGGACTCGACCCCTACCTCCGCCGCGACAACGCCGAACGCCCCGACATCGACGACCAGTTCCGCCTCGTCCTCGACCCCACCGTCACCGGCCGCGTCTACGTCCAGAACGCCGAACTCCACACCCACGGCGTAGGCACGCCCGACCTCGGCCTCGCCGCCTGGCGCAGCGCCACCATCCTCAACTCCCTCACCGGGAAAGACCCCTACCCCCTCCCCGGCCGGACCGCCTTCACCACCTTCGGCCTCGACCACACCCCCCGCGTCCCCGCCGCCCGCCAGGAACCCCGGACCCTCACCCCGCTCGTCCCCCTCATCCCCCTCGTCGACGGACGGTGAGAACCACCCCCGCATCCCTTCATCGGACCGGCCACGCCGATCGGTTCACACATCGGCCGAAGCGATCCGACCGCCCCGCACACCCGCCCCGCACACCCACCCCGAACGAAACGGCGCCGACGCGAGAACCGCGCCGACGCCGCCGACCTGAACCACCAGTGCCCTAGAACACGGGCACACCCTCACGCGTCAGCTTCCAGTCCACCGACGCGAACTCCTTCGGGTCCAGCACACCCTTCGCCGTGACCCACTCCGCGATCCGCGTCCGGATCTCCGTCGACTCCGACCACACCTCGGTCGCCGAAGCGACGTGCGGGAACGCGCCACCACCATTGGCCCGGTAGTTGTTCACCGCGAACACGAACTGCTGAGCGTCGTCCAACGGCGCGCCGCCATAGCTCAGGTTCTTGATCCGCGAACCCTCCGCCTGCGCGATGTCGATCTCGTACTGAAGACCCGACACGTAGTCGTAGTTGTAGTCCGGACGACCGTTCGCGTTCGTCAGCTTCTCCGTGTCGACCACCGCACCCACGGCCGTCCGCACGAAATAGTTCGCCGAGTACTCCAGGTACGCACGGACCTGCGCACCCGTCAGCACCTTCGCCACCAGCGTGTTGTCGTACACGTACAGGCTCGACAGATCCCGGATCGTCACATCGCCGGCCGGGATCTCCGAGGTCCGCGAGAACGGCGACGCCTGCGCGATCACCGGCAGCGACGCGTAACCCGTCCCCGCCAGCGCCGCCCGCACCACGTCCTCCTGGACCCTCGTGATCAGGTCGATGATCGGAGCGTCCTTGTAACGCGCCTCCACCGTCGTCAACGTGTCCGTCGCCCTGCCCACCACCTGGTTGACGTACGTCACCACGGCGTCGTGCTCGTCCTTCAGCAGCCGGGTGATCCTCGGGTCGTCCGCCACCGAGTTCGCGTTGCGCACCGAAGCCGCCACCGACTCGACGTGCCAACGCCCCTTCTCGAAGACCAGCTCGAAGTCGAACACCGACAGCCGCTCCGCGAACGCCAGCGGCTCCGACAGGACCACCGTCTTCCCCGTCGCCGTGTTCGTCACCTTCAGCTCCGGGATCTCCAGATGCGCGTGACCCACCAGGATCGCGTCGATCCCCGGCACCTGCTGAGCCACCAACGCAGCCGAGTTCTCCACGTACGGCAACTGGTCACCGTACGACGACGTACCCGACGAACCCGAATGCGCCGACACCACCACCACGTCCGCACCCATCGAGCGCAGCTTCGGCACCCACTTCGCCGCCTGCTCCTCGAGACCCGGGAACGTCAGCTTCCCCTGGACGTACGCCTTGTCCCAGATCGCGATACCGGGATTCGTCAGCCCCAGCACCGCCACCTTCACCGGCGGAGCCCCCTGAACACGGAACTCCTTCATGAAGTACGGAGGGAACGCGGGCTTCAGCGTCCTCGCGTCCAGCGCGTTCGCACCCAGCAACGGGAAACGGCACTGCGACTCGAACTTCCGCAGCGTCTCGATCCCGTAGTTGAACTCGTGGTTCCCGAGCGCCACCGCGTCGTACCCGATCGCGTTCATCGCCTGCGCCATCGGATGCACCGGACCGCCCTTGGCGGTGATCGGATCCACCTTCGCGTAGTAGTACGTCAGCGGCGTGCCCTGGATCGTGTCACCCGCGTCCAGCAGCAGCGTGTTGCAACGCCCCTTCTCCGCGCGGATCTCGTTCACCAGCGTCGAGATCCGCGCCAGACCCTGCGCATTGCCCGCCTTGTCCGAGTACTCCGTGTCCTTGAAGTAGTCCCAGTTGAACACGTGACCGTGCAGATCGGTCGTCCCCATCACCGTCAGCTCGTACCGCTTCACCGGCCGGCCCCCCTTCGCCCCTTCCGCGGCCTGCGCGGCCGGAGCCGCGCCCATGCCCGCGAGCGCCACCCCCGCACCCGTCACGGCGGACTCTTTCAGAAACTTCCGGCGGTTCAACGGCATTGCTCGAACTCCTCGGGAATAGGTCAACAACGCGCGTAGATTCTGACCCAACACCCGCCCCCGCAAAAGACCCTGGAGGTTTCCATCTGGTGGCCGGACGGCACCGGAAGCCGCCCGCTCTGTGGCAAAGCAGGACGTACCCGTCCAGCAGCGCCCCCGATCGACAGGCCCCGGTCGCCACCACCCCGGCCGGCGCACCCGCACACCTCGACTTCGAACACCGGCGCCTTCACGCCCGGGTCACCACCCGCTTCACCATGACGCCACCACGGCTCTAGCCGCACCTGAAAGCATCACGGAAAGTCACCAGTCGCTCGTTCGCGCGCCCATCGCGCAACTCGACGCACACGGTCAGAAGAATGCGCCGACCACACGAAGGACAGCGCTCCGCTCATCAGAGCAACGCGGCGCACAATTCAACAGTTGTCAATAACCCTTCACGCAAAGGTTGTTGAGTAGTCATGCGCGACCAATTCTCTACCGACCGGTAAGGCCTAGGCTCGAATCATGCGCCGAGCGAAAATCGTCTGCACACTGGGCCCCGCCACCGACTCGTACGACCAGATCAAAGCCCTGGTCGAAGCCGGAATGGACGTAGCCCGCTTCAACCTCAGCCACGGCACCCACGCCGACCACGAAGAGCGCTACCGACACGTCCGGAAAGCCTCCGACGAAACCGGCCGCAGCGTCGGGATCCTCGGCGACCTTCAAGGCCCGAAGATCCGCCTCGGCCGCTTCACCGAAGGACCCGTACTCCTCGAACGCGGAGACGCCTTCACCATCACCGTCGAAGAAGGCGCCCAAGGAGACCGCGAATCCTGCGGAACCACCTACGGAGGGCTCGCCGCCGACGTCACCCCCGGTGAACGCATCCTCGTCGACGACGGAAAGGTCTGCCTCGAAGTCACCTCCGTCGGCGGCCCCCGCGTCCACACCACCGTCATCGAAGGCGGCATGGTCTCCGACCACAAGGGCCTCAACCTCCCCGGCGTCGCCGTCTCCGTCCCCGCCCTCTCCAAAAAAGACGAGGACGACCTCCGCTGGGCCCTGCGCACAGGCTTCGACGTCATCGCCCTCTCCTTCGTACGGAGCGGCAAGGACATCCACGACGTCCACCGCATCATGGACGAGGAAGGCCGCCGCCTCCCCGTCATCGCCAAAGTCGAAAAACCCCAGGCCGTCGACAACATCGACGACATCGTCGCCGCGTTCGACGGCATCATGGTCGCCCGCGGCGACCTCGGCGTCGAAATGCCCCTGGAGCAAGTCCCCATCGTCCAGAAGCGCGCCATCAAACTCGCCAAACGCAATGCCAAGCCGGTCATCGTCGCGACCCAGATGCTCGACTCGATGATCGACAATTCCCGTCCCACCCGCGCCGAAGCCTCCGACGTCGCCAACGCCGTCATCGACGGCACCGACGCCGTCATGCTCTCCGGCGAGACCAGCGTCGGCAAATACCCCATCGAGACCGTCAGGACGATGGCGAAGATCGTCGAAGCCGCCGAAGAGGACATCCTCGCCAAGGGCCTGCCCCCGCTCACCGAACGCAACAAACCCCGCACCCAGGGCGGAGCCGTCGCCCGCGCCGCCGCCGAGATGGGCGACTTCCTCGGCGCCAAGTTCCTCGTCGCCTTCACCCAGTCCGGCGACACCGTCCGCCGTCTCTCCCGCTACCGCTCGCCCATCCCCCTCCTCGCCTTCACCCCCACCCCCTCCACCCGCTCCCAGCTCAACCTCACCTGGGGCGTCGAGACCTTCCTCGGCCCCCACGTCGACTCCACCGACGCCATGGTCGACCAGGTCGACGAACTCCTCCTCGAATACGGCCGCTGCGCCAAGGGCGACATCGTCGTGATCACCGCCGGCTCCCCGCCCGGGATCTCCGGCTCGACGAACCTGGTCCGCGTCCACCGCATCGGCGAGGGCGGCAGCCCCAAGTAGCACCAGCCTCGACGGGCCCCTCCCGAACTCCCGGAGGGGCCGCCCCCGGCCCGCCGGTCAGTACTTGGGGCCCACGTGGGCGTCCATGAGGGCCACGGAGGCTTTGCGGGCGACGGAGATGTTGTACGGGTTCCCGTGGCGGGTGCAGTGCGTCCAGTCGACGCCGAGTCTGTCGAGGGTGCTGGTGAAGAGCTGCCTGATGTCGTCGGAGACGTTGGTGAAGAAGTACCGGGGGTACTCGTAGCGCTTGCGCTCCCCGCCGACGACACGGGTGGTCCAGTTGGTGATGCGACAGCCGTCGGAGTGGATGAGCCCTCGGACGAACTCCCAGGGGTGCTCATCGACGATGCGCTGCTGCCACGGGTCCAGAGCGATCTTGCGCTCGTGCTTTTTGCCGGGGCCGTGCTGGGGGAACAGGCAACCGAGGTGCTTGAAGTACACCTTGATGTTGTGCGCGCCCTTGCTCCGCACGCGGCACGTCGCGTTGTAGGGGAACACGGTTCGCAGGGCGCGTTCCGTGCTGTCCTGGATTCCGGGCCATGCGTCATCGAGAGTGATCATGAGGCTGGGCACTTTGTGCTTGGCGTAGTGGCTGATATGCCCGTCGCCCAGATAGAGGCCGAGGAGATAGCTGTACGCGGCTTTGTCGAGGTTGCGACCGTCGCACCTCGGGCAGAGCAGTGACGGGCGAGTGGTGGCTGGCTCGCCGCGTTTCACCCGGTCCACGTGCTTCCAGTAGCTGATCGTTCCCGGCGGAATGCCGAAGCTTCGCGCCACGTCGGTGTTCTTGGCTCCGTCGCGGAGCAGGGTGAGAACCTTCTGTCGCACTTCAGTTCCATGCATGTTCATGTGAACACTGTGCGTCGCCAATCGCTACTCTGTGCAGCAAAAAGCGGAGGTCCACGCGAACGTGGACCTCCGCTTTCTGTGAAAGGTGCCCGGTGTGGGATTCGAACCCACATGCCCAAAGGGCACGGCATTTTGAGTGCCGCGAGTCTGACCAGTTCCTCCAACCGGGCAGGCCGGGAAGCTGTCGGGAAGCATACCGGGTCACCACAGCCGGTTGCAGCTAGGTAGGCTCTTGGGCAGCAGTGCATGCCCGGCCCGCAACGAGGAGCCCCCGTGACCGCCCCCGAGTCGCCCCAGCCCGTAGACGCGCCCGACGACGACAAGTCGCACGTGCCTCCGCTGACGACCCGTGTCGTCATCGCCGAGGACGAGGCGCTGATCCGTCTCGACCTGAAGGAGATGCTGGAGGAGGAGGGCTACAGCGTCGTGGGCGAGGCCGGCGACGGTGAGCAGGCCGTCGAGCTGGCCCGGGAGCACAAGCCCGACCTGGTGATCCTCGACGTGAAGATGCCCAAGCTGGACGGCATCTCGGCGGCGGAGAAGATCGCCGAGGAGTCGATCGCCCCGGTGCTGATGCTGACCGCGTTCTCGCAGCGCGACCTGGTCGAGCGGGCCCGTGACGCGGGCGCGATGGCGTACCTGGTGAAGCCGTTCAGCAAGAGCGACGTGGTCCCGGCGATCGAGATGGCGGTGTCCCGTTTCGCGGAGCTGAAGGCGCTGGAGGGTGAGATCGCGGATCTCACGCAGCGTCTGGAGACGCGGAAGCTGGTGGACCGCGCGAAGTCGGTCCTTCAGACGGAGTACGGCCTGACGGAGCCGGCGGCGTTCCGGTGGATCCAGAAGACGTCGATGGACCGTCGTATGTCGATGCAGCAGGTGGCCGAGGCGGTCATCGAGGACGCCGCGGAGAAGAAGGCGGCGAAGGGCTAGTCCCGCGCCTCACAGCAGAGCTCGGTCCGCGGGGAAACGGCGGACGGAAGAGGCCCGCACCCCTGACGGAGGTGCGGGCCTCTTCGTGCGACCGGGGTCGCGGGAGGATCAGTCCTCGCCGAGGTACGCCTTGCGGACGGACTCGTCGTGGAGCAGGTCCTGGCCGGTGCCGGAGAGGACGATGCTGCCGACCTCCATGACGTGGGCCTGGTCGGCCAGCGAGAGCGCCGCCTGGGCGTTCTGCTCGACGAGCAGGATGGTCATGCCGTCGGCCTTGAGTTCGGCGACGGTGGCGAGGATCTTCTGCATCATGATCGGCGAGAGGCCCATGGAGGGTTCGTCGAGCATGAGCAGCTTGGGCTGGCACATGAGGGCGCGTCCCATGGCGAGCATCTGCTGTTCGCCGCCCGAGAGGGTGCCGGCGGCCTGCTTACGGCGTTCTCCCAGGATGGGGAAGAGGTCGTAGGCGCGCTGGATGTCCTTCTCGATGCCCGCCTTGTCGCTGCGGAGGAAGGCTCCGAGCTGGAGGTTCTCCGCGATGGTGAGGCGGGGGAAGATGTGGCGTCCCTCGGGGGAGTGCGCGAGTCCGAGGGAGACGATCTTGTGGGCGGGGATGTTGGCGAGGGGCTGGCCGTCGAAGAGGATGCGGCCTCCGGTGGGCTTGAGGAGCCCGGAGAGGGTGCGCAGGGTCGTCGTCTTGCCGGCGCCGTTGGTGCCGATGAGGGTGACGATCTGGCCGGCCTCGACGGTGAAGGAGATGCCCTTGACGGCTTCGATCTTGCCGTAGGAGACCCTGAGGTCTTCGACCTCGAGCAGTGCGGTCACTGGGCGGTTCCTTCCTTGGTGGTGCTGCCCTGCGCGTCGGAGTCGTCGGACGGGGTGGTGTCCTCGGGCTCCTCGGAGGCCTCGTCGGCCTCCGGGGCGTCGGAGTCGTCGGTCGCCTCGGGGGCGTCGGACGTTTCCTCGGCCTCGGGGGCTTCGTCGGTGTCCGCGCTGTCCTCGGCGGCCGGGGTCTCCTCGGCCGCGGGGGCCTCGGTCGCGTCGTCGGCCGGGGTGTCGGCGGCTTCCTCGGTCTCGGCCGGGGCGGCCGCGGCCGTTCCGGCGGCTTCGGCGGCCTCGACCTCGGCGAGTTCTTCGGCGCCGGGGGCGCCCTCGAACGGGGTGCCGAGGTAGGCGGCGACGACGCGCTCGTCGCCCTGGACGACGTCGGAGGTGCCTTCGACGAGCTTCTCGCCCTGGACGAGGCAGGCCACGCGGTCGGACAGGTTGAAGATGAAGCGCATGTCGTGCTCGATGACGAGGACGGCGATGCCGCGGTCGCGGATGGCGAAGACGAGTTCTTCGGTCGCGCGGGTTTCCTGCGGGTTCATGCCGGCGGTGGGCTCGTCCAGGAGGAGCAGGCCCGGCTCGCTGGCCATGGCCCGCGCGATCTCCAGCTTGCGCTGCTCGCCGTAGGGGAGGTTGCGGGAGAGGTGGTCGGCCTTGTGGGCGAGGCCGATGAACTCCAGCAGTTCCATGGCGCGTTCGCGGGACTCGGCTTCGGCCTTGCGGAAGCCGGGGCCGCGCAGGAGGGCCGACCAGAGGCCTTCCTTGGTGCGGGTGTGGCGTCCGACGAGCACGTTCTCCAGAACGGTCATGTTGGCGAAGAGCCGGATGTTCTGGAAGGTGCGGGCGATGCCGGCGCTGGTGACGAGGTGCGGCTTGGGGGGCAGCACCGTGCCCTTGTAGGCGACCTTGCCCTCGGTGGGGACGTAGAGGCCGGTGAGGCAGTTGAAGAAGGTGGTCTTGCCCGCGCCGTTGGGGCCGATGAGGCCGACGATCTCTCCGCTGTTGACGGTGAGGTCGACGTTGCGGACCGCGGTGAGGCCGCCGAAGCGCATGGTGACGCCGGTGGCTTCGAGGACGGGGCTGGGGGCTGTGGTGGTGGTCATGTTGGTTACGCCCCTGCCTTGGTGACGCCGACGGTGGAGTCGGGCAGGCCTTGTTCGGGGATGTGGACGGTCTTGTCGCTGTCGTCGCCGTCGTTCTCGTGGAACTCGAGCTGGCGGCGGCGGTTGGCGATGATGCCTTCGGGGCGGAAGCGCATGAGGATGACGAGCGCGATGCCGAAGGCGAGGAGCTGGTACTCCTTGAGGAAGCCGAGCTTCTCGGGGAGCAGGTAGAGCAGGGCGGCGCCGAGGATGGGGCCGTTGACGGTGCCCATGCCGCCGAGGACGACCGCCGCGAGGAGGAAGGCGGAGTTCGGGGGCACGGAGCCGGCGAACTGGTACGGCGCCGGGTTGACGCTGTAGCCGACGTGGGCGCTGACCGTTCCGGCGAGGCCGGCGAGGGAGGCGCCGAGGGCGAAGGCGATGAGCTTGACGCGGAAGCCGTTGATGCCCATGGCGGTGGCGGCGGTCTCGTCCTCGCGGATGGCGATCCAGGAGCGGCCGATCCGGGAGTCGGCGGCGCGGTTGAACACGACGACGACGATCGCGGTGATGACCAGCATCAGCAGGAAGTAGTTCGCGAAGCGGGCGAGGGTGAAGCCGCCGATGGAGTGGCTGGCACCGAAGTCGAACCCGAAGATCTCGAGGTCGGGGATCATCGAGATGCCGTTGGGGCCGTTGGTGATGTTGGGTCCGGAGACGCCGTCCATGTTGTTGACGGCGATGCGGAAGATCTCTCCGAAGCCCAGGGTCACGATGGCGAGGTAGTCGCCGCGCAGTCGCAGGGTGGGGGCGCCGATGAGGACGCCGAAGACGAGCGACGCGGCCATGCCGGTGAGCATGGCGGCCCAGAAGGGGAACTGGACGCCGGAGAAGGTGGAGAACTCGGAGCCGGAGACGAGGGCGGCGGCGTAGGCGCCGACGCCGAGGAAGGCGACGTATCCGAGGTCGAGGAGTCCGGTGAGGCCGACGACGATGTTGAGGCCGAGGGCGACGGTTCCGACGACGAGGATGTTCACGCCGAGGTTGGCGTTGTACTCGTTCTTCTCGACGAAGGGGAAGATCGCCGCGGCGAGGAACGCCATGGTGGTGGCGAATCCCTTGTGGCGGGCGTTCAGCTGCGCGAAGCGGTCGAAGAGTCCGGCGGTGAGCAGGGCCCAGGCGCCGAAGACGACGAGGAGCAGGTAGCCCAGGAACGTTTCGCTCGCCTCGGGGTCGACGCCGATGCCGTAGGTGAAGACGATCAGCGCGAAGGCGGTGGCGCCGGTGACGACGAGGCGCTCGATCCAGCCGGCCATCTTGGCGGCGGGCGGGATGAGTTCGGGCTTGGTGACGTAGTCCTTGAAGGTGTCACCGGGCTTGGGGAGCGCCAGGGTGCCGAGGAGGGCGATCAGGGAGCCGACGACGGCGACGTAGGCGCCGGGGTCGAGTGCGATGAGGCCCTTGAGCTCGATGGCGATGGCGATGGCGCTGAACCAGCTGACGGCGAACGCGGAGGCGGCGGCGAGGACGACGGGCTGGACGGCGCCCGCCGGGTTGAGCCAGCCGAGGCCGCGGACGTTCCAGAGGGTCAGGGCGTAGAGCAGGGTGAGGGCGCCGGCGACGATGGCGAGGATCTGGAGTCCGGCCGGGGAGCCGTAGTAGGTGAGGTCCCCGGCGAAGTCGGACTTGTAGGTCCAGGACATGAAGGCGCTGGCGATGGTGGCGACGGCGCCGGTCGCGATGAGGATGCGGGCGGCGCTCTCGGGGAGGGCGATGAGGCCGCGCTCGGGGGTGGTGGTCTCGGTGGTTGCCATGGTGCTCACGCCCTGTCCGCGACGCGTTCGCCGACGAGGCCCTGTGGCCTGAACAGCAGTACGAGGATGAGGAGTACGAAGGCCCAGACGGAGGACCAGCCGCCGCCGCCGAGCTGCTGCATGCCGGGGATGCCGTCGATGTAGCTGGTGGCCAGGGTCTCGGCGAGGCCGAGGACGAGGCCGCCGATCATGGCGCCGTAGATGTTGCCGATGCCGCCGAGGACGGCCGCGGTGAAGGCCTTGAGCCCCATCTGGAAGCCCATGTCGTACTTCACCGTGCCGTAGCGCAGGCCGTAGGCGACGGCCGCGACGGCGGCGAAGAAGCCGCCGATGGCGAAGGCGATGACGATGATGCGGTTGGTGTCGATGCCCATGAGCTGTGCGGTGTCAGGGTCCTGCGCGGTGGCCTGCATGGCGCGGCCGGTGCGGGAGAGGCTGACGAACAGGGCGAGGGCCGCCATGCAGAGGGGGGCGGCGATGATGACGAAGACGGAGCCGCTCTGGATGCTGACGGAGCCGATGTGCAGGGGCCCGAAGGGGAGCTGCGGGAACGTGATGTCCGTCTTGGCGTCCGGGAACCCGTTGAAGACGACCTGCTGCAGGGCGAGGGACAGGCCGATGGCGGTGATGAGGGGGGCGAGGCGTGGTGCTCCGCGCAGTGGCCGGTAGGCGAAGCGCTCGGCCCCGACGGCGATGAGGACGGAGACGATTCCGCCGCCTATCAGCATCGCAGGGAGGGCTATCCACATGGATGTGCCGTTTGGCAGAACGTAAAGGTAGACCGTGAGTGCGCCGAAGCCGCCGGTCATGAAGATCTCGCCGTGGGCGAAGTTGATGAGCTGGACGATGCCGTACACCATCGTGTAGCCGATGGCGATCAGCCCGTACATCGAGCCGAGGAACAGCCCGTTGGCCAGCTGCTGCGGCAGGGTGTTCACCGCGTGGCCTCCATGTGGTGGGGAGAGTTGAGCAGGGCGTATGAAGCGGGCCGCGCGGTGACGTGTGGTCGTGGCCGCGCGGCCCTGGGGTTGTGCTCAGGGCGTGTACCGGTGGATCGGACCGGGCGTGGGGTGCCGCTCGGGGCGCCGTTGCCTGGTTGTGGACCGATCCACCGGAGTGGCCCGGGTGTTGCTCGATCAGCCGTTGAACGTGCCGCTCTTGACGGCCTTCCACTTGCCGTCGACGACCTGGTAGACGGTGAGCTGCTTGTTGGTGGTGTCACCGAACTCGTCGAAGGAGACGGGGCCGGCGATGCCGTCGAACTTGGTCTTCTGGACCTCGGCGACGATCTTGGCGCGGGCGTCGCTCGGGACCTTTCCGTCCTTCACGACGTTGCCGATGGCCTTGATGATGGCCGTGGCGGCGTCGTAGGAGTAGCCGCCGTAGGTGCCGTAGTCGCCCTTGAGGCCGGAGGCCTTGTACTTCTTGATGAACTCGGCGGCGGAGGGCAGGGAGTCGACGGGCTGGCCGACCGAGGTGACGAGGTCGCCCTCGGAGGTCTTGCCGGCGGTCTCGATGTAGGTCGGGGTGAACATGCCGTCACCGCCGAACAGCGGGATCTTGGCTCCGCCGTCCTTGAGCTGCTTGGTGAGCTTCTCCGACTCGTCGTACTGGCCGCCGTAGTAGACGAGGTCGGCCTTGGAGCTCTTGATCTTGGTGACGAGGGCGGAGAAGTCCGTGTCGCCGGTGTTGACGTGGTCCTCGCCCGCGAGCTTGCCGCCGGACTTGAGGAAGCCGGCCTTGAAGAGCTTGGCGAGGCCGGCGCCGTAGGTCTGCTTGTCGTCGACCACGAACACCTTGCGCTTCTTCAGCGTGTTGTAGGCGTAGTCGGCCGCGAAGCCGCCCTGGAGGGCGTCGGTGGTGGCGGTGCGGAAGTAGGTCTTGAACGGGCGGGCCTTCTCGGTCTGCCAGTTCTTGCCCTGGGTGAGCTCGGGGGCCGTGTTGGACGGCGAGATCTCGACCAGGTTGGCGGTGGCGAAGACCTGCTGCATCTGGGTGGCGACGCCGGAGTTCAGCGGGCCGACGACGCCGAGGACCTTGTCGTTCGTGACGAACTGGGTGGCGTTCGTCTGGCCGGTGGCCGGGATGGCCTTGTCGTCGAGCGCCTGGACCTTGAAGGTCACGCCGGGAACGGTGTTGTTCTTGTTGGCGTCGTCGACGGCGATCTGGACGCCGCCCTGGATGCCGAGGCCGGTGGCGGAGTTCGCGCCGGTCAGCGGGGCGTCAACGCCGATGATGATCTCGGTCTTCTTGCCGCTGTCCTTGCTGTCGCCGCTGTCGTCGCGCGAGCCGCAGGCGGTCAGCGTGAGTGCTCCTGTCGTGAGCACGGCGGTGAGTATGACCATGGAACGCTGTCGCACGTTGAATCCTCTCCCTGGCGCGGCACCCCAAGGTGGGGGCCGTGTGTCTCGCCGGGCCGTACTGGATGAAGCAGGGCCGTGCAGTGACGCGCCCGGCGGCGCGGTGACTGGCCGTGACTATAGGCGCAGGTCGGGGGGGTGGGGAGGAGCGTGGGGAAGGCTGTGACGCTCTTGTTATCAGGGGGGCGTCTCGTGGGGTGCGGGGCGGACGATCGGAGCATTTCGCCGTACCGGCCGGAGGCGGTTGTGTGTTCGCATGGTGAGAACGTGCTGTTCCGAGTTGATGGCGGATAGCGGAAGCTGTTAGGCCGGTGGCGGGCCGGGGGGCCGTCGGGGGCGTGGTGCGTCGTGGCTCGTGACGCGGGCATTGCTTTATTGCGGCACAGGTAACTGACCGTTACCGCCGTGTGAGGCGGTCGGCGGTGTTCCGGCCGGGTGAAGTGGGTGTGGGGGAGAGCTCGTTGGGCGAGCGGGGGGCGTGCGGACCGGCCCTCGGGTCGAGGGGCCCGGTGTCGCCGAAGTGAGGCTTTGCGGTTGCTGTGCGTCGTCGTGGGGGACGGGCAGGTCGGGGTGGTGGGCCCGGATGGTGGACGGCGGGCGGGCTCGGTTGTATACGGCGCCGCGCAAGGTGATGTGGCGGGGGTCCCCGGCCTTCACTGTCAGTGGCAGCGGGAGTGCCCTGTCGCGCTCAACTCGGCCGGGCCGAAAGCCACTTGGCGGGAGGGCGACGACCGTTCGGCGGGTGGCGCCGGCTCGGAAGCGGAAGGAGGCGAGCCCGCTGTCGGGGCGCTCGCGACGGAGGGGCGGCGACCTTGGCGGCACCGGGTGGTGGCCGGAAGGGGGTCCGTCGGATGACGGCGGTGCGGGTTGCGATCGCGATGCGGTCCGGTCCGGGCCGTCGCGGAGCGGCCCGGAAGGGACGGCGGCCCGACAGGATCGGTTCGACGGGATCGGCCCGACGGGATCGGCGGCGCGGGGGCTGGGGGTCGACGGTCCGCGGGGCTCCGGGGGGGCGCGCCCCGCGAGGGCCGTGGGATCCGCTCCCGGGGGCCGCGGGCCGACCCCCGGGAGGCCGTGGGTCCGCGTCTGCGGGCCGGGCCGGCTCCTCGGGGCCGTGGACCGGCCCCTGGGAGGTCGTGAGCCCCCGGCGGCTCGGCGCGGCACGTCTTCGGGCCCCCGGAGTGTCCGAGGGCGCTCCGGGGCCCTTCGGGGGGTCAGCCCTGGGGCGCGTCCTTGAGGACGCAGGTGAGGCGGGCGCTGCAGACGCGCTTGCCGTCCTCGCCGGTGATGGCGATCTCGTACGTCGCCGAGGTGCGCCCGCGGTGGACGGGCGTGGCCACGCCGGTGACGAGGCCGGAGCGGACGCCGCGGTGGTGGGTGCAGTTCAGGTCGACGCCGACGGCGATCTTGGTGCTGCCGCCGTGGAGCATGGCGCCGACGGAGCCGAGGGTCTCGGCGAGGACGGCGGAGGCTCCTCCGTGGAGGAGGCCGTAGGGCTGGGTGTTGCCCTCGACGGGCATGGTGCCCACGACGCGGTCGGCGGAGGCCTCGACGATCTGGACGCCCATGCGGTTGCCGAGGTGGCCCGCGGAGAAGAGCGCGGGCAGGTCGACGCCGAGTGCGGCGTACTCGTCGATGATCCCTTGCGGGAACTTCGGGGTGTGCTGTTCGCCCATGGGGCCCGGCTCCGTTCGTCGTGGACCGCTTCGTCGTGGATGTTCCTTGCTGAGCGAACGCTCAGTCGGCTGTCGATTGTTCCAGACGGACGACCACGGATTTGCTGGCAGGGGTGTTGCTGGTGTCGGCGGTCGAGTCGAGGGGGACCAGGACGTTGGTCTCGGGGTAGTAGGCGGCGGCGCAGCCGCGGGCGGTGGGGTAGTGCACGACGCGGAAGCCGGGCGCGCGCCGTTCCGCACCGTCCTTCCATTCGCCGACGAGGTCGACGTACGAGCCGTCGGCGACCTCGAGTTCGCGGGCGTCGTCGGGGTTGACGAGGACGACGCGGCGGCCGTTCCTGATGCCCCGGTATCGGTCGTCGAGTCCGTAGATGGTGGTGTTGTACTGGTCGTGGGAGCGCAGGGTCTGCAGCAGCAGGCGGCCTTCGGGCAGCCGGGGGTGCTCGACGGGCGCGGCGGTGAAGTTGGCCTTGCCGGTGGCGGTCGGGAAGCGGCGTTCGTCGCGGGGGGCGTGGGGGAGGGTGAAGCCGGCGGGGTCGGCCACGCGCGCGTTGAAGTCCTGGAAGCCGGGGATCACGCGGGCGATGCGGTCGCGGACGGTCGCGTAGTCCTTCTCGAACTCCTCCCAGGGGGTGGTGCTGGCCTCGCCGAGGACCCTGCGGGCGAGGCGGGCGACGATGGCGGGCTCGGACAGCAGGTGGGGGCTCGCGGGTTCCAGGCGGCCGCGTGAGGCGTGCACCATGCCCATGGAGTCCTCGACGGTCACGAACTGTTCGCCGCTGTCCTGGAGGTCGCGCTCGGTGCGTCCGAGGGTGGGCAGGATGAGGGCGCGTGCGCCGGTGACGGCGTGGGAGCGGTTGAGTTTGGTGGAGACGTGGACGGTGAGCCGGGCGCGCCGCATGGCGGCTTCGGTGACGTCGGTGTCGGGGGAGGCGGAGACGAAGTTGCCGCCCATGGCGAAGAAGACCTTGGCGTCGCCGTCGCGCAGGGCGCGGATGGCGCGTACGACGTCGTAGCCGTGGTGGCGGGGCGGCGCGAAGCCGAACTCCTTCTCCAGGGCGTCGAGGAAGGCGGGCGCGGGGCGTTCGAAGATGCCCATGGTGCGGTCGCCCTGGACGTTGGAGTGTCCGCGGACGGGGCAGACGCCGGCGCCGGGGCGGCCGATGTTGCCGCGCAGCAGCAGGAAGTTGACGACCTCGCGGATGGTGGGGACGGAGTGCTTGTGCTGGGTGAGGCCCATGGCCCAGCAGACGATGGTGCGTTCGGAGGCGAGGACCATCTTCAGGGCCTCGTCGATGCTGTCGCGGGTGAGGCCGGTCGCGGTGAGCGTCTCGTCCCAGTCGGCGGCGCGGGCGGCCTCGGCGAAGTCCTCGAAGCCGTGGGTGTGTTCGGCGACGAACGTCTCGTCGACGGCGCCCTCGGTGTCGAGGATCAGCTTGTTCAGCAGGCGGAAGAGGGCCTGGTCGCCGCCGATGCGGATCTGGAGGAAGAGGTCGGTGAGGGCCGCGCCCTTGAACATGCCCTGGGGGGTCTGCGGGTTCTTGAAGCGTTCCATGCCCGCTTCGGGCAGCGGGTTGACGGTGATGATCTTCGCTCCGCCGGCCTTGGCCTTCTCCAGGGCGGAGAGCATGCGCGGGTGGTTCGTGCCGGGGTTCTGCCCGGCGACGATGATCAGGTCCGCCTTGTAGAGGTCCTCGAGCAGGACGCTGCCCTTGCCGATGCCGATGGTCTCGTTGAGGGCGGAGCCGGACGACTCGTGGCACATGTTCGAGCAGTCGGGCAGGTTGTTCGTGCCGAGCTCGCGGGCGAAGAGCTGGTAGAGGAAGGCGGCCTCGTTGCTGGTGCGGCCCGAGGTGTAGAAGAGGGCCTCGTCGGGGGAGCCGAGCGCGGCGAGTTCCTCGGCGACGATGTCGAAGGCGCGTTCCCAGGTGACGGGCTCGTAGTGGGCGGCGCCCTCGGCCAGGTACATGGGGTGGGTGAGGCGGCCCTGCTGGCCGAGCCAGTAGCCGCTGCGGCCGGCGAGGTCGGAGACGGGGTGCGCGGCGAAGAAGTCGGGGGTCACCCGGCGCAGGGTGGCTTCCTCGGCGACGGCTTTGGCGCCGTTCTCGCAGAATTCGGCGGTGTGCCGGTGTTCGGGTTCGGGCCAGGCGCAGCCGGGGCAGTCGAAGCCGTCCTTCTGGTTGACGCGCAGGAGGGTGAGGGCGGTGCGGCGCACGCCCATCTGCTGCTGGGCGATGCGCAGGGTGTGTCCGATGGCGGGGAGCCCGGCCGCGGCGTGCTTGGGTTCGGCTACCTGCGGCGCGTCCTGGACCGGATCGCTTGTGGGCGGCTTGCTGGCCATCGCTGAACCCCTTCGCGTGCGCACGTCGGTGTGCGTGTGTTCGTACCTCTTCGATCCTCGCACGCGTGGCCGACAGGGAGGGCCGTGGGGCGCGGGAACCGGGGGCGGGGAGGGGGTGTGCCGGGCCGGGAGGGCCCGCGTTGTCAGCGGGCCGTGGCAGGATCGGGGGTGTGGCAGAGACAGCATCGAAGAAGACCGAGAAAACCGCAGGTACGGGCCGTCCGCGCCTGATGCTCATGGACGGGCACTCGCTGGCCTACCGCGCGTTCTTCGCGCTGCCCGCGGAGAACTTCACCACCGCGACGGGGCAGCCGACGAACGCCATCTATGGTTTCGCGTCGATGCTGGCCAACACGCTGCGCGACGAGGCGCCCACGCATTTCGCGGTGGCGTTCGACGTCTCGCGCAAGACGTGGCGTTCGGAGGAGTTCAGCGAGTACAAGGCGAACAGGTCGAAGACCCCGGACGAGTTCAAGGGGCAGGTCGAGCTGATCGGTGAGGTGCTGGACGCGATGCGCGCGCAGCGGTTCGCGGTGGACGGCTTCGAGGCCGACGACATCATCGCGACGCTGGCGACGCAGGCGGAGGCCGAGGGCTTTGAGGTGCTGATCGTCACGGGTGACCGTGACTCCTTCCAGTTGGTGTCGGAGCACACGACGGTGCTGTACCCGACGAAGGGCGTCTCCGAGCTGACCCGGTTCACTCCGGAGAAGGTCTTCGAGAAGTACGGGCTGACGCCGGCGCAGTATCCGGACTTCGCGGCGCTGCGCGGTGACCCGTCGGACAACCTGCCGGGCATCCCGGGCGTGGGTGAGAAGACGGCCGCGAAGTGGATCAACCAGTTCGGTTCGTTCGCGGAGCTGGTCGAGCGGGTCGACGAGGTCAAGGGCAAGGCGGGGCAGAACCTGCGGGACCACCTGGAGGCGGTGAAGCTCAACCGCCGTCTCACGGAGATGGTCAAGGACGTCGAGCTGCCCCGGACGGTGGCGGACCTGGAGCGGGCGGCGTACGACCGTACGGCCCTGGCGATGGTCCTGGACACGCTGGAGATCCGTAACCCCTCGCTGCGCGAGCGGCTTCTCGCCGTGGATCCGGGGTCTGCGGAGGCCGAGGAGGCGCGGCCGGCCGCCGAGGGCGTCGAGATCGACGGGACGGTGCTGGGCGCGGGCGAGCTGGAGCCGTGGCTCGCCGAGCACGGCGGCGAGGCGCTGGGCGTGTCCACGGTCGATTCGTGGTCGCTGGGTTCGGGGTCGGTGGCCGAGGTGGCGCTCGCGACGGGTGCGGGTCCCGCGGTCTGGTTCGACCCGTCCCGGCTGGACGAGTCCGACGAGAACGCGTTCGCCGCGTGGCTCGCGGACGCCGGGAAGCGCAAGGTGATGCACAACGCCAAGGGCTTGATGCGGGTCTTCGCCGAGCACGGCTGGAGCGTGGAGGGCGTGACCATGGACACGGCGCTGGCCGCCTATCTGGTCAAGCCGGGGCGCCGTTCGTTCGCGTTGGACGCGCTGTCGCTGGAGTATCTGGGCCGGGAGCTGGGGCCCGCCGCCGCGGCCGACGGGCAGCTCGCGTTCGGTACGGACGACCAGGCCGAGGCGGACGCCCTGATGGCGCAGGCCCGTACGGTCCTCGATCTGGGGGAGGCGTTCGGGGAGAAGCTCCAGGAGGTCGGCGCGGCGGATCTGCTGCGGGACATGGAGCTGCCGACGTCCAGTCTGCTGGCGCGTCTGGAGCGGTACGGCATCGCGGCGGACCGGGCGCATCTGGAAGCCATGGAGCAGATGTTCGCCGGGGCGGTGCAGCAGGCGGTGAAGGAGGCGCACGCGGCCGCCGGGCACGAGTTCAACCTCGGTTCGCCCAAGCAGCTGCAGGAAGTCCTCTTCGGTGAGCTGGCGCTGCCGAAGACGAAGAAGACGAAGACGGGCTACACGACGGACGCGGACGCGCTCGCCTGGCTGGCGACGCAGACCGAGAACGAACTGCCCGTGATCATGCTGCGCCACCGTGAGCAGGCCAAGCTGCGGTCCACGGTCGAGGGACTGATCAAGACGATCACCCCGGGCGGCCGTATCCACACGACGTTCAACCAGACGGTGGCGGCGACCGGCCGCCTGTCGTCGACCGATCCGAACCTGCAGAACATCCCGGTGCGCACGGACGAGGGCCGGGCGATCCGCCGCGGGTTCGTCGTCGGTGAGGGCTTCGAGTGTCTGATGACCGCGGACTACAGCCAGATCGAGCTGCGGGTGATGGCCCACCTGTCGGAGGACGAGGGTCTGCTGGAGGCGTTCACCTCCGGTGAGGACCTGCACACCACGGTCGCCTCGCAGGTGTTCGCGGTGGAGCGGTCCGCGGTCGACGCCGAGATGCGCCGCAAGATCAAGGCGATGTCGTACGGCCTCGCGTACGGGCTGTCGGCGTTCGGTCTGTCCCAGCAGCTGAACATCGACGCGGGTGAGGCCCGTGTGCTGATGGACACGTACTTCGAGCGCTTCGGCGGTGTGCGGGACTATCTGCGCCGGGCGGTCGACGAGGCCCGGGCCACGGGCTACACGGCGACGCTGTTCGGGCGCCGCCGCTATCTGCCCGATCTCAACAGCGACAACCGCCAGCGCCGTGAGGCGGCCGAGCGCATGGCTCTGAACGCTCCCATCCAGGGCACGGCTGCCGACATCGTGAAGATCGCGATGCTCAACGTGGACCGGGCGCTGCGGGAGGCGAAGCTGGACTCCCGGATGCTGCTTCAGGTCCACGACGAAATCGTCCTGGAGATCGCTCCCGGCGAGCGGGAGAGGACCGAGGAGCTGCTGCGCCACGAGATGGCCTCGGCGGTCCGGCTCCGGGTCCCGCTGGACGTCTCGGTCGGGGCGGGCCGGGACTGGGAGTCGGCGGCGCACTGAACGCGGGACCGCGTTCCTGAGCGCAGGGTTGTGTCTTCGGCCGGGGGCCGCGGGTCCGGCACCGTGAGGTGCGGGGCACGCGGCCCCCGGGCGTCTCAGCCGCGCGGGGGCCGGGGTGTCCGTCCGCGGGGTGTCACTCGCGTGGCTCCCACAGGGCGCCCCGGGCCGGAGGGTGGCGTAAGGATGCGGGCATGGGTATACGCACGCTGCACCGCCGTACGGTCATGGCCACGACCGTGGTGGTCGCGACCGCGACGGTTGCCGCGGCCGTCGTCCCGGTGCTGCTGGCCCCGGTGCCCGCGGTCGCGGCCGGAGCGGGTACCGCGCAGCTCCCGGGATCCGGCGGTTCTCGTGGCGACGAGGATTTCGAGGCCCGGCTGTCCCGCGATCTGCGGGCGGCGCTGTCCGCCCGCCCGGGGACGGTCCTGGTGTCGGTGCGCGACGACGGGGGGCGCGGCCGGGCCCGCACCACGGCCGCCGACCGGTTGCCGCGGTGGCCGGCGGTGGTCGCCGGGGTCCGCGCTTTCCTGAGGGCCGGAGCGTGCCGCCTGCGGGTGTTCGCGAGGCTTCGTGAGGGCCGTCGTCCCGGTGCGTTCCCCGGTCTGTCGCGTGCCACGGGGGTGCACATCTCGACCGGCAGGCTGCCCCGGGCCGCGAACGGCGGGCGGGTCCACGGCATCGGTTCCTTCACCGGCCCGGCCCGCAGTTACCGGGTCGTCGTCCTTTCGTACGACCATCCGACGACGCCGTACGGTGCCCGCGTCGTCGAGCGGGTCGCCCGGGCCGTGCACCGGGGCCTGGGCCAGGGGCGCGGGCTGCTCCGGAGTCTGGCCGCGGGCAGGACGGTCAGCGGGCGGCGGGGCGGCTCGGCTCCGTACGCGCCGCCGCGGGGCCGGGACGAGCCGGAGCGGGACGCCAGATCCTGACCGCGAGGACGTACAGGAAGAGGCCGAGGACCAGTCCGGCGCCCCCGCCGAAGCACAGCGTCGGAATGAGCTCCCACGGCTTCGCGACGGGCTTCCAGTAGGCCCACCAGCGCACCGCCCGCTGCACCGCGGCGGCCAGCGCGAGGCCGCCGACCACCGTGGCGGCGAGCCACCGGTCGGTGGTGGACAGGACGGGCACCGCGACGGCGGGGCCGTCCGGCGCGCGGCGCACAGCGAGCACCACGAAGACCGCGATGACGGCGGCCGCGACCGCCGAACTGCCGTACTGGACGTACCAGTAGAGCGGCGAGCCCGCGAAGTCGTGCCCGAGGACGGGGAAGAGCCGTACGCCCCACCGGTCGTGATGGGTGAACGCGTCCCACACGACATGCGTCAGCGCGCCGAGCACGGCGGAGACGTACCAGCGGAGGACGACCGGCGCGCGCACCGGCTCGCGTGCGGCTCCACAGCGCAGGAGTTGTGCCGTGCGTCCCTGCCGCGCCGCGGGCATCAGCGCCACCAGGGGTTCACGCAGCATCAGCCAGGCACCCACCAGCGCCCATGCGATGATCACATCGACCGTGAGCACGCCGGTGAACGCGTGGGTGAACGTGCCGAACTCCATCGCGCCGGGCACCGCGCTCGCCGCGTAGTAGGTCAGGTCGGGGGCGAAGGAACCCGCCACGAGAACGGCCGGAACCAGTCGGCCGCGGCCGTTTCCGTCCCCCCGGATCGCGGGCAGTACGGCGGCCGCGTGGCTGAGGGTGAAGGGCAAAACGTCCCCCTGCGTCTCCTGATGACCGACTATGCTCGGCAGCTTGATCGTCGGAAGCCAGTATGCGGGACGGCGGTACCCGGCCAACCGGTGAATACCGGGCGCGAACAGGTCCCTGGGCGACGGAAGTTGTCGTAGGGTCGCTTGGGGTGCCGTGCGGGGAGCACGGGCCGGGACAGCGGCAGCGCAGGACTGAGGGGCGACGACGGGTCACACCGGTCGTCCGTAGGAGGGGTTCACTCGATGGCGGCGCAATTCGGCAGGAGACTGCGCAAGGGCGCGGCAACCACCGCTGTGGCCGCGCTCGCGGTCGCGGCTCTGTCCGCCTCCCAGGGGCCGGGAGCGGTCAGCGACGACCACGGCCGGCAGTCGGCGGGAGCCGACCTCGGCCTGGGCACCGGTGACACGGACGAGAGCGGCACCGCGACCGGCAACGGGCGCTACTTCACGGACCTTCCGCCGCTGCAGAGCCCCAACCCCGCGCCGACCACGGGAAGCGACACGCCCGCCGCCACGGGCGCCGCCGAGGCGGGCATCCCCGCGACCGTGCTGGCCGCCTACAAGCAGGCCGAGGCGTCGCTGCGCGAGTCCAAGCCGACCTGCAACCTGCCCTGGCAGCTGCTGGCCGCCATCGGCAAGGTCGAGTCGGGCCAGGCCCGCGGCGGCCGTGTCGACGCGAGCGGCACCACCCTGTCGCCCATCCTCGGCCCGGTCCTGAACGGCTACGGATTCGCCAACATCAAGGACACCGACAACGGCGCGTTCGACGGCGACACCACCTACGACCGCGCGGTCGGTCCCATGCAGTTCATCCCCTCCACCTGGGCGTGGGCGGGCCGCGACGGCAACGGCGACGGCAGGAAGGACCCCAACAACATCTACGACGCGGCACTGGCCGCGGGGCACTACCTGTGCCGCTTCGACCACGACATGTCGGTCCAGTCGCAGATGAACGCGTCGATCCTGAGCTACAACAACTCGACGGAGTACCTCAACACCGTCCTGTCGTGGCTGGAGTACTACCGCAAGGGCACGCACGAGGTGCCGGACGGCACCGGCACGCTGCCCTCGCACCACAGCGACGAGCCGGTCTCGCCGAGCCCGACCCCTCCCGCTCCCTCCGGGCCTCCCTCGCCGGGCGGCCCCGCCCCGACGCCTCCCGCGCCGAAGCCGACGCCTCCCCCCTCTTCGCCCCCGCCGTCCACGCAGCCCCCGACGAGTCCGCCCGCCACCCCGCAGACGCCCACCGAGACGGTGGACCACCTGGAGAACGCGGGAACCGGGAAGCTCACGGCGAGTGCCGGGGACACGTTCGCGCGGAAGATCACCGTGCGGACCGAGGACGACGCCGACAAGCCCGTGGCCAAGGTCCGGGTGCGGTTCACCATCCTCGGCGACACCGACGCCGCCTTCGCCGGCGGCGAGAGTGTCGCCACGCTGGTGACCGACAAACTCGGCATGGCCACCGCCCCCGCGCTCGTGGCGGGCGAGAAGACGGGCGACTTCACCGTCCGCGTCACCGTCGTGGGCCGCGTCATGGCCGGCCTCGACTACACGGCGAGCGTCACCGCGCGCCAGGCCGACGCCCTGGCCCGCACCGGCAGCGCCGCGCAGACCTGCGTGGCGGGCGGCGAGTTCGCCGACCAGGTCGAGGTGAAGGCCACCTACAAGGGCGCCGCGGCGGGCAGGGTCGCCGCCACCGCGACCCTGGTCAAGTCCTCCGGCGACGCCACGGAGAACGACAAAGGCCCCTACTTCAAGGACGCGGACGGCAAGCCCGTACGCACCCTGGCCGCCCTGACCACCGACGCGGACGGCCTGCTCAAGCTGCCGAAGCTGTACGCCGACGACACCACCGGCACCTTCCTGCTCCGCGTCACCACCACGGGCGGGGCGACCCTGACCGTGGAACTGACGGTGGCCGCCGCGCCCACCGCCACCCCGACCCCCACCGCCTCTCCCGAGGCATCTCCCGCCGCTTCCTAGGACGGAGCCGCCGCCGCGCGGTCCCGCACGCCTCCAGGGCGCCCTCCCGGCTCACGCCGAGGGGGCGCCCTGATCCGTTGTGCGCACGACGTGTTTTCATCTCGCCCGGCCGTTGCTACGGTGCCGGACCTGACGCTGTATCAGTTCCTGGCCCGGGAGGCCCGCATGCGTGCCCTCATCGCCGTCGCGACCGGTCTCGCCGCGGCACTCGCGCTGGTCCTGACCGTCACGGCCATGGGCTCGTCGGCCGGACACACCTCGCCGAAGCCGCTGCTCACCACCGTCCCCAAGCACCCCTGACGCACGCACCGGGAGGGCCGTCGAGATGCGCCGCAAGGCAAGCCTGATCCTGCTCGCGCTCGCCGTGTTCTTCGCGGCGCTGTCCCCGCTGCTGCGCTGGTACGCCTTCCCGCGCCTGGCCAAGGTCCCCGCGGGCCAGTACCAGGACATGGTCCTGGAGGCGAAGGACGCGACCCTCCTCGACTACGGCACCATGAAGGCCAGGAAGGTCTCCAAGGTCACCGTCGTCCAGACCCTCAAGGGCGACGTCGAGGCATCCGAGAGGATCGAGCGGACCGCGGGCCGTGACGTCGTCGTCTGGGACTCCCTGTCCTACGTCCAGGGGCCCGACGGGAAGATGGTCTCCAAGCTCCCCGAGCGCTACATCTTCGACGCGCACAGCCAGGAACCCGTCCACGCCACGGGCGAGTCCGTCGACGGCGACCCCGTCACCCGCCGGGGCATCGAGTTCAAATGGCCCTTCGGGACCGAGAAGAGGGACTACGAGTACTTCGACGCCCAGACCCGCACCTCGGCGCCCATCCACTACGAGGGCACCAGGAAGTTCCGGGGAGTCGAGGTCTACTACTTCGAGCAGACCGTCCCCTGGACGAAGGTGAAGTTCCCCAGGACCATGCCCGTCCAGGGCGTCACCCCCGAGTCCCTCGCCGAGACCGGCACCACCCGCTGGTACACCACCGTCCGCAGGTTCTGGGTCGAGCCGGTCACCGGAGCACCCGTCTACGGCGAGGAGACCCACAAGGAGGAACTGCGCGGCGGAACGCTCCTGGGCGGCCGGGACAAGGTGACCGCCTTCTCCGGGGACGTGAAGATGCGCGAGGACTACATCCGGCACACCGTCGACCTCGTCAGGTCCAACCGCACCCTCGTCCTGACGATGACCTCCTACCTCCCCTGGGGCTTCCTGCTCCTCGGCGCGGCCCTGCTGTCGCTCTCCCTGTACCTGGAGGCCCGCGGCCGCAGGCCCGGCGGACCCGCACCCGCCCCGGCCGCCGATCCCCGGCCCGTCAGCGTCTGAGCCGCGCGTTCGTGTACCGCGTCGGCTCGGCGGTCGCCGGGTCCTCGGGCCACGGGTGCTTGGGGTAGCGGCCGCGCAGCTCCGCCCGCACGCCCTTGTAGCCGTCCTTCCAGAACGACGCGAGATCGGCGGTCACCGCGGCCGGCCGGCCCGCGGGAGACAGCAGATGCACGAGTACGGGCACGCCGGCGACGGCGGGTGAGGCGTGCAGCCCGAACATCTCCTGCAGCTTGACGGCGAGCACCGGCTGCGCCGGGTCGGCGTAGTCGACGCGGATCCTCGACCCGCTCGGCACCTCGATCCGCTCCGGCGCGAGCTCGTCGAGCCGGGCGGCCTCCCCCGTGGCCCACGGCAGCAGCCGGGCCAGAGCCTGCCCGGCGTCGATCCGCGCCAGGTCCGCCCGTCGCCGGGCGCGGCTCAGCTCGGGCTCCAGCCACTCGTCCACGCGCGCGTGGAGGGCCTCTTCGGAGACGTCGGGCCACGGGTCGCCGAGCCGCAGCCGCAGGAACGCGAGCCGCCGGCGCAGCACCTCGGCGTCCGGCGGCCACCGCAGCAGTCCGAAGCCCTCCTCCCGCAGTCCTTCGAGCAGCGCCTCCCGTACGAGCCCGGGGTCCGCGTCCCGCAACGGCCGCACGGCCAGCTCCACCGCCCCCAGCCGCTCCACCCGCCGGGCGACGACGTCGCCCCCGGCCCAGTGCACCTCGTCGCCCTCGCCGTACAGGCCGGCGGCGGCCCGCCGTGCCGTCGGCTCGTCGACCACCGCCGCGAGCCGCACGCGCGCGTGCCCCCTGCCGACGGGACGGTCGGCGACGGCGACCGCGAGCCAGGGAGCACCGCGCAGGACGGAACCCTCGCCGGCGTCGGCACGGGTCCCGCCCACCATGAGGTGGGAGCCGCCCCGCAGGTGCGCGACACGTTCGGGGAACGCGAGCGCGGCGACGAGCCCCACGGAGCGGTCGTCCCCGGGAACGGGTGCGGAGGCCGGGGACGGGCCGGGCGCGGAGGCGGGGGCGTCCACGAGGCCGGCCACCGACGCTCGGAGGCGGCGGGACTCGGTGCGCCAGCGGGCCGCGTAGGCGTCACCGCCGCGCCGGGCGGCGCGCCAGGCCACGGCCAGGTCGTCGCCGTACTCGCGCGGCGGCTCCTCGCTCAGCAGGGCCACCACCTCGGCGGCCCGAGCCGCCCCCACCAGCGGGGCCGCGTCCAGCAGGGCCCGCGCCAGCCGGGGGTGCAGGCCCAGCCGGGACATGCGCACACCGCGTTCAGTGGCCCGCCCCGCGGCGTCCACCGCGCCCACGGCCGACAGGACGGCACGCGCCGCCGCCATCGCCCCGCCCGGCGGTGGATCCAGCAGGGCGAGACCCGTCGCCCCGGGATCGCCCCAGCAGGCCGCCTGGAGCGCGAACGCCGTCAGGTCGGCCACCTTGATCTCGGGATCCGGGAACCGCGTCAGACGGCCGTCCTCCGCCTCCGACCAGCAGCGGTAGACCGTGCCCGGCGCCTCACGGCCGGCCCGCCCCGCCCGCTGCCGTCCGGCCGCCTGCGAGGCCCGTACGGTCGCCAGGGCGCTCAGCCCGCGCGCGTGGTCCACCCGCGGCTCCCGCGCGAGCCCCGAGTCCACGACCAGCCGCACCCCCGGAACCGTCAGCGACGACTCGGCCACCGAGGTCGCCAGGACCACCCGGCGCCGCGCACCGGCCGTGAGCACCGCGTCCTGCACGGCCGCCGGAGCCCGTCCGTGCACCTGAAGGACGTCGACGTCCCCGACACCGCCGAGCTGCCCGGCCACCTTGGCGATCTCCCCGACCCCGGGAAGGAAGCACAGGACGTCACCCGGGTGCTCGGCCAGCGCCCGCCGCACCGTGGACGCCACGTGCGTCAGCAGGGCCGGGTCCACCCGCATCCCGTGCGGGGGCCGTACGGGGCGCGCGGGCGGCGCCCACACCGTCTCGACCGGATACGAGACGCCCTCCGCCTCGACGACCGGCGCGTCGCCCAGCAGCCGGGCCCAGCCCTCCGCGTCCGTCGTCGCGGACGCGGCGAGGAGCCGCAGTTCCGGACGGAGCGCGGCCCGCACGTCCAGCAGGAACGCCGCCACCGTGTCGGCGTCCAGGTGCCGCTCGTGGCACTCGTCGAGCACGACCACGTCGACGCCCGCGAGCTCCTGGTCACGCTGCAGCCGCTGGAGCAGGACACCGGTCGTGACGACCTCCACGCGCGCGCGTGGGCCGACGACCCGTTCCCCGCGCACCGTGAAGCCGACGCTCTCCCCGACCTGCTCGCCCAGCAGCCAGGCCATCCGCCGGGCGGCCGCCCGGGCCGCGATCCGGCGCGGCTCGGCCACCACCACCCGGCGCGCCGGACGCCCGCCGTCCAGGAGACCGGCCAGGGCGAGCGGCACCAGCGTCGTCTTGCCGGTGCCGGGCGGTGCCACCAGCACCGCGGCGCCGTGCCCCTCCAGGGCGTCGTCCACGGCGGGCAGGGCGCCGCGCACGGGCAGCGCGTCCAGGGCTTCGTAACGGATCACGGCCCCAGTCTCGTACGAGCGCCGGACGGGTGTGGATCAGTCCCGGTCGCAGACGAAGATCGCCGTGCCCGGAATGAGGTTCCCGCGCAGCGGGGACCAGCCGCCCCACTCCTGGGTGTTCCAGGCGGGCCACTCGGGCTCGACCACGTCGACGAGGCGGAAGCCGCCGGCCACCACGTCGCGCACCCGGTCGCCGAGCGTCCTGTGGTGCTCGACGTAGACCGCGCGGCCCTCCTCGTCCTGCTCCACGTACGGGGTGCGGTCGAAGTAGGACGCGGACACCGACAGACCCTCGGGGCCCGGCTCGTCGGGGAACGCCCAGCGGACCGGGTGCGTGACGGAGAAGACGAAACGGCCGCCGGGGCGCAGGACCCGGTGGACCTCCCTCAGCACCAGCACCGGGTCGGCGACGAAGGGCAGCGCGCCGTACGCGGAGCACGCGAGGTCGAAGGAGCCGTCCGCGAACGGCAGCGCGCTCGCGTCCGCCTCCACGAGGGGCACGGGGCCGCCGATGCGCAGCGCGTGCTGGAGCTGGCGGTGGGAGAGGTCCAGGGCGACCGGACGCGCGCCCTGTCCGGCCAGCCAGCGGGAGCACTGGGCCGCGCCGGCGCCGATCTCCAGGACGTCCTTGTCCTTGAGGTCCTCCGCGGGGCCCAGCAGCTCGGCCTCCACCTCGTCGAGACCCTCGGGGCACCACACGAAGCGGTCGTCGCCGAGGAACGTGCCGTGCTCGATCTGGTAGTCGTCCGCGTTCCGGTCCCACCAGCCCCGATTCGCCCGGGAACTCTCGATGAGATCCGCATCACGCCGGGTGGCTTCCGGTTCGAACGGTTCGGGCTCTTGGATGATCGGCTCCCTCGTCGTACTCTTCCGTCCAACCCGTCTCGGGCGTGTCACGACAGGGGCGTCCTACTGCCCGCGTGGCCTTGTGAGACAGGTCTTGTGCCGGGATTGCGGCGATCCGCCCCGGGTGTGCGCCTTCGCGCATTGACCCTGCCCGGCTGCCCCCGTATGCTACAAGTTGCGCTGCGGGCCTGCGCTCCTCAGACATAGCAGGCTGTGCTCGCATCTGTATGTATGTCCCCTCGGTTCTCGAGGCGCCTCCCCGGCTTGGCCGGAACGGGCGCTTCCTTGGCTGTCCGGCTTCTACAGGGCGAAACGGGCTCCCGGCGTAAGCAGTACCTACGACTCACTGTCCGTACCGGAGCCCTTTCCCACATGACGAGCAGCACCGAGACCACCGCCACCACCCCGCAGGTTGCGGTCAACGACATCGGTAACGAGGAAGCCTTCCTCGCCGCGATCGACGAGACGATCAAGTACTTCAACGACGGCGACATCGTCGACGGCGTCATCGTGAAGGTCGACCGGGACGAGGTCCTGCTCGACATCGGTTACAAGACCGAAGGTGTCATCCCGAGCCGCGAGCTCTCGATCAAGCACGACGTCGACCCGAACGAGGTCGTCAAGGTCGGCGACGAGATCGAGGCCCTGGTTCTCCAGAAGGAGGACAAGGAAGGCCGCCTGATCCTCTCGAAGAAGCGCGCCCAGTACGAGCGCGCCTGGGGCACCATCGAGAAGATCAAGGAAGAGGACGGCATCGTCACCGGCACCGTCATCGAGGTCGTCAAGGGTGGTCTCATCCTCGACATCGGCCTCCGTGGCTTCCTGCCGGCTTCCCTCGTCGAGATGCGTCGTGTCCGCGACCTCCAGCCCTACGTGGGCAAGGAGCTCGAGGCCAAGATCATCGAGCTGGACAAGAACCGCAACAACGTGGTCCTGTCCCGCCGCGCCTGGCTGGAGCAGACCCAGTCCGAGGTCCGCCAGACGTTCCTCACGACCCTCCAGAAGGGTCAGGTCCGCTCCGGCGTCGTCTCCTCGATCGTCAACTTCGGTGCCTTCGTGGACCTGGGTGGCGTCGACGGTCTGGTGCACGTCTCCGAGCTCTCCTGGAAGCACATCGACCACCCCTCCGAGGTTGTCGAGGTCGGCCAGGAAGTCACCGTCGAGGTCCTCGACGTCGACATGGACCGCGAGCGCGTCTCCCTGTCGCTCAAGGCGACGCAGGAAGACCCGTGGCAGCAGTTCGCCCGTACGCACCAGATCGGTCAGGTCGTCCCGGGTAAGGTCACCAAGCTCGTTCCGTTCGGTGCGTTCGTCCGCGTGGACGAGGGCATCGAGGGTCTGGTCCACATCTCCGAGCTGGCCGAGCGCCACGTGGAGATCCCGGAGCAGGTCGTCCAGGTCAACGACGAGATCTTCGTCAAGGTCATCGACATCGACCTCGAGCGTCGTCGCATCAGCCTCTCGCTGAAGCAGGCCAACGAGTCCTTCGGTGCCGACCCGGCCTCGGTCGAGTTCGACCCGACCCTGTACGGCATGGCCGCGTCGTACGACGACCAGGGCAACTACATCTACCCCGAGGGCTTCGACCCCGAGACCAACGACTGGCTCGAGGGCTTCGAGGCTCAGCGCGAGGTGTGGGAGAACCAGTACGCCGAGGCGCAGCAGCGCTTCGAGCAGCACCAGGCTCAGGTCATCAAGTCCCGCGAGGCCGACGCGCAGGCCGAGGCCGAGGGTGCCACCTCCGCGAGCGCGGCTCCTGCCGCCTCCGGTGGCGGTTCGTACTCCTCGGAGTCGGACGACAACTCCGGCGCCCTGGCGTCGGACGAGGCGCTCGCCGCCCTCCGCGAGAAGCTCGCCGGCGGCCAGAGCTGAAAGCTCACCGCTAGCAAGTAGCTGAGAGAAGCGGGCCCGCACCGATTCGGTGCGGGCCCGCTTTGCTGTGCCCACCTCGCTGTGCCCACCTCGCTGTGCGGGCCTCGCCGTGCCGGTCCGTTTCGCCGCGCGGGTCCGTCCCGCTGTTCGGTCCCGGTGCGGGGCGGGAATGGGCCCGGGGCGGGAATGTCCGTGCTCCACGCCACGTTGTGGACTACGAACACGAGGAGGAGCGGTCACAGTGCTTGATCCGCAGGGTTTGTACGCATGGGAGCCGAAGGGCCTGGCCGTGGTCGACATGGCGCTCGCCCAGGAATCGGCCGGTCTTGTCATGCTCTACCACTTCGACGGATACATCGACGCGGGCGAAACCGGCGAGCAGATCGTCGACCGGGTGCTCGACTCACTGCCCCACCAGGTCGTGGCCCGTTTCGACCACGACCGGCTCGTGGACTACCGCGCCCGCCGTCCGCTGCTGACGTTCAAGCGCGACCGCTGGGCCGACTACGAGGAGCCGACGCTCGAGGTACGGCTCGTGCAGGACGCCACCGGCGCGCCCTTCCTGCTGCTGTCGGGCCCCGAGCCGGACACCGAGTGGGAGCGTTTCGCCGCCGCCGTCCAGCAGATAGTGGAACGGCTCGGGGTACGCCTCTGCGTGAACTTCCACGGCATCCCCATGGGCGTCCCGCACACCCGCCCGGTGGGCCTCACCCCGCACGGCAACCGCACCGACCTGGTTCCCGGCCACCGCAGCCCCTTCGACGAGGCGCAGGTCCCCGGAAGCGCCGAGTCGCTCATCGAGTACCGCCTCGCGCAGGCCGGCCACGACGTCCTCGGTGTCGCCGCCCACGTGCCCCACTACATCGCGCGCTCCCCGTACCCGGACGCGGCGCTGACCGTCCTGGAGTCGATCACGGCCGCGACCGGCCTGGTGCTCCCCGGGGTCGCGCACTCCCTGCGGACCGAGGCGCACCGCACGCAGACCGAGATCGACCGCCAGATCCAGGAGGGCGACGAGGAACTCGTCGCCCTGGTCCAGGGCCTGGAGCACCAGTACGACGCCGCCGCGGGCGCCGAGACCCGCGGCAACATGCTCGCGGAGCCGGTGGACATCCCCTCGGCGGACGAGATCGGCCAGGAGTTCGAGCGGTTCCTGGCGGAACGCGAGGGCGAGGGCTGACCCCCTCCTCCCGGGCCCGGGCTCCTTTTCCGGGCTCCCGGCCGGGGGTCCGTCAGTGGCAGGGCCTAAGCTGCGAGGCATGCTGAAGGTGGGCCTGACCGGTGGTATCGGCGCCGGCAAGAGCGAGGTGTCACGGCTGCTCGTCGCGCACGGCGCGGTGCTGATCGACGCGGACCGGATCGCGCGGGAGGTCGTCGCGCCCGGAACTCCCGGGCTGGCGGCGGTCGTCGACGCCTTCGGCGAGGACGTCCTCGCTCCGGACGGCGGTCTGGACAGGCCGAAGCTCGGCTCGATCGTCTTCACCGACCCGCAGAAGCTCGCCGTCCTGAACGCGGTCGTGCACCCCTTGGTCGGTGCTCGCTCGCGCGCACTGGAGGAGGCCGCGCCGAAGGACGCCGTGGTCGTCCACGACGTGCCCCTGCTCACCGAGAACGGCCTGGCCGCGCTGTACGACCTCGTGGTCGTCGTCGACGTTCGCCCCGAGACCCAGCTCGACCGCCTCGTCCGCCTGCGCGGCATGACCGAGGAGGACGCCCGCGCCCGCATGGCCGCGCAGGCCTCGCGCGACAAGCGGCTGGCGGTCGCGGACATCGTCATCGACAACGACGTGCCCCTGGACGCACTGGAGCGGCGCGTAGCGGACGTATGGGCCGATCTCGCGCACAGGGCCCGTCCGTCCCAGGAATAGCGCCCCTTCGAAGGGGCGTTGAACCCTTGCAGCGAGGGAAGGACTCTGCCGTGCCCGAGACCAGCGGATCGATCGGACGGACTCCCGAGACGCACGTCATCGACTTCCGCGCCGCCGAGCAGCTGCTCGCCGCGCGCGACCCCCGGGGTGCGGTGAAGCTGCTCGATCCCGTCATCGCCGCCCACCCGGAGAACACCGCGGCCCGGTTGCTGCGCGCGCGTGCCTTCTTCGCCGCCGCACAACTGCGGCCCGCCGAGCTGGAGTTCACGATCGTCCTGGAGCGCGAGCCGGACAACGCGTTCGCGCACTTCGCGCTCGCCCGGACCTACGAGCGCCAGCGGCGCCCCGAGCAGGCGAAGCGGCACTTCAGACTGGCGGCCGCGCTCGATCCGAAGCCGCAGTATCTGCGGGCGGCGCGGTTCGACGCGTAGCGCGGTCGCACCGCCGTTCCGGGGATGTGACGGCCGCCGACGGCCGGATCCCAAGGCGTGACGGCCTCGGCGGCCGGGCTTCAGAGGTGTGCCGGCCCCGACGGCCTGCGGCGCTCCGGCGGACGGTACGCGCGCCGCTCGTCCACGGGCTCGTACGGCGGCACGTCACGGCCCGGCTGGTAGTGCGGGCCCTGTCTGATGTGCCGGAGGATCATGCTCATGTCGACCGTGACGACCAGCCACAGCGCGGCGCACGCGGCCGCCCAGCCAGGCCGCCCCACCAGGATGAACGCGACCGTCCCGAAGACGGCCCAGGCCAGGCCCCAGAGGCTCAGCCAGAAGCGCATCCGCAGGGCACTGCGCGCTGTCATCGGTTCATTGCCCGTACGCATCAGGATCACCACTCCTATGGGAAACGTACTCTTCGCGGCGCACGTTCTCCAAGAGGGGAGCGGCCAGCTCCATGGGAGAGCGGCCGGACGGCGTCCGGCGGGGCCGGTCCGCGCCGCGGTCCGTCCCGCCGGGGCCCTGACCTGGACGGGTACCCCCGAACGAATCACTCGAACGGGCGACCGGAGAGGGGAACGGGCCTACGGAGGCTGTCCGTTGGGCGGGTATGAGGATCGAAATGCGTAAAGGACACGAGGGCACGGGGCCGGGTGCCATCACACCGGACGGCTGCGCGGTCGAGCTCTACACCCGTCTGCCCGTGGGAACCGAACCGGACGTCATCGCCGCCGCCGTTCCGGCCTCCGCGCACATCCTGGAACTGGGCAGCGGGGTTGGCCGGATGACCCACCCGCTCCTGGAGCTCGGTTTCACCGTCACGGCGGTGGACGAGTCCGCCGAGATGCTGGAGCACGTCCGAGGGGCACGCCGGATACGCGGCAGCATCGAGGACCTCGACCTCGGCGAGACGTTCGACGTCGTGCTGCTGGCGTCGTTCCTCGTGCACGCCGGGGACGTCCGGGTGCGGCGGGCGCTCCTGGACACCTGCGCCCGCCATGTAGCGGACGGCGGTTGCGTGCTGATCCAGCGCGAGGGCGAGAACTACCACACCGATGTGCCCCGGGAGCGCGTCGACCCGTCCGGATTCGTCGTGCGCATCCTGTCCGCCGAACCGGTCGGGGACGGGGTCGCCTCGGTGCGCGCGGAGTACGTTTTCCCGGACGCAACCTGGACCCAGACGTTCCTGTCCCGCCCTTTGACGAAGGACGCTTTCGAGGAGGCGCTGATGGAAGCGGGGCTCAAGGTCGACCGGTATCTGACGGACGACGGGATATGGGTGAGGGCCGTGAAGGGGTGAGCGCCGGGGGAGGCGGGACGGACCTCCGTTCGGCACCGATGAGTTCCCGGGGCGCGGGAAGGGGTTCGGTTCAGTGGCGGGAGGAGCCCTTGGGCCCGGTCGTGCCCGGGGACCTGGTGGAGCCGGTCTGTCCCGTGGCGGGGCCCGACGTCCGGACGGGGCCGGACGAACCCGTCTGCATTCCCCGCAGGCGTTCCAGCTCGCGGCGGTCCCGCTTGGTCGGGCGTCCCGCGCCCCGGTCCCGGACACCTGCCGGAGCCACGGCCTCGCGCGGCGGGGGCGGCGGGCTGTTGTCGACGTAGCACTCGGCGGCGACGGGTGCGCCGACCCGCTTGCGGATCACGCGCTTCACGACGACGACCCGCTCGCGGCCCTCGTGCCACACGCGGACCTCGTCGCCGACGCGGACCGAGTACGCGGGCTTGACCCGCTCCCCGTTGACTCGAACATGACCGCCCTTGCAGGCCGTGGCGCCGATCGAGCGGGTCTTGACGAGACGGACGGACCAGATCCAGGCGTCGACCCGCACGCTCTCGCCGCCGGCGGGCCCGGCGGCGACGGCGGCCCTGACGGCGGCGGTCGCGGAAGCATCTGCATCTGCGACTGCGGCTGCGGCCTCGGACCCGGCCCGGGAGCCGGGCCCGGAAGCCGTTCCGGAATCGTTGCGGGCACCGCTCCCGGAGTTGCCCGCGGAAGCCGTCCCGGAGTCGGTTCCGGAGCCGGCTCCGGAAGAGGGCCTGGAGCCGGTCCGTGAGCCGGCCGGGGCGGCCTTGCGGTCGTCCGCGCAGCGTCCGCCTCCGGTGCCCGCGCCCGTCATCTCCCCGTCAGCACGCTGAGAAGCCATGACCCGACTCTAATGCCCTCGGCCCGGCGCACCGCATGCCTTTTCCGTCGCACGGACCACACCGGATGCGTCGCCCCCGGGGCGGGCGGAGGCTGTCGGTGAAGCCGTCCGGGGAGCAGGAGAGGGGTCCGAGGGTGGAGACAGCAGCGAAGGTCGACACGTTGATGGACGGCCTCCGCGCCGATCTGGAACGCCTCGCGGCCATTCCCTCCGTCGCGTTCCCCGGCTTCCCGCCCGAGCCGGTGCGCGAGGCCCACGACCTCCTCGTCGGCATGCTGCGGGACGCCGGAGTGGAGCGCGTGGAGAGCATCGAGCTCCCCGGGACCGCCCCCGTGATCTTCGGAGAGATCCCGCCGCCGGACCCGGACGCGCCGACCGTCCTGCTCTACTCGCACTACGACGTGCAGCCGCCCGGCGACGAGAGGCTGTGGCTGTCGCCGCCCTTCGAGCCGACGCCCGTCGAGGGCGGTCTCCGGGCCCGCGGGATCGCGGACGACAAGTCCAACGTGATCGCTCACCTCGGGATGCTCCGGGCCTACGAGGGGCGGCCGCCGGTCGGGGTGAAGATCGTTTTCGAGGGGCAGGAGGAGTACGGCAGCACTTTCGACGACTATCCGCAGAGCGATCCCGAGCGGTTCTCGTGCGACGCGATGGTCATCGCCGACCTGGGCAATCTCCGCCCCGGCAGTCCCACCCTGACCACCGCGCTGCGGGGTGCGGCCGAGGTCGTCGTCGAGGTGCGCACCCTCGACGAGCCCCGGCACAGCGGGGAGTTCGGCGGTGCCGCGCCGGACGCCCTGGTCGTGCTGCTGAACGCCCTGTCCACGCTGCACGACGTGGAGGGCGACGTGGCGGTGGCGGGGCTGCGGCGTGAGGAGTGGAGGGGGACGACGTACACCGAGGACGAGTTCCGTGAACTCGCCGGTGTCAGGGACGGGGTCCCGCTGATCGGCAGCGGGAGTCTCGGCGAGCGGCTGTGGAGCGGGCCCGCGATCACGGTGACCGGCCTGGACGCGCCGAGCGTCGAACACGCGGCCTCCGCCGTCGTCCCGTACGCGCGTGCCAAGCTCAACCTCCGCTTCCACCCGCGCCAGGACGCGAAGGAGGCGCAGACCGCGCTGGTCGACCACCTGCGCTCACTGCGGCCCCTCGGCGTCCCGCTCACCGTCACACCGGGCGACACGGGCCCCGGCTACAGGGCCTCGACCGGCGGCCCCGCCTACCGGGCCGCGCTCACCGCGCTGCGCGAGGCCTGGGGCGAGGAGCCGTCGTACATCGCGACCGGAGGTTCGATCCCGCTGGTCAACGGGCTCGCACGCGCCGTGCCCGAAGCCGAGGTGCTGCTCTTCGGGGCGCAGGACAGCATGTGCAACCTGCACGCCCCCAACGAGCGCGTCCTCTTCTCGGAGCTGCGCAACACGGTGGTGGCGATGTGCGCCTTCGTACGGGAGTACGCGGCCGGATTCCGCCCGGGAGCGGGGGAGGGCGCGTGAGCGGGGACGGGACGGTCCGGTGACCGCCCCGACCGGCACGGAGGCACCCGGCAGCGAAGAACCTCGGCGCGGGTTCACGTTCCCGAGCGCGCTGACCGTCCTCGCGATCGTCACGGTCGCCGTGTGGGCGCTGGCGTTCCTGATCCCGGCAGGGGAGTACGACCGCACGCCCGAGGGCAGGCCGATCCAGGGCACGTACCACCGCGTCGACTCGGACCAGAGCTTCGTCGACCGCCTCAACGACCTCTTCCTCTCGCCCGTCAACGGCCTCTACGGAATCCTCGACGAGAAGACAGCGCAGGTCGGTCCCGACTTCGCCGGCGAACTGTACGGCAGCGCGGGCGTGTTCCTCTTCGTGCTCGCCATCGGGGCGTTCATCACGGTGGTGTTCGCGACGGGCGCGCTCGACCGGGGCATCGGCCTCCTCGCCCACCGGCTGCGCACGCGCGGGGCGCTGCTCATCGCGGGCATCATGCTGGTGTTCTCGGTGCTCGGCTCGGTGGAGGGCTTCGCCGAGGAGACGCTCGGGTTCTACGGGCTGATCGTGCCGTTGATGCTGGCGCTCGGCTACGACCGGATGGTGGCGGTCGGCACGATCATCCTCGGCGCCGGGATCGGGGTGCTGTGCTCGACGGTGAACCCGTTCGCGACGGGCGTCGCCTCGTCCGCCGCCGGCATCTCGCTCGGTGACGGCATCGTGCTGCGGTTCGTGATGTGGATCGTGCTGACGGCGGTCACGATCGGGTACGTCGTCCGGTACGCGCGCCGGGTGCAGCGGAGTCCCGACCGCTCGATCACCGGGTTCCTGCCGGGGGACCGCGAGCACGCCCGGGAAGCGGCCGGAGAGGTTCCCGAGCTGACCGGTCTGCACAAGGCGGTCCTGGTCACCACGGCGCTCGTCTTCGCCTTCATGATCTTCTCTGTCGTGCCGTGGTCCAGCGCGCTCACCGGCGAGGCGGACGCGCGGCCGTACGGCTTCGAGCTCGGCTGGTCCTTCCCGGAGCTGGCGGCACTGTTCCTGTGCGCGGCGGTGCTCGTCGGGGTGGTGGCCCGGATGGGCGAGCAGAGGCTGAGCGCGACGATCGTCCAGGGCGCCGCCGACTTCATCTCTCCCGCGCTGGTGATCGTGCTGGCCCGCGGAGTCACCGTGATCATGAACAACTCGAAGATCACCGACACGGTCCTGCACTCCATCGAGGGCGTCGTGGAGGGCACGTCCTCCAGCCTCTTCGCGATCATCGTCTTCATCGTGAACCTGCCGCTGGCCTTCCTCATCCCCTCCACCTCGGGCCACGCGACCCTCGCCATGCCGATCCTCGCCCCGCTCGCCGACTTCGCGGGCGTCTCCCGCGCCGTCGTCGTGACCGCCTGGCAGGCCGCCAGCGGCTGGATGAACCTCTGGGTCCCCACCACCGCCGTCACCATCGGAGGCGTCGCCCTCGCCAAGGTCGGCTACGACAAGTACCTCCGCTTCGTCTGGCCCCTCCTCGCCCTCCTCTTCCTGCTGATCTGCGGGTTCCTGGCGCTCGGGGCGGAGATGACGTAGCGGTCGGCCGGAAGTGGGGCGGGGAGCGCCGGGCGGCGGAGCGCGGGGCGGACCGGTCGTACGGTGGTGACGTGCACAGCAGCGCTCCGGCGGAAGACGCGGCCCGCTCCGACGGTCTCACCGTGCTCGACGCGCGGATCGCCGGCTGCCGGGCCTGTCCGCGGCTCGTCGCGTGGCGCGAGGAGGTGGCCGCCACCGGGCGCGCCGCCTTCGCCGGCCAGACGTACTGGGGGCGTCCGGTGCCCGGGTTCGGGCCGCCCGACGCGTCCCTCCTCGTCGTCGGGCTCGCCCCCGCCGCGCACGGCGGCAACCGGACCGGGCGGATGTTCACCGGAGACCGGTCGGGTGACGTGCTGTACGCGGCGCTGCACGACATCGGGCTCGCCTCGCAGGGCACCTCGGTGAGCGCGGACGACGGACTGGAGCTGTACGGGGTCCGCGTCACCTCGCCGGTGCACTGCGCGCCACCCGCCAACAAGCCGACGCCCGAGGAGCGCGACACCTGCAGGCCCTGGCTCGTCAGGGAACTCGGGCTGCTGCGGCCCACGCTGCGCACGGTGGTCGTCCTCGGGGCCTTCGGCTGGCAGGCCGCCCTGCCGGCCCTCGCGGAGGCAGGGTGGGCGGTGCCCCGGCCGCGTCCCGCGTTCGCGCACGGGGCGCGGGTGACGCTCGTAAGGCGGCAGCGGCCGGACGCCCCGGGCACCGGCGCGGTCGCCGGCGCCGCTCCCGGCCCCTCGTCCGGGTCCGCCTCCGGTCCCGCTTCCGTCGAGTTGTTCGGGTGCTTCCACGTCAGCCAGCGGAACACCTTCACCGGGCGGCTCACGCCGGAGATGCTGAGGCGGGTCCTGCTCGCGGCGGCGGAGTCCGCGGGACTGGCGACGCGCTCCCCGTAGGGGCCCCGCGGGCGTCAGACGCGGTCGGACCCGTTCCCGGCCACCGCTTCGGCCCCGGGCACGACGGCGGTCGCGGTGATCTCCACGAGCTGCCCGGTGTACCCGAGGCAGGCCACGCCGAGCAGGGTCGAGGAGTGCGGGCCGATGCTCAGCCCCGAGGCCTCGACGACGTTCCAGACCGCGGACAGCACCGCGGTCTCACTGCTGACGACGTACACGTCGGTCGACACGACGTGGGCCATGTCGCTGCCCACGGCGCGCAGTTGTTCGTCGAGGTTCGCCAGCACCTGCTCGGCCTGGCGTACGGGATCGCCCGCGCCGACCAGGTTCCCGTCGGCGTCGAGCGGCACGGACCCGGCGAGGAAGGCCAGTCTCGTCCCCGCCTCGACGACGGACGCGTGCGCGTAGACGGGCGGTGCGAAGAGGCTGGGGACGGTGACGCGCTGGACCATGGGGGCTCCCTGGGGGTGGGCCGACGGGTGAGGGACAACCTGCCGATGATGCGGGTCCGGGGCGGTCCCGCGCACCTCCATTAGCGTCGGGGCGCGTCGCACGGGACGGACGGACACGGGGGTGCCGTCCTCGGCCCGGCGAAAATGCCTCGAGTGATCCACGCCGACACTGCTACGGTCACCGACGTGGCGAAACTCAATCAGATCATCGCAGTGGAGAAGGGCATCAAGTCCAAGTCCCATCAGGACCTGACGGCTGCTCATCACGGTCTGCAGAAGCCCGCGTTGCTCGCCGGCATCTCGCGGACGTACCAGCCGAAGGACGAGGAGGGCGAGCAGCTGCCGCCCGAGTCGACCCGGGTCCAGGTGCAGGCCGAGGACGTGCTGCGGGACACCGCGGCGACCCTTACGCGGCTGTTCGACGTGACCGCCACCAAGGACTGGGCCAACTGCACGGCGAGGGCGGACGTGGTGGTGGACGGGCGCGTGCTCGTCGCCGAGGCGCCGGTGTCCTATCTGCTCTTCCTGGAGAAGCAGCTCACCGATCTCAACACCTTCGTCAGGAAGCTGCCCGTCCTCGACGCCTCCGAGTCCTGGGTGCACGACCCGTCCACGGACGCCTGGAAGACCGAGCCGGTGCGGACCCTCCGTACGAAGAAGGTCCCGCGGAACCACGTCAAGGCGGAGGCCACCGAGAAGCACCCGGCCCAGGTCGAGGTGTACTACGAGGACATCCCCGTCGGTTACTGGACGACCGTCAAGTTCTCCGGCGCCCTGCCCGCGCGGCGCGTGAGGGAAATCCTCGACCGCGTCGAGAAGCTGCAGCAGGCGGTCAAGTTCGCCCGCGAGGAGGCCAACGGCACCGACGTCGTCGACCAGCGCGTCGGCGACGCTGTTTTCGGCTACCTGTTCGCACAGGGGTAGCCTCTGAAACTCCCCGGCCACGACGCATCGCGGCCGGGGTGCGCGAGGAGCGCAAGCTGAACCTGAGGCTTGTCGTGAATGCGCGGTTCCAGTGGAGGTTCAAATCCTCCCCGCGGCACCAAAGGGCACTCCCGCCGAGGGAGTGCCCACGCGCCGCGGTAGCCCAAGTCCGGCAGAGGCAGACCGCGATCAATCTCAGACTATTGCTCCAGACTCAGCATTCGCCGCCGATCGCCGGATCGACCGGGCCCAGGCCCCAGTACGCCGAAATGCTGGTTCAAGTCCAGCCCGCGCAGCTCGATGCGTGGTGGTCCAAAGGCAGGACGCGGCGACATAACGACTGACCTGGGTTCTCAAGCGTGCCGGCGTGCGACATGGCGGCATCTCAGGGTCCGAGGGCCGGCTACGCCCTCGGACCCGCTCCTCCTCCGGCTCCACGGAGTGCGGGCCTTCCGGCAACCGGTCCCCGCGAAATGTCACGTCGCGGAAATCCTGGCGTTCGCCGTCCGCCGACGAAGCGCACTACCCTCGTGACGACACGAGCCCGGCCGACGTCGCCCGAAGGCACCCGCCCTCGCCCGACAGGAGCCCCGTGCACCGCACTTCCCTCGCCGTACCGCCCTGGCTCGCCCACGCTCTGCGCGCCCAGCGCGGACCGGTCCCCTGGAACGCCGTCGTGCGGGGTGCGCTGGCCTGTGGGCCGCTGCTGCTCGTGGCCGTACTGAGCGGCCGTGCCTCACTCGGAGTGGTCGCCGCACTCGGCGCCATGCTGACGGGGATCAACGACCGGCCGGGCAGCCGACGCGTCGCCGTCGAACGGCTCGGGGTACCCGCCCTCGCCGGGGCCGCCGGTCTGCTCATCGGGTCGTACGCCGGGCAGCACACCGGCGCCGTGGCGCTCACCCTCGTCCTCACCGGGCTAGGACTGCTCGCCGGAGCCGTCAGCTCCGTCGGACCCGTGGCCTCCGGGGCCGGGACCCAGCTGCTGGTCGCCTCGGCGGTCGGGGCCGGGATGCCGTTGCCCGCACCGGGGTGGGTGCGCGCGCTGCTCTTCCTCGGCGGCGCCGGCTGGCTGCTCGCGCTGCGGCTGGTGCTGCCGACGACCGGGGTGGGCACCGGCGCCTACCGCTTCGACGGGGAGCGGGAGGCGGTCGGCGGTGTGTACGACGCGATCGCCCGGCTGCTGCTCGCGGTGGGCGGACCCGACGCGGCCCGGCGGCGCGTCGCGCTGACCGCGGCCCTCGACCACGCGCAGGACGCGCTCGACGGGCCCAGGCTGAGGCGGTACGCCAGTTCCGCGGCCGAACGGCGCCTGCACGCGCAGTACGCCGCCGCCCTGCCGCTCGCCGAGGCCGCGACCGCGCTCGCCTGGGCGGGCGAGACCGTGCCCGCACTGGCCGCGGAGGGCCCCCGGCGGCTCGCGGCCGCCGTCCGCACCGGCGCCCCCACCGGCCCGCTGCCGGCGCCCGCCGTCCCCGGAACCCGGTCAGGCCCCCTCGGGAGCACTCCCGTCGTGCCCGCCCTGCGCGCCCTCCACGACGCCCTGCTGCACGCGGCCGAGACCTTCGACCGGGGCTTCGGGAACGTCCTGCACAACAGACGGCGTACCGCCACCTCCCTCGTGCGCACCGCGCTCGGTGCCGCGGGGCGGGAGTACGGCATCAGGGTCGCTCTCTGCTTCGGCGCGAGCGTCGCCGTGGCACAGGCCCTGCACCACGCACGCCGGTACGGCGACCACCCGCACTGGTACTGGCTCCCCGCGACCGCCGTCTTCCTCGTCAAGCCCGATCTGGGCCCGCTCGTCTCACGCGTGCTGTGCCGTGCGGCGGGAACCGTCCTCGGCGCGGTCGTCTTCGCGGGCTTCGCCCTCGTGCTGCCGCGGCCGGAGGGGCTCGTCGCCCTGGTCGCGGTCAGCGGGGCCCTCATCCCCGTCGCCACCCGGCACTTCGCCGCGCAGACCGCCGTCGTGACGGTCCTCGTCCTCGCCCTGGTGATGGTCGGCGGCGAGCCGCAGGCTTCCTGGAACCGGATCGTGGAGACCTCGCTGGCCTGCGCGATCGTGCTGCTCGTCGGACATCTGCCGCCCCTCGGACAGCGTGGCGGGACCGTGCGGGCGAGGCTCACCCGGGCCGGCGAGGCGGCGGACGTCTATCTCGCCCACGTGATGGGCGACGGTACGGCCGACGACCGTACGGGCCGCTGGGTCCTGCGCCGGGAGGCCTATCGCGCGCTCGCCGAGGCCCGTGCCGCGATCGACCTCGCCGCGGCCGAGCTCCCCGCTCTGGCACGGCACTCCGAGGGCACCGCCGCGGTCGCGGCCACCCTGGAACGGCTCGTCGACACGACCACGGCGTGTGCCGTGCAGCTCGACGACACCGGCCGGCTCACGCCCCGGCACACCGAGCGGATCGACGAACTCCTCGGCGAGCTGGCCGAGCGGCGCGAGCGCGCGGGACTGCGGGCGTCCGCAGCCTGCTGACCGACCGGCGAACCGGTGGACCGGCGGGCGGACGCGACGGATGCGCGGAACCGCGGGGTCCGGGGCGGGCCGCTCTGTCGCCCGGTGTCGACTTCGTCTCAGTACCGTCACTGCCAGAGCCGTTCACCCCCTGGCAGGCGTTTAACTCTCCACAGCAGCGCGACATGGAGGTAGAGGGTGAACGGGCGAAAGGTTCTGGAGCGTTTTCCCGCCGGAGGACCCCGTGGGTCGTGGCCCGCGGAGGAGTTCGCGCAGGCGCGCCGCCAGGAGGGTCAGGCGGCGGAGGTCGTCATGGATCTCGCCTCCGACGCGTTCCTGGTCGTCGTGGGCGGTGCCGACGGCGTCGAGTGAGCGCGCGCCGGACCCCGCGGCCGCGAAACGGGCCTCACGCGCTGATCGGACGCGACCAGGTGGGTGTCGTCCCCGTGACCTGGCACAGGGCCAGATACAGAGGGATCGGCGGCGTATACGGAAGCGTGCCATCCGGTTTGTGGATGAGCCCGGGAATCCGGGGTGCGTCCGTCACGACCGCCCCCGCGACGTAGTGGGCGGGCGTCGGCCACTCCAGGGCGACGTCGGAGTCGGAAGGAACGATCCACCACCAGTGCGCCCCGTCGGCGTAGACGCAGCCGACGCGCGGCAGCCGGGACAGCAGCAGCGGCCCGAGCCGTGCGGGTACCGACACCGCGTCGCAGCCCAGGGGCACGTTCATCCCGTCGGGAACGGGAAGACGCCTCGGCGGCCCGGGCCGTCGCCGTCCGCGGTTCGCGCGGACCAGCGTGTCCAGGCTCAGGACCCGCGCCGCAGGTCCCGCCGCAGGCGTACGGCTCACAGGCTCTCCCGGTCCCGGTTCCGTTCCCGATGCTGATCCCGGCGCGGGCCCCGGTCCCGGCACGGGTCCTGGCCCTGGCGGGGATCGCGGTCCTGGCGCTGGGTCCCGTCCTGACGCGGGCCCCCGTCCCGGCGCGGGTCCCGGTCCCCGTTCCCGCTCCGGGCGGAGGGAAGCTGGGGGTTCCCCACGGTTCCCGCCCCCCAGGATCCCTCCGCCCCCGTGCCCCGACCGTCGTTCGGGGGCTTCTTCGCACTCCAGCCGAGGTCCGCCCGCGGACCCGTGTCCGCGTCGGGCGGGGCCGGTTCGCACCGGGCGTTTTCGGCCCGGTCTGCCGCGCGTGCGATCTCCGCCCACACCAGCAGACCGGGCCCGGTGTCCTGGGCCCCCCAGGCCCTGGACACTGCCGCGACGAGAAACAATCCCCTCCCGTGCTCCTCGTCGGGCCGCTGTGCGGAGGGGTGCGGCTCGCCCGGAGCGCACCCCTCGTCGCACACGGCTATGCGCACCACGTCGCCGGCGTCGTGCAGTTCGCAGACGACGCGTTGCCCGGCGGCATGGACGATCGCGTTGGTGACCAGTTCCGACACCACGAGCACAGTCGTGTCGCGGGTGTCCTCATCCACCGCCCAGCCGGACAGGCGGGACAGGGTCAGGCGTCTCGCCTGAGCCACGGAGCCCGGGTGTGCGGCCAACTCGAAGCGGAACCGGCGCTCGGCGGCCGCGCCGGGGCACTGCCCCATGGCGGCTCGGAGACCGAACCGGTCTTCGGCTGCGTCTGTTCCTAACGGCGCGGACGGAATCACGCCTGCCACTATGCGCGTCGCCGCGAACACTTGGCAAGACTCACTCTGAAAAATGCAGAGTGCCGTGTGACGCCGTGGGAGCGCGTGGCACACTGCTGGCAACAGCTAGCCGAGCGGCGCCAGTTGGGATCGTCGAAGCCGACGAGGAAGAACCCGGACGGCGCCGAACGGGCTGCCCGGACTCAGTGGAGGTGGGACGTGAGCGAACCGCGGTCCGCGCCGACGGTCGGCCAGGTCGTTCTCGGACGGCGACTGTTGGACCTGCGGGAACGCGCGGGTCTCAAGCGTGAGGAGGCCGCGCGGATCCTGCGCGTCGCCCCCGCGACGGTCCGCCGGATGGAGATGGCCGAGGTCTCCCTCAAGATCCCGTACCTCCAGCTCCTGTTGAAGTCGTACGGCGTCGGCGACCAGGAGGCCGAGGCCTTCGTCCAGCTCGCCGAGGACGCCAACAAGCCCGGCTGGTGGCAGCGGTTCCACGACATCCTGCCCGACTGGTTCTCCATGCACGTCAGCCTGGAGGGCGCCGCCTCCCTGCTGCGCTCCTACGAACCGCACTTCGTTCCGGGCCTGTTGCAGACCGAGGACTACGCGCGCGGCGTCCTGAAGGCCGGAGCCATCGGGCAGACCAGGCCCGAGGACATCGAGCGCCACGTGGCGCTGCGCATGAAGCGCCAGGACCTGCTCACACGCGAGGACGCGCCCCGGATCTGGGTGGTGATGGACGAGACGGTGCTGCGCCGTCCCATCGGCGGTCCCGAGGTGATGCGCGCTCAGATCGACAAGTTGCTTCAGGCCACGAAGCTGCCCCATGTGACGTTGCAGGTGATCCCGTTCTCCTCGGGTCCGCACCCCGGCACGTACGGGCCCTTCGTGCTGTTCCGATTTGCCATGCCGGAACTCCCGGACATGGTCTACAGCGAGTACCTGACCGGCGCCGTCTACCTGGACGCACGTTCCGAGGTGGCGACTCATCTCGAGGTCATGGACCGCATGGCGGCCCAAGCCGCCACGGCACATCGCACGAAGGAGATCCTCCGGGATCTCCGCAAGGAGCTGTGAATGGAACGCATCACGCCGGAACGCATCAATCCGCGAATAGGCGACGTGCGCATCTACAACGGAATGCCCGCCCGTGAACTCGGCAGCGAGGGCTGGCACAAGCCGTGGAGCGGTGGCAACGGCGGCAACTGCCTGGAGGCGATGAAACTCGCCGACGGCCGTATCGCCGTACGTCAGTCGGCGGACCCGGACGGTCCCGCCCTCATCTACACGCCCGGCGAGATGACCGCTTTCATCGAGGGCGCGAAAGCGGGAGAGGCGGACTTCCTTCTCTCCTGACGACTTGCCTGCCCTTTTCCACGACCTCTCCGATCTCCATGACTTCTCTGAATTTGGTTCTGATGTGATCACCCACCACGGCGCGGACTTACGGAGCCGCCCCGACCGCCCGTCCCGTGGAGCGGCGGCCCTCAGGCGGTCATGGGGCGGTCGTACGGCCCGATCGGGGCCGGCAGACGCGAGCGGGCCGCCCCGCTGAGCGCCCGGTCCACGGCCGCGGCGACCGCCCTGCCCTCGGCGATCGCCCACACGATCAGCGACTGCCCGCGCGCCGCGTCCCCGGCGGCGTACACCCCGGGGACGTTCGTCCCGAAGTCGGCGCCGCGGGCGAGCGTGCCGCGGGGTTCGAGTTCCAGCCCCAGCTGGTCGATCAGCCCGTCGTGCGGGTCCGGGCCGGTGAAGCCGAGGGCGAGCAGGACGAGGTCGGTGGGCAGGGCCCGCCCGGAACCGGGGACCGGCCGGCGCCGCTCGTCGACCTCGACGAGACGCAGTGAGCGCACCCGGCCGTCCGCGTCCCCCTCGAACCGGAGCGTGGAGGCGGCGAAGAGCCGGGCGTCCGCGTCCGCGGCGGGCGCGGTGCCCAGCGCACCGGCCTCCTCGTGCGCGGCGGAGAGCCGGTAGATCTTCGGATACGTCGGCCACGGCTCGGCGTCCTCGTCGCGATCGGTCTCCGGCTGCGGATAGATGTCGAGCTGGGTCACGGAGGCGGCGCCCTCGCGCACCGCGGTCCCCAGGCAGTCGGCGCCGGTGTCACCACCGCCGACGATCACCACGTGCCTGCCCGCCGCGGACAGCGGGGAGACCTCCAGATCCCCCTCGCACACCCGGTCGGCCAGCGGAAGGTACTCCATCGCCTGATGGATACCGGACAACTCCCGCCCGGGCACGTCCAGTTCGCGCCAGGCGGTGGCGCCGAGCGCCAGGATCACGGCGTCGTAGCGGGCCTTGAGCTCGGCCGCCCCGATGTCGGTGCCGATCGCCGTCGACGTGCGGAACTTGGTCCCCTCCGCGCGCATCTGCTCCAGCCGCCGGTCCAGATGCCGCTTCTCCATCTTGAACGCGGGGATTCCGTACCGCAGCAGACCGCCGATCCGGTCCGCGCGCTCGTACACGGCCACCGTGTGACCGGCCCGGGTCAACTGCTGTGCCGCGGCGAGCCCGGCGGGCCCCGACCCGACGATCGCCACCGTCCGGCCCGAGAGACGGTCCGGCGGACGCGGCGGTGTGAACCCGTCCTCCCAGGCGCGGTCGGCGATGGCGACCTCGACGTTCTTGATGGTGACCGCCGGCTGGTTGATCGCCAGCACACAGCCCGCCTCGCACGGGGCGGGGCACAACCGCCCGGTGAACTCAGGAAAGTTGTTCGTGGCGTGCAGCCGGTCGCTCGCCGCCCGCCAGTCGTCGCGCGAGACGAGGTCGTTCCACTCGGGGATCAGATTGCCCAGCGGACACGCTTGATGACAGAAGGGGACGCCGCAGTCCATGCAGCGGTCGGCCTGTTTCTCGATGATCGGCAGCAGGCCCCCGGGAACGTACACCTCGTTCCAGTCCCGTACCCGCTCCCGGACCGGCCGGCGCGGATACTCCTGGCGGGGTGTGGTCATGAAGCCCTTGGGATCGGCCATGGCCGTCTCCCTCGTGTACGCGTACGAGAGGGCGCGGCCGCGCGGACGCCGGCCCTCGGCGGTCACGGGATCCGGGCAGCACCCCTTTCCCGCCACGATACGTCGCCCGGGCACGCGCCGCCGCCCCGGACGCACAGGCGGGGGAGGGGCGCACAGCTCAGGCGAGGGCGAGCGCGTACGACACCGCAGCCGCGGCCGAGGCGGCGGCGCGGACGTGATTCCACCTCGTCCACTGGCGCACGAACACGGGCCAGTAGTCGGCGGCCTGCGGCGTTTCCGGCTCCAGTCTCAGCAGCGCGTCGTTGCGCGGGACGTTCGCCGTGATGGTCACCCCGAATGCCCCGAACAGATACAGCGCGCTGCCGAGCAGTAACTCCACCGTCCCCTCGTCCGGCAGCAGCACGAACGTCACCACCGCCAGCACCGAGCACAGCACCGCCGACCCGACGAACACCAGCATGAACGGGGGCCGGACCGCGGCGACGTTGATCGCGTTCATCGCGGCCACGCCCTGTGCCGGCGGCAGCTGGGCGAGGGCCCTCATCACGAAGGTCGAGAAGCCGAGGAACACCCCGGCCACCAGCCCGCAGCCGAGCACCCCCAGCAGGGTCAGCACGAAATACGGTCCATCGATCATGTCCACTCCCGTGTCGAACCGGCCGGACCCAAGATCCTGCACAGCGCCGGCCGTCATCTCAAGCGAAATCCCCCACGACGGCGACGGCCATGGCCGAGCGACGCACACCCATGCGAGACCGTCTCCGCCCACCGGCGCGAGACCGTCTCCGTCCTCCCCCGAACGACCGTCTCCACCCGCCGAGCCCCCTTACGCCCCCTCGCGGACCACCGTTCCCGCGGACCACCCCTTACGCCCCCGCGGACCGCCTCATGCCCCGTCGACCCGCTCGTGAGATCCCCTGACGCCGGCCGGTCGTCCGCTCGGACTTCGCCCGGCCACCCGAGCTCGTCCCGGGGTGCCCCTCGCTCACGCCTGCGCGGTGAGGCCGGCGCGCCATTCCCAGAGCCTCGTGTCCACCGTGGCCGCGATCCGGCGCCGCGCCTCGTACCGCGGGACGCCGCTCATCAGCAACTGGTCGTACGGAGTCTCCGTGTGCCGTACCGAGGCGCGGACCGCCGCGGTCACCGCCGCCTCGGACAGCGCGCGGCCCGCCGAACTCCGCCCGACCCGCCCGCTGCCGCGCACCGAGGCGTGCGCGGCGATCGCCCGTGCCCGGTCGGCCGGACAGTACGGAAACAGGCGGGATATCTCCCGCGCGAACGCCTCCGTGAAGCGGACGTCCTCCGCCTCCCGGCGCCGCGCGTCCCGGGCCCGGCGCCGCCGCCGCGCCTCCGCGTCCGCCAGACACCGTTCCTCGGCCAGGGCGAGCGCCGCCTCCTCGACCATGACGCCCTGCCGCTCGTAGCGCCCCCGCCGGCGGTTGAACCGCACCACGACGGCCGACAGCACGCTGCCCTCCCGCGATCTGCGGGTCAGCGCGGTGTCGCCGCGCGGCAGGAACACCAGATGCCCGAGATCCGCGCAGTCCAGACACCGAGGCGTCCCCTCCTCCAGCACCAGCAGCGGCAGCGGCCCGCTCCGGCACTCGACACAGTGCCGCTTTCTGAGCGGCTGGACGACGAGAGGTCCGTTGCGGTGCGGGGGATCAGCGATCGGTGCCATACGCGGTTCCTTCCCCGGAGCGCCGCCACACCCACGTCGTCGGCCGGTGCCTCCGCACGGCTCACGCCCCGGCGGCCCGACGCCCTCCGCACCCGCCCGCGGCCCGACGCGCCGGCCGGGGCCCTTCACACGCGCGGCATCATGGGTCCTGTGCGACTCGAAGCGATCACCTGGGAACGGCTCGGCGACCACCTCGCCGATCGTCTGCTCGACCTGAGACCGCAGGACGGCAGCCCGTGGCCACGCGTCGCCTTCGACGGAGCACCGGCCGCCCGCCCCGGCGAACTCGCGCAGCGCGTCCTCGAGGCGCTGCGGGTACGCGGCCGTCCCGCGCTGGTCGTCGGCGCAGAGGACTTCCTGCGCCCGGCATCGCTCCGGCTCGAACACGGTCACCAGGACGTCGAGGCCTATTACGACGGCTGGTTCGACACCGGCGCTCTGTGGCGCGAGGTCTTCGGCCCTCTCGAACCCGGCGGCGACGGCAGGGTCCTGCCCGACCTCCGGGACCCGGTCACCGACCGGGCCACCCGCAGTCCGTACGTCCAACTCCCGCCCGGCGGAATCCTGTTGCTCCACGGCCCCCTCCTGCTGCGCCACTGGTTCCCGTTCGACCTCAGCGTCCACGTACTCCTTTCTCCGGGCGCCCTCCGCCGCCGTACCCCCGAGGCGGAGCACTGGACCCTGCCCGCGTTCGCCCGCTACGAGAGCGAGGTGGGCCCGGGGAGCGCCGCCGACCTGCTGGTACGGGCGGACGACCCCCGCCACCCGGCCTGGAACGGCTGACCGGCGCCCCGGATCTCCGGGTGCGTGGCCCGTGGGGCGCGGCGAGAATGAAGGGCGCCGGTACCAGCGGCGTGTCCCGCGCCGTGCCGGCCGTCCGGCACCGGGAGGTACGCCATGACCACCGCCGGAGACATCATGCACCGCGGGGCCCAGTGGATCCCCGCCCACGAGACCCTGGACCGCGCCGCCCAGCTGATGCGTGAGCTCAATGTGGGCGCGCTGCCCATCAGCGACCAGGACGAGCGCCTCTGCGGCATTCTGACCGACCGCGACATCGTCGTCGGGTGTGTGGCCATGGGCCGCGACCCCGCGCAGGTCACCGCGGGCGAGATGGCCCGGGGCACACCGCGCTGGATCGACGTCGGCGCCGATGTCGGTGAAGTGCTCCAGGAGATGAAGGGGCACCAGATCCGCCGGCTTCCGGTGATCGAGGACAAACGGCTGGTCGGCATGATCAGCGAGGCCGACCTCGCCCGGCACCTCAGCGACGAACAACTCGCCGCCTGGGTCGAGAGCGTCTACGCGAGGGGCGGCGCGGGCAGCGCGACGGGCTGACCGGCCGATCCTCCTGGCCCGCACCACTCCGTCCGGCCGGCCGGACGGAGTGGTGCGAGGGCGGTCTCAGAGCCAGCCGTTGCGCCGGAACCCTCGGTAGAGGACGTAGCAGCCGATCGATATGACGCCGATGACGATGGGGTAGCCGAATCTCCAGTGCAGTTCGGGCATGTTGTCGAAGTTCATGCCGTAGACGCCGCAGACCATGGTGGGGACGGCGATGACCGCCGCCCAAGCCGTGATCTTGCGCATGTCCTCGTTCTGCGCCACGGTCACCTGCGCGAGATGCGCCTGCAGGATCGAGTTGAGCAGTTCGTCGAAGGCGGCTATCTGCTCGGTGACCCGCAACAGATGGTCGGAGACGTCACGGAAGTACGCCTGTATCTCCGGGGAGACCACGCGGGTCGGCCGGGTCGTCAGCTCCTGGACGGGCCGGGCGAGCGGGGCCACGGCCCGCTTCAGTTCGAGGAGTTCCCGCTTGAGCTGGTAGATGCGGCCCGCGTCGGTGCGCGCGCCGTTCTCGGCGAAGACCTCGGCCTCGACATGGTCGATGTCCGCCTGGACCGAGTCCGCGACGCTCACGAACTCGTCGACCACATGGTCCGCGATCGCGTGCAGGACCGCGGCCGGCCCCTTGGACAACTGCTGTGGGTCGGCCTCCAGTTCCTCGCGCAGGGGGCCCAGGGATCCGTGCCGTCCGTGCCGCACGCTGATGACGAAGTCCGGACCGACGAACACCATGATCTCGCCGGTGTTCACCACCTCACTGGTCGCCGTCAGCTCCGTGTGCTCCACGTAGCAGACCGTTTTGAACACCGCGAACAGCGTGTCGCCGTACCACTCCAGCTTCGGGCGCTGGTGTGCCTCGACCGCGTCCTCGACGGCCAGGGGATGCAGGTCGAAGAGCTCCGCGATGCCGGCGAACTCCACGTCGGTCGGTTCGTGCAGTCCGAGCCAGACGAATCCGTCGTCGCGCTTGCGGATCCGCCGCACGGTGTCGACCAGATCGCTGCTCTCGGGGATCCGCGCGCCGTCCCGGTACGCCACACAGTTCACCACCGAGGAACCCAGCGGCGAGCGGGCGGGGTGACTCAGGTCGACACGGCGGCTCCGCCGTGTCAGCCGTGCCACTCTGCGGAGGCCGTCGACCGCTCCGAGAGCCGTCACCTTCCGCAAATTCCCTGCCATGGACATCTGGATCTCCTCGTGTGGATCTCCCCGGGCCGCACTTTGCGCCTGGCACGCCAGTCTGCCAGGCATGGCCGGACACCGGAAAAGGCTGTGGGAACGGAGCGTTCCGCTCCGGTGTCGCGATGTTCGGCCGGATGCGGCGGGACGTACCTCTCGCGTGTTCCCGGTGCCGGAGACGGGAGCGTCGACGATCCGTGACGACCGGGTCGACTGGGATGATCTCCCCATGACGCGAGCCGACGGGTATCTCCTCGACAACCAGCAGACGGAGGCGGGCCGACGCTTCGAGGCCCTCGCCGCTCTCTTCGACCCCACCACGTTCCGGCACATGGAACGCTTCGGCGTGGGGTCCGGCTGGCGTTGCTGGGAGGTCGGGGCGGGCGGCACGTCCGTCGTGTCCTGGCTCGCCAAGAAGGTCGGCCCGACGGGGAAGGTCGTGGCGACCGACATCGACACCTCGTGGGCGGCCTCCGTGGCGCGCTCGCCCGTCGAGGTCCGCGTCCACGACGTGGGGGCCGAGGAACCGCCGGGGGAGGGCTTCGACCTCGTGCACGCCCGGCTCGTCCTGGTCCATGTGCCGGACCGGGAGCGTGCGCTGCGGTCGATGGTCAAGGCGCTGCGGCCCGGCGGACGGCTCCTCGTCGAGGACGCGGACCCCGCCCTGCAGCCACTGCTCTGCCCCGAGGAGTACGGCCCCGAGCAGCGGCTCGCGAACCGGCTGCGTCAGGGTTTCCGCGCACTGCTCGCCGAGCGCGGCGCCGACCTCTCCTACGGGCGCAAGCTCCCGCGGCTGCTCCGGGACGCGGGGCTGGGGGGTGTGGAGGCCGACGCGTACTTCCCCGTCACCTCACCCGCCTGCGCGGAACTGGAGTCCGCCACGGTCCGTCAGATCCGCGACCGGTTGGTCACCGCCGGCCTGGCCACCCAGGAGGAGATCGACCAGCACCTCGCGAACGTCGCCGCGGGGTCCATGGACCTGGCGACCGCGCCGATGATCTCGGCCTGGGGGCGCAAGAACTGAGCGGGCGTGAGAGACGGGGCGAGGCCGTTCGGCCCGGCCTCCACGGAGCCGGAGAACCGGGAGGGCGTGAGGGGCGGGGAGTCGGTCCGGTCCCCCGCACGCCGTCGCGTGGCCGAGGAGGTCAGCGGACCCGTGCATCTCCTTCGTCTCGCCGGGCGCTCGCGGCGGGCGGTCTCCCGCCGATCCGCTCCACGGCCTTCGCCCCGGCCGAGCACCCCGCCCTCGCCGCCTCTTCGGGGGCGGCACCCATGAGCAGCGCCGCGAGGAACGCGCCGGTGAACGCGTCACCGGCGCCCGTCGTGTCCCGCGGCGTCGCCCGCGACGCGGGGACACGGGCCCGGACGGCTCCGGAACGGGCGACCAGGGCGCCTTCACTTCCCAGCTTGGCGACGACCAGGGGGAAACGGCGGCTCAGCTCGGCGGCCGCGTCGGCCGGATCGGGCAGCCCGGTCAGCAGACACGCCTCGTCACGGCTGGGCAGCAGGACCTCCACACCGGCGCAGAGTCCGAGAAAGCGGTCCACGCCCAGCCGGGTGAGGAATCCCGCCGACGCCGGATCCAGGCTCACCGGCACACCTCGCGCGCGCGTCGACTCCAGCACCACCGACACCAGCGCCCGGCTCGACTCGGAGAAGAACAGGTAGCCCGACAGATGCAGCCGCGCGACCCCGTCGAGCAGCGCGGGCGACCAGTCGGCCGGTGCCAGCCGCAGTGAGGCCCCGCTGTCCGTGAGGAACGTGCGCTCCGCCGACGCGCCGCTGTCCACCAGACAGATCACCGTCCCGGTAGGGGCCTTCGGATCGGTCACCAGAAGGGGCTGTACGCCGCTCGCGGTGAGTTCGCGTTCGTGCCACGCCACGGCGTCACGACCCGCCCGGCCGAGCAGCCGTACGTCGGCACACCCCTCGTGCACGGCCCAGCACGCGACATTGGCGCCCGCGCCGCCCGGTACGGTCCGTACGGCGGCGGCCGTGTCGGTGCCGGCCGCGAGCGGTCCACGATGCCGGGCGACGACATCCGTGACCACGTCCCCGACGACGAGCAGAGCGCCGCAGGCGAGGCCGCCCCGGCCGGCCGCCCCGTCGGCCCGGGCGCCCCCGTCCGTGCCGCTCACGTCCGTGCCGCTCACGTCCGTGCCGCTCACGTCCGTGCCGCTCACGCCCCGGCCCAGGCCGCCGCGATCCGTCCCGCGAGGCGCACGTTGCCGCGTACCGCCGCCAGATTGGCGGCGAGGGACGCACCGTCCGTGTGCCGGACCAGGTAGGAGAGCAGGAACGGTGTCACCGCCTGTCCGGTCACCCCCTTCGACTCGCACGCGCGCAGCGCCTCGGCGAGCACGCGCGCGTGCAGCTCGGGATCGAGCTGCTCCTCCTCGGGCACGGGGTTCGCGACGACGAGTGCCGAGTCGGGGGAGCGCAGGGCCTCTTGGGCGCGCATCACCTCCGCGACCTGCTCGGGGGAGTCGAGGGTCCAGTCCACGGGGTGCCCCGAGTCGGACAGGTAGAAGCCGGGGAACCGGTCGGTGCCGTACCCGGCCACCGCCACGCCCAGCGTCTCCAGGCGCTGCAGTGTCGCGGGCACGTCCAGGATCGACTTGACCCCGGCGCACACCACCGTGATCCGGGTACGCGCCAGCAGGCCGAGGTCGGCGGACTCGTCCTGGGTCACCGTCCACTCGCGGTGCACACCGCCGAGTCCTCCCGTCGCGAACACCCGCACCCCCGCGCGGGCCGCCAGCAGGGCGGTCGCGGACACGGTCGTCGCGCCGCTCGCCCCCGAGGCCACCGCGAGCGGCAGGTCACGGTGGCCCAGTTTGCGGATGCCGTCCTCGTTCGCGACCCGTTCCAGCCGGTCCTTGTCCAGGCCCACATGGGGCCGGCCGTCGAGCACGGCGATCGTCGCGGGTACGGCACCCTCCTCACGGACGGCCTCCTCCAGTTCGAGGGCGACCTGGAGGTTGCGCGGGCGGGGCAGTCCGTGGGCGATGATCGTGGACTCCAGGGCCACCACCGGCCTGTGTGCGTCGAGCGCCTCCCGGACCTCTTCGGACATCACGATCACGCGCCTGCCTCCTGTCGTCGGTCGACGTTCCCGTCCCTGGATCTCTGGCGGGCGGCGAGCCCGGCCAAACTCCCGCGACCTCAGAACAGCGGCTCCGGGAGGACGCCTTCGAGGGCCAGCAGCTTCCGCTTGGTCTCCAGACCGCCCCCGAAACCGCCGATGCCGCCGTTGCTCTCGACCACCCGGTGGCAGGGCACCACGACCGGCAGCGGATTCGAGCCCATGGCCACCCCCACGGCCTGTGCTGCCCCCGGCGCGCCGACCCGTTCGGCCAGGTCGCCGTAGGCCACGACGGAACCGAAGGGGACGCCCGCGTCCAGCTCACGCAGCACCTGGCGGTTGAACCCAGAGATCAGCGACCAGTCGAGCGGCAGGTCGAAGTCGTGCCGCTCGCCCGCGAAGTACGCCTCGACCTGGCGTATCGCCTCGGCCAGCAGCGGGGACCCGGGCGCCTCGGCCGGTTCGCCGCCCAGGCGGGACGCGAGCCGGCCGAGCGCCCTGTCGCGCACCGCGTCCGACGCGTGGAAGACGACGTTGACCAGGCCGTGGGGCGTCGCAGCGAGGAGCAGCGGACCGATGTCCGTGCCGACGACGGCCCACACGATCCGCTGCCCGTACCGCCCGTGGCTGTCCATGCGATCCACCGTACGGCCCGGCACCGACAACGCCCGGAACGTACGCCCGGACCGCCCGCGCCCCGGGCGACGGCGCGCTAGGGAAGAGCCGCACGGACGACGTCGGGCGTGTTCGTGATGATGCCGTCCGTACCGAAGTCCGCCAGGCGCCGGGCGGTGGCCGCGTCGTCCACGGTCCAGGCGAAGACCTTCATCGGGCCGTGCGGGCCGTGGAGCGCGTGGACCGCCGAGACGTAGTCGGACGTCAGCGACCGGTGATCGGGGTTGATCTGGTCGCTGAACCGGGCGTACCAGGGCAGCCGTGCGACCGGTGGTGTCCCCAGGAAGGCCGTCGTGACGCCGGGCCGCAGCTGGTGCACGGTCCGGACGCTGTCCGCGCTGAAGCTCTGGACGATCAGCCTGTCCCGCAGGTGCACCGGATCGAGCCAGCCCTGGTTGTTCAGGAGCCTGAGCGTCTGCCGCTCGATGCCCGGATACAGCTCGGGGTTCTTGAGTTCGAGGACGAGCTTCTGGTGGTTGCGCGAGACGCGTTCCACGTACTCCCGCAGCGTCGGAACCTTCGCGTCCGCGAACCGGGGGTCGAACCAGCTCCCGGCGTCCAGGCGGGCGATCTCGGCCGCGGTGAAGTCCTCGACGTTCCAGGGGCTCCGGTCGGGATAGACCGTCTCGGCGTCTGTCGTGCGCCCCAGCGAGGCGTCGTGGAGGACGACCAACTGGCCGTCGCGGGTGCGCCGGACGTCGTTCTCGACCCAGTCGATCCCCAGCTCGGCCGCCCGGTCGACGGCCGCCAGGGTGTTCTCCGGGGCGTACGCGGAGGCGCCGCGATGGGCGACGACCAGCGGTGCCGTGATCCGGCCGCCGGCCTTGGCGTGCGGGCCGGGCAGTATCAGAACGGCTCCCCCGAGAAGCGCGGCGGTCGTGGCGGCGGCAACGCGCGCGTGCATGCGTTCTCCTCGCGTCAGGCGATCACGGACAGTGCAAGACTGACAGCAGGGAGTCGACGGGCGGGGGAGGTGAGATGGCCGCGGGTTGAATGGAGTTGTCCGAGTCCGCTCGCCGTCGGAGCACAACTGGGGAGAGGTCGTGATTGTTTGCAGGATTATCGTTCGACCATTCCGGCGGGGTCGTACTCTCTGCCTCGACCCGGTCCGCTCCTGCTGTCCGGGCCGCGGGGGTGTTCCGGGCGGTTCCAGGCGTAACAGGGCGGGAAAGGCAGCCGCGCATGCGAGGCACGGTCGACGGCTTCACCTACGGACTCGTCACACCGCTGGTGGCGTATTTCATGGCCTGCCTGGGCGGGGCGCTGGGCCTTCGCTGCACCGCCAGGTCCGCGCTCGTCGCCGGCTTCTGGCGGGCCGGCTGGCTCGCGCTCGGCTCGGTCGCGATCGCCTCCGGCATCTGGACGATGCACTTCATCGCGATGATGGGATTCACGGTCGAGGAGAGCCCCGTCCACTACGACCGGCCGACGACGTTCGCGAGCCTGGGCGTCGCCGTCCTGATGGTCGGCGCCGGGATCTTCATCGTCGGCTACCGGGGCGCCACCGGGACGGCGCTGTTCACCGGAGGGACCGTCACCGGCCTGGGCATCGCCTCGATGCACTACCTGGGCATGGCCGGGATGCGGCTCAACGGGAGGCTCGCCTACAACACGCTCACCGTCTCCGCCTCGGTCCTCATCGCCGTCGTGGCCGCCATCGCCGCCCTCTGGGCCGCGGGGCAGGTGCGTGGATTCCTCTGGAGCGTGGGCGCGAGTCTCGTCATGGGGCTGGCCGTCAGCGGCATGCACTACACGGGCATGGCGGCGCTCCGCGTGCACCTGCACGGTCCGGTCGACGGGACCCCCGCCGGGGACTCGGCGGCCGCGCTGCTCGCGCCCATGATGATCGGCCCACTGGCCCTTCTCTGCCTGGCGGGCGTCGTCGTGCTGTTCGATCCGCAGATGGTCGTGGGCGGGCCCGCCCGGCGCCCCGCGGAGATCAGGCGACCGGGCGTCCCGGCCCGTCCCGGCCCCGTGCGCACCGGCCTCCGTCCTGCCGTCCACCCCGTGCGGGAACGCGCCCACCGCCGCCCGCGGACCCCGCAGAGCAGGTGATCGGGCCCGGTTGTCAGTGCGGGGTCGTACGGTGGATCCATGCGGCCCGTATCCAAGATCGAACGTTCGGTGGCGCCCTTCGAGGTCGTCAGCCAGTTCCAGCCGAGCGGTGACCAGCCCACGGCCATCGCCGACCTGGAGAAGCGCATCCGCGCAGGCGAGAAGGACGTCGTCCTGCTGGGCGCGACCGGCACCGGCAAGTCCGCCACCACCGCGTGGATGATCGAGAAGCTCCAGCGCCCCACGCTCGTCATGGCACCGAACAAGACGCTGGCCGCCCAGCTGGCCAACGAGTTCCGCGAACTGCTGCCGAACAACGCGGTCGAATACTTCGTGTCGTACTACGACTACTACCAGCCCGAGGCGTACGTCCCGCAGTCGGACACCTACATCGAGAAGGACTCCTCGATCAACGAGGAGGTGGAACGCCTGCGCCACTCCGCGACCAACTCGCTGCTCACCCGCCGCGACGTCGTCGTGGTCGCCTCGGTGTCCTGCATCTACGGCCTCGGCACACCGCAGGAGTACGTGGACCGGATGGTCAGCCTCAAGGTCGGCGACGAGATCGACCGCGACGACCTGCTGCGCCGCTTCGTCGACATCCAGTACACCCGCAACGACGTGGCCTTCGCGCGCGGCACCTTCCGGGTCCGCGGCGACACCATCGAGATCTTCCCGGTCTACGAGGAGCTCGCGGTCCGCATCGAGATGTTCGGCGACGAGATCGAGGCCCTGTCCACGCTGCACCCGCTCACCGGCGAGGTCATCAGCGACGACGACCAGGTCTACGTCTTCCCCGCCTCCCACTACGTGGCGGGTCCCGAGCGCATGGAGCGCGCCGTCAACGACATCGAGAAGGAACTGGGGGAACGCCTCGCCGAGCTGGAGAAGCAGAGCAAGCTCCTGGAGGCCCAGCGCCTGCGCATGCGGACGACGTACGACATCGAGATGCTCCGCCAGATCGGCTCCTGCTCCGGCGTCGAGAACTACTCGATGCACTTCGACGGCCGTGAGCCCGGCTCCCCGCCGAACACGCTGATCGACTACTTCCCGGACGACTTCCTGCTCGTCATCGACGAGTCGCACGTCACCGTTCCGCAGATCGGCGCGATGTACGAGGGCGACGCCTCCCGCAAGCGCACCCTCGTCGACCACGGCTTCCGGCTGCCCTCCGCCCTGGACAACCGTCCCCTGAAGTGGGAGGAGTTCCAGCAGCGCATCGGCCAGACCGTCTACCTCTCGGCGACCCCGGGGAACTACGAGCTCTCCCGCTCGGACGGGTACGTCGAACAGATCATCCGCCCCACCGGCCTGATCGACCCCCAGGTGGTCGTCAAGTCCACCGAGGGCCAGATCGACGACCTGGTGCACGAGATCCGGCAGCGCACCGAGAAGGACGAGCGCGTCCTGGTCACCACGCTCACCAAGAAGATGGCCGAGGACCTCACCGACTACTTCCTGGAGCTGGGCATCCAGGTGCGCTACCTCCACAGCGACGTCGACACCCTGCGCCGCGTCGAGCTGCTGCGCGAACTGCGGGCCGGCGAGTTCGACGTCCTGGTCGGCATCAACCTCCTGCGCGAGGGCCTCGACCTTCCCGAGGTCTCCCTGGTGGCGATCCTCGACGCCGACAAGGAGGGCTTCCTGCGCTCGGGCACCTCCCTGATCCAGACCATCGGCCGCGCGGCGCGCAACGTCTCCGGCCAGGTCCACATGTACGCGGACAAGATCACCCCGGCGATGGAGAAGGCCATCGAGGAGACCAACCGCCGCCGGGAGAAGCAGATCGCCTACAACAAGGAACGGGGCATCGACCCGCAGCCCCTCCGCAAGAAGATCAACGACATCGTCGCGCAGATCGCCCGCGAGGACATCGACACCGAGCAGCTGCTCGGCTCCGGCTACCGCAAGACGAAGGACGGCAAGGGCGCCAAGGCCCCCGTGCCCGCGCTGGGCGCCAAGGCGACCCGCGCCGCCAAGTCCGCCAAGGCCAAGGACGCCGTGCCGACCGACCGCCCGGCTGCCGAACTCGCCCAGCAGATCGAGGACCTGACGGAGCGGATGCGCGCCGCGGCGGCCGACCTCCAGTTCGAGATCGCGGCCCGTCTGCGCGACGAGGTGTCCGAGATGAAGAAGGAGCTGCGGCAGATGAAGGAGGCGGGAATCGCCTGACGATACCGTCGGGGGCGCCGGGCCCGGCCGAGCCCGCGGTGTGTTGCAAGACCGACACAAAGTCGGCCCCAGGGTTCGGCGCTGTCAGTGCCGCTGCGTAGGGTTCTGTTCATCCGCGGACGCCGCGGCAACAGGGGACAGTTCGAGAGGGGAACAGCGCGTGACGGTCAACATGACCAAGGGTCAGGCCATCAGTCTGCAGAAGAACGACGGGGGCACGCTGACCGCGGTCCGCATGGGACTCGGCTGGCAGGCAGCACCCCGGCGCGGCCTGTTCGGTTCGCGCACCCGGGAGATCGACCTCGACGCGTCCGCCGTGCTCTTCGCGGACAAGCAGCCCGTCGACGTGGTGTTCTTCCGCCACCTCGTCAGCGACGACGGCTCGGTGCGGCACACCGGCGACAACCTCGTCGGCGGTGTCGGCCAGGGCGGCGACGACGAGGCCATCCTCGTCGACCTGCAGCGCGTCCCGGTCCACATCGACCAGATCATCTTCACCGTGAACTCCTTCACGGGCCAGACCTTCCAGGAAGTGCAGAACGCGTTCTGTCGTCTGGTCGACGAGACCAACGGCCAGGAACTCGCCCGCTACACCCTGGCGGGCGGCGGCCAGTACACCGCGCAGATCATGGCGAAGGTGCACCGCGCCGGAACCGGCTGGCAGATGACGGCCCTCGGAACGCCGGCCAACGGCCGCACGTTCCAGGACCTGATGCCCGCCATCCTGCCGCACCTCTGAGCGGCCGACGCACACGCACACAGCGACATAGGGGGACAAGACGATGACGGCCGAGCTGGTCAGGGGGCAGAACCACCCGCTCCCTCAGGTCCGTCTCGAGGTCCGCGTCTCGGCCGGTAAGCCGATCGTGGCCGGGGCCACGCTCAGCGACGAACAGGGCAGAGTCCGGGGCGTCGAGTGGGTGGCCCATCCCGGCGCGCCCACGCTTCCCGGACTCGAGGTCTCCAGGCAGGCGGCGGCCGACCACCGGCTGGCCTTCGACCTGGACGCCCTGCCGCAGGCCGTGCACCGGGTCAGCGTGCTGCTCGCGCTGCCCACCGGTGTGGGCGGCCCTGTCCGGTTCGGCGCCGTCGCCGCTCCCTTCGTCGCGGTCACCGGCCTCGACGGACTAGAGGTCGCCAGCTACACCCTCACCGGACTGGACGCCGAGTCCGCCGTCGTGGCCCTGGAGCTCTACCGCCGGCAGGGCGCCTGGAAGGTGCGCGCGGTCGGCCAGGGCTACGCGGGCGGTCTCGCCGAACTCCTCACCGACCAGGGGCTTCCGGAAGCCCTGCAGCTCGCGGGCACCATCAACGAAGCGGTGGTCCAGGGACTGGCACGGTCGGTGGCGGCGCCCCCGCCCCGCACCCCGGACGCGGACCGGTCGCGCCAGGCCGCGGCCTCGGCACCGGGACCGGACCAGCCCTACGCCGGACCCGGAACCCACGGCACCTCAGGAGCCGTGCCACCGCAGCAGGGTCCGTACACGCCCGGTCCGCAGGGAACGGCGGCTCCGCAGACCGGCCGTCCGGGAGTCCCCGCCCAGCCCGATCCCTCCCCGGCCACCCAGCCGCCCGGCACGGGTGGCCCGGTCAACTACAGTCATCCCGGACGGCAGACCGCCGCTCCGCCGCCGCCCCCGCCGACCGCTCCGCCGGCCCAGCCCGGACAGCCCGCGCAGCCGGTCGCGGGAGACGCGACCGGCTGGTCCATGGAGGAGCGGCTGTACAACCAGGTCTGGGGGATGTTCGAGGACCTGGCCCGGAGCGTCGCCGCGTACCGCAGCGCCGTCGACTTCGCCGACTCCCGCATGGAGAAGGAGCTCGACCAGGTTCTCTCCGACCCGCGCAGCCGGATCGGGGGACAGGGCGACGCCGCTCGCGAGACCGCACGCGCCAAACACGCGCAGCTGGTCGACCAGGCCCGGGCCGCTCTCGACCGGGACCTCGCCCATCTCACCGCCGAGGCCGAGGTCGTGGAACCCGCGCTGCCGACGGCCTACGCGCGCTGGGACAACCCTGTCTGGCACGGCTACCGCGCCCCCATGGAAATACCCATGGCACTGCGGCTCGGCGACCTCCGTCTGCCCGAGACCGAGAACCTGAGCATCCCCATGCTGGTGCGTCTGCCGCTGGAGCGCGGCCTGTGGATCGACAGCGGTCGCACCTCACTGGAGGGCACGCTCGCCGACCCCGACCAGGTGCGCCGACTTGCCGTGGACACCGCCGTGGCGCACGCGGCCCGACTCCTCGCGGTGTACCCCCCGGGCGAGTTCACCGTGCATGTCATCGACGCGGCCGGCACCGGAGCCCCGTCCCTGGCGCCACTGACGCAGTCCGGGGTGCTCGCCGCCCCGCCGGCCGCGGGTGCCACGGGAGTGACGGACGTACTGAGCCGTCTCACCCAGCGCGTCGACCTGGTGCAGATGGCGTTGCGCGGGGGAGCGGCCGACTCGCTGCCGCCGGGCTTCGACACCGCGGAACAGCTCCTGATCGTCAACGACTTCCCGCACGGCTTCGACGACCGCGCCGTCACCCAGCTCCGCTACCTGGCGGACGAGGGTCCGGCCGTCGGTGTCCATCTGATGATGGTGGCCGACCGGGAGGACGCGGCGGCGTACGGACCGCTGCTCGACCCGCTCTGGCGGTCGCTGCTGCGGATCACGCCGGTGCCCGACGACCATCTCGCCGATCCGTGGGTCGGTCACGCGTGGACCTACGAGCCCTCGCTCGTCCCCGCGAACAGCCAGGTGCTCCAGCAGGTCCTCGCGGCGGTGGCGGCGGCCCGCCGGTCGTGGAACCGCTGACCCGGTCCCGGCGCCTCCGGCCCCTCGCAACCCTCCGGACCCGAGGGGCCGAACTGCTTCACCAAGTAACCGTAAAGCGCCTTTGACCAGGGGACTTGGACCTTCTTTTACTAAACCCTTTACCTTCCTTTGGTGATTCGGGTACTCTCTTTCCATTCGGAGGGGAGTACTCCCTACTTGCTGCGGCGCACCCGTCAATACGGATCGAGTCAGATCCCGGGGCGTCGGTCCGCGGACTTTGGGGCGCATCCAGCGCCCCAGCGGTCTCGGGCGGAAGAGACCTCCGGTGGCGAACGACGCTGAAAACTGCCGTTACGTACTGCCGGAGGCGCATGTGGATGTTTCCCTGACCCTGTGGGTCCTGACCATCGTGGGGCTGGCCGCACTGATCGCGGTCGACTTCTTCATCGGCCGCAAGCCGCACGATGTATCGATCAAGGAAGCCGGAATCTGGACCGTCGTCTGGATCGCCCTCGCAGGGCTGTTCGGACTCGGACTGCTCCTCTTCGCCGGCGGACAGCCGGCCGGGGAGTTCTTCGCTGGCTTCATCACCGAGAAGTCGCTGAGCGTCGACAACCTCTTCGTCTTCGTCCTGATCATGGCGAAGTTCGCGGTGCCCACGATGTACCAGCAGCGCGTGCTTCTCGTGGGCGTCCTGATAGCCCTCGTCCTGCGCGCGGTGTTCATCGCCGCCGGTGCCGCGATCATCGCGAGCTTCGCCTGGGTCTTCTACATCTTCGGCGCGTTCCTCATCTACACCGCCTGGAAGCTGATCCAGGAGGCCAGGGCCGACGAGGACGAGGAGGAGTTCGAGGAGAACCGGCTGCTCAAGGCCGCCGAGCGGCGCTTCGGCGTGGCCGACCGCTATCACGGCACCAAGCTGTGGATCCGCACGAACGGCAAGCGCGTCATGACGCCGATGCTGGTCGTGATGCTGGCGATCGGCACCACCGACGTGCTCTTCGCCCTCGACTCGATCCCCGCGATCTTCGGTCTGACCCAGGACCCGTACATCGTCTTCACGGCCAACGCCTTCGCGCTGATGGGTCTGCGGCAGCTGTACTTCCTCATCGGCGGCCTGCTCAAGAAGCTGGTCCACCTCAGCTACGGCCTGTCGGTCATCCTCGGATTCATCGGCGTCAAGCTCGTCCTGCACGCGCTGCACGAGTCCGGCGTTCATGTCCCCGAGATATCCATCCCGGTCTCGCTCGGAGTGATCTGCGCGGTCCTGGTGGTCACCACGATCACCAGCCTGATGGCTACCAGGAAGCAGGAGGCACCTGAACTGTCCGGGAGCGCTTCGAAGGAGAGCGTCGACGCCTGACCGTGTCGAACACGGCGACGGTCACCTCCGGGGGCGGTGGCGGGAAGCGGTCTCGCTCGGAGTGATCTGCGCGGTCCTGGTGGTCACCACGATCACCAGCCTGATGGCTACCAGGAAGCAGGAGGCACCTGAACTG
>NZ_JBHYPZ010000013.1:0-27090 GCF_042746485.1 Streptomyces sp. NPDC058751 | reverse complement strand
GTCCGGGGGCGTGTTTCTCCGGTTCCGGGCCCCCCCGGGCGGGCCCCACCGCCGCGCCCCCCCCCGGGGGGGGGGGGGGGGCGCCCGGGCCCCCCCCCCCCCCCCCGGCGCTCTCGCGGGCCCGGGCGCCGCGAGGAAACGCACCCGGTGCCCCCGGAGTGCGGGGCACGCCTTCGACTGCAACGATCGCGGCATGATCGTTCGGCTCAGGTCGCTCGCGACACAGTGGACCGTGGTGGTGCCCGTGATCGCGGTGGTGCTGCTGACCCTCACCTGGGGGCGCGACCTGCCGGGCGCGGTCGTCGCACTGGTGACACTGGTCCTCGCGGGTTCCGTGCTCTCCGCGGTGCACCACGCCGAGGTCGTCGCCCACCGGGTGGGGGAACCCTTCGGATCCCTCGTCCTCGCCGTCGCCGTCACGATCATCGAAGTCGCCCTCATCGTCACCCTGATGGCAGACGGAGGCGCCAAGAGTTCGACACTGGCCCGCGACACGGTGTTCGCGGCAGTGATGATCACCTGCAACGGGATCGTCGGCCTGTGTCTGCTCACCGCGTCACTGCGCCACGGGTTCGCCGTGTTCAACGCCGAGGGAACCGGGGCAGCCCTGGCGACCGTCGCGACGCTCGCCACACTCAGCCTCGTCTTCCCGACCTTCACCACGAGCAAGCCGGGACCGGAGTTCTCCCCCGCGCAGCTCACCTTCGCCGCGGTCGCCTCCCTGGTGCTGTACGGCCTGTTCGTGGCGACCCAGACCGTCCGCCACCGCGACTATTTCCTGCCGATCACCCAGCAGGGTGAAGTCATCGACGTGGACGACCACGCCGTCGCGCCGTCCGCCCGCGAGGCCGGGTTCAGCCTGGGGCTCCTCGGTCTGGCCCTGGTCGGCGTGGTCGGCCTCGCCAAGGGGGTGTCGCCCACCATCGAGTCCGGGGTCGAGGCGGCCGGCATGCCGCACTCCGTGGTCGGTGTGATCATCGCGCTGCTCGTGCTCCTCCCGGAGACCATCGCCGCGCTGCGCTCCGCCCGCCGGAACCGGGTGCAGACCAGTCTGAACCTGGCCCTCGGCTCCGCGATGGCCAGCATCGGACTGACCATCCCCGCCGTCGCCCTGGCCTCGATCTGGCTCTCCGGACCACTCGTTCTCGGTCTCGACGCCACCGAGATGGTGCTGCTCGCGCTGACCGTGGTCGTGAGCTCCCTGACGGTCGTTCCCGGGCGGGCCACCCCGCTCCAGGGAGGCGTTCACCTGGTCGTGTTCGCCGCCTATCTGGAACTGGCCGTCAACCCCTGACCGGTACTCACTTCGCGACGGGGACGGCCTTCAGGGCGGGCACCGGCCGGGTCTCCGGCAGCAGCGCGAAGCATCCGAGGCTCAGCAGCGCGATCCCCGTCAGATAGGCGGCCACACCCCACGGCACGCCTTCCCCGCTCGCCACCGCCGTCGCCACGACCGGGGTGAGCGCGCCTCCGAGGACCCCGCCCAGGTTGTAGCCGACGGCCGCGCCCGTGCAGCGCACCCTCGGCTCGTACAGTTCCGGCAGATAGGCGGCGATCACCGCGAACATGGTGACGAAGGCGATCAGGGCCACCAGGAAGCCGAGGAACATCAGCAGCGGTTCACCGGTCGACAGCAGTCCGATCATCGGGAACATCCACAGCGCGGCGCCCACGCAGCCCGCCATGCACAGCGGCCGCCGTCCGTAGCGGTCCCCCAGCAGGGCCACCAGGGGTGTCAGAGCCCCCTTCACCACCACCGCGGCCATGATGCAGACCAGCATGACCGTGCGGCTCACGCCGAGCCGGCCCACACCGTAGGCGAGCGCCCAGGTCGTCACCGCGTAGAAGACGGCGTATCCGACGGCGAGTCCGCCGGCCGTCAGCAGGACGAGACGCCAGTGATCGCGCGCCACCTCGGCGAGCGGTACCCGCGCGCGGTCGTCCATCTCGAGGAACCGCGGGGTCTCCTCGACGGAGCGGCGCAGCCACAGCCCGGCCGCCGCGAGCACCCCCGCCGCCCAGAACGGCACCCGCCAGCCCCACTGCGCGAACTGCGCGTCGGACAGCGTCGACGACAGCGCCAGCATCACGCCGTTGGCCAGCACGAACCCGAGAGACGGGCCGATCTGCGGGAAACTCGACCACAGCCCGCGCCGCCCGGCAGGCGCGTGCTCGGCCGTCAGGAGCACCGCCCCGCCCCACTCGCCGCCGAGTCCGAGCCCCTGCAGGAAACGCAGCGCCACCAGCAGCAGCGGGGCCGCAACACCGATGCGGTCGTAGGTGGGAACACAGCCGACGGCGACGGTCGCCGCGCCTGTCAGCAGCAGCGAGGCCAGCAGCACCGGCCGCCGCCCGCGCCGGTCCCCGAGGTGCCCGAACAGCACTGAGCCCAGCGGACGGGCGACGAACCCGACGCCGAACGTCCCGAAGGCCGCCAGGGTCCCCGCCAGCGGCGAGAACGTCGGGAAGAACAGTGGTCCGAGAACCAGCGCCGCCGCGGTCCCGTAGACGAAGAAGTCGTAGAACTCGATGGCCGTTCCGGTGAGCGAGGCGACAGCGAGCCGCAGCATGGAAGGCGCCCTTACGGTGCGTACGTCGTGCATGCCGGATCAACTACCCACAGTGACCATCGGTTACGGGGGTGCGCGTGAGTGCGGCGTGCGTCAGTAGGTGACGGTGATGCGCCGGGCCGGGCCGTCGACCCGGACGGTCCCTCCGTAGGGGATGACGAGCTGCGGATCGGTGTGACCGAGGTCCACGTCGAGGACGACCATCATGTCCGGGGCGTACGTGCCGATGGCGCGGAGGACCGCTTCGCGCTGGTCGTGGGCGTAACGGGCCCTGGCCTCCGGTTCGAGGGGCCGCTGGAACGACCACGCCTTCGGGCGGCCCATGAGGAGTGCCGGGAAGCGCCGCAGCAGACCCCGCTCGCCCATGCTGCGCAGGATCCGGAAGACGTCGTCGGCCCCGGGCATGTCCTCCGAGGTCTCGAGGAACAGCACATGACCGTCGTACACGGAAGGATCACGGGCGATCTCGCGGTCGGCCATCAGCAGCCACGACAGGATCTCGATGTTGCCGCCCCAGGAACGGCCCTCGACCACCCGGTCAGGGCGGATCCAGGTCCAGCCCGAGCCCGGCTCGGTCGGCGGCTCGGCGAGGAAGCTCTCCGGTGCCTCCCAGGGCACGTCGACCTCCCGGAAGCGGTCGGCAGGACGCAGCTCGTAGGGCCCGGACGTGAACAGGGCGGCCCGCAGCGACTCCGCGGTCAGCGGGGCCATGGCACCCGGCCGGCCGAGCTCGCACATCACCGTCGCGCCGTGGTAGCCGACGATCCCGGCGTTCCACAGGTGGACGAGGAGGTTCGTGTTGTCGCTGAATCCGAAGAACGGCTTCGGGTCCGCCCGGATCAACTCACGGTCCAGCAGCGGCAGCACGGTGATCTGGTCGTCGCCGCCGATGGACGCGATGACCCCCCTGACCGTCGGATCGGCGAACGCCGCGTGGATGTCGTCGGCCCGTTCCCGCGGGGTGGATCCCATCTTCCGGGTCGCCGGGTACTCGACCGGCTCCAGACCGAACTCCTTCCGCAGCCGCTCCAGGCCCAGTTCGTACGGGAGCGGCAGGAGGCCGGGCAGCCCGCTGGACGGCGAGATCACGGCTATCCGGTCGCCGGGCACGGGCTTGGGAGGGTACGCGGGCGTGGTCATGGTGGGAGCCTACGAGCCGTCCTCCCTCCGGCGCACCGTGATAAACCGGGTCCGAGCAGCGGCCCCTGACGGGCCGGCGGATCCCAAGGACCGGAGGAAACGTGCCCCGCACCCTCACCGACGCCCCGATCATGATTCTCAACGGCCCCAACCTGAACCTCCTCGGGCAGCGGCAGCCGGAGATCTACGGCTCCGACACGCTGGCGGACGTCGAGGCGCTGTGTGCCAAGGCGGCGGCCGCGCACGGAGGCACCGTGGACTTCCGGCAGTCCAACCACGAGGGCGAGCTGGTGGACTGGATCCAGGAGGCCCGCCTGAACCACGCGGGGATCGTGATCAACCCGGCCGCGTACTCGCACACCTCCGTCGCCATCCTGGATGCGCTCAACACCTGTGACGGGCTTCCGGTGGTGGAAGTCCATATCTCCAACATCCACCAGCGTGAGGAGTTCCGGCACCACTCGTATGTCTCGCTGCGGGCCGACGGGGTCATCGCGGGCTGCGGCGTGCAGGGGTACGCGTTCGCGGTGGAGCGGGTGGCGGTGCTCGCGGGAACGGGCCGGGCGGACACCTGAGCGCGGGATTCCGGCCGGGGTGCGGTCACGGTGCTCCGGCGGCAGGGCGGGGCCGTCCCGCCCGGGACGGCCCCGCTCCTGTGCCGGCGGGTCACCAGCCCCGGGCTCTCCACTCCGGCAGGTGCGGGCGCTCGGCGCCCAGCGTTGTGTCGTTGCCGTGGCCGGGGTACACCCAGGTCTCGTCCGGCAGTACGTCGAAGATCCTCGTCTCGACGTCGTGGATGAGCCGGGCGAATGCCTCCGGGTCCTTGAACGTGTTGCCCACGCCGCCGGGGAAGAGGCAGTCGCCCGTGAACACGTGCGGGTGACCGTGCGGGTCGTCGTAGACGAGGGCGATCGAGCCCGGTGTGTGCCCGACCAGGTGGCGCGCGGTGAGTTCCACGTTGCCCACCTTGACCGTGTCGCCGTCCCGCAGGGGGACGTCGGTCGGCACCGGGATGCCGTCGGCGTCGTCCGCGCCCGCGTAGGTGCGCGCGCCCGTGGCGGCCACGACCTCGGCGAGCGCCTGCCAGTGGTCGCCGTGCCGGTGCGTGGTCACGACGGACGCGATGCCGTCGTCACCGATCAGGGTGAGCAGTGTCGAGGCGTCGTTCGCCGCGTCGATCAGGAGCTGCTCGTCGGTGGCCCGGCAGCGCAGCAGATACGCGTTGTTGTCCATGGGGCCGACCGCGACCTTGGAGATCATCAGGTCCGGCAGCTCGTGCACGTCGGCCGGGCCGCCGACCGTCACCGCTCCGCTGTACGTCATGACGGCAGCCTATAGCGGAGGAAGCGCCGGGAGCGGGCCGCCGCGAACCGCCAGACCGGTGCCGTCGCGGCGGCCGCAGAGCCAGCCGAGCAGGTCGGCCGCCGGGCCCTGGACGGCGACCGGTCCGCCCCCGGCGCCGCCGCCCGTGGTCCACACCCGGCCGTCGCCGGTGTCCAGCGCCGTGGAGGGCACGTCCGCGTGGCCTCCGAACCGCTCCGCGAGGAAGTCGATCTCCCGGGTCACGAACTCCTCCGGCAGGTCCTCCAGCTCGTACCCGATGCCCAGGTCCACGTGGTGCAGGTCGACCTCGACCCAGCGCCGGAACGGCACCCGGGCCGCGGAGTCGGTGACCCCGTTGCGCAGCGCCACCGTGCGGGACCAGTCCGCGGGATCGGCTCCCGTCCCGTCGAAGCGGGCCGCGCTCTCCCGCAGGTCCGTCAGCTGTGCTTCCAGGGGACGCGGCGCGTCCCTTTCGATGTCGGCGTCCCGGGTGCTCGCGGACGCGTACATGGGACGCCCCTCCAGGACGTTCACCAGGGCGTCCGCGTTGCGGGACAGGTGGGCGAGCACGTGTCCGCGGCTCCAGCCGGGCAGCCGTGACGGCTCGGCCACCGCGGCGTTGTCCAGTTTGGCGACCGCGGTGAGCAGTCGTTCCGTCGCGTCACGTACAGACGCCAGGTCGCGCACATGATCCATCATGAGGTCGACCCTAGCCCCGCCACACGTTCGGGTGAAGCTGGTCGACCACCCCCGTAAATCGAATGCGCGTGCTATACGCTCGTCGGTGGCGTCGGGCATGCTGGATGGCCCGGGATTGTTGTGAACCAGCGAAAGCAACCGGCGCTGTCAGTGGCTCGCCCTAGTCTGGGATGACGGGGGCCCGCGGCCCCTGTCACTTCTCTCAAGAAAGGTACGGACCGGCGTGGCCGACCGTCTCATCGTCCGTGGAGCGCGCGAGCACAACCTGAAGAATGTCTCGCTCGACCTCCCGCGCGACTCGCTCATCGTCTTCACGGGCCTGTCGGGGTCGGGCAAGTCCTCCCTCGCCTTCGACACGATCTTCGCCGAGGGCCAGCGGCGCTACGTGGAGTCCCTGTCCTCGTACGCCCGGCAGTTCCTCGGCCAGATGGACAAGCCGGACGTGGACTTCATCGAGGGTCTCTCCCCGGCCGTCTCCATCGACCAGAAGTCGACCTCGCGCAACCCGCGTTCGACGGTCGGCACCATCACCGAGGTCTACGACTACCTGCGCCTGCTCTTCGCGCGCATCGGCAAGCCGCACTGTCCCGAGTGCAGCCGCCCCATCTCGCGCCAGTCTCCGCAGGCCATCGTCGACAAGGTGCTGGAGCTCCCGGAGGGGAGCCGCTTCCAGGTCCTGTCGCCGCTGGTGCGCGAGCGCAAGGGGGAGTTCGTCGACCTCTTCGCGGACCTCCAGACCAAGGGGTACAGCCGGGCCCGGGTCGACGGCGAGACGATCCAGCTGAGCGAGCCGCCCGCCCTGAAGAAGCAGGAGAAGCACACCATCGAGGTGGTCATCGACCGCCTCACGGTGAAGGACTCCGCCAAGCGCCGTCTCACCGACTCGGTGGAGACCGCGCTCGGTCTGTCCGGCGGCATGGTCGTGCTCGACTTCGTCGACCTCCCCGAGGACGACCCCGAGCGCGAGCGCATGTACTCGGAGCACCTGTACTGCCCCTACGACGACCTGTCCTTCGAGGAGCTGGAGCCCCGCTCCTTCTCCTTCAACTCGCCGTTCGGCGCCTGCCCCGAGTGCACCGGAATCGGCACGCGGATGGAGGTCGACCCCGAGCTGATCGTCCCGGACGAGGACAAGTCCCTCGACGAGGGCGCCATCCACGCCTGGTCGCACGGACACACCAAGGACTACTTCGGCCGACTGATCGGCGCCCTCGCGGACGCGCTGGGCTTCCGGACCGACATCCCCTTCGCCGGGCTGCCGCAGCGGGCCAGGAAGGCCCTGCTCTACGGCCACAAGACGCAGATCGAGGTCCGCTACCGCAACCGGTACGGCCGCGAGCGCGTGTACACCACGCCCTTCGAAGGGGCCGTCCCCTTCGTCAAGCGGCGCCACAGCGAGTCCGAGAGCGACGCGAGCCGTGAGCGCTTCGAGGGCTACATGCGCGAGGTGCCCTGCCCCACCTGTCAGGGCACGCGTCTGAAGCCGCTGGTCCTCGCGGTCACGGTCATGGAGAAGTCCATCGCCGAGGTCGCCGCCATGTCGATCAGCGACTGCGCGGACTTCCTGGGGGAGCTGAAGCTCAACGCCCGCGACAAGAAGATCGCCGAGCGCGTCCTGAAGGAGGTCAACGAACGGCTGCGCTTCCTGGTCGACGTGGGCCTCGACTATCTCTCGCTGAACCGCGCGGCCGGCACCCTCTCCGGCGGCGAGGCACAGCGCATCCGTCTGGCCACCCAGATCGGTTCCGGACTCGTCGGCGTCCTGTACGTCCTCGACGAGCCCTCCATCGGCCTGCACCAGCGCGACAACCACCGGCTGATCGAGACCCTCGTCCGCCTCCGCGACATGGGCAACACGCTCATCGTCGTCGAGCACGACGAGGACACCATCAAGGTCGCCGACTGGGTCGTCGACATCGGTCCCGGCGCGGGCGAGCACGGCGGCAAGGTCGTGCACAGCGGTCCCCTGAAGGAACTCCTCGGCAACACCGAGTCGATGACCGGGCAGTACCTCTCGCGCAAGCGGCAGATCCCTACCCCGGACGTCCGCCGTCCCGCCGACCCCGCCCGCAGCCTCACCGTGCACGGCGCCCGCGAGAACAACCTCCGGGACATCGACGTGTCCTTCCCGCTGGGTGTCCTGACCGCCGTCACCGGTGTGTCGGGTTCCGGCAAGTCGACCCTGGTCAACGACATCCTGTACACGCACCTGGCCCGCGAGCTGAACGGCGCGCGGAACGTGCCGGGGCGCCACACGCGCGTGGACGGCGACGACCTCGTCGACAAGGTCGTGCACGTCGACCAGTCGCCCATCGGCCGTACGCCCCGCTCCAACCCGGCGACGTACACCGGGGTCTTCGACCACGTCCGCAAGCTGTTCGCCGAGACCACCGAGGCGAAGGTGCGGGGCTATCTGCCCGGCCGCTTCTCCTTCAACGTCAAGGGCGGCCGCTGCGAGAACTGCTCCGGCGACGGCACCATCAAGATCGAGATGAACTTCCTGCCGGACGTGTACGTCCCCTGCGAGGTCTGCCACGGGGCGCGCTACAACCGGGAGACCCTGGAGGTCCACTACAAGGGCAAGTCCATCTCCGAGGTCCTGGACATGCCCATCGAGGAGGCGCTCGGCTTCTTCGAGGCGGTGCCGGCGATCGCCCGCCACCTCAGGACGCTCAACGACGTCGGCCTCGGCTACGTCAGGCTCGGCCAGTCCGCGCCGACGCTGTCCGGCGGTGAGGCGCAGCGCGTCAAGCTCGCCAGCGAGCTCCAGAAGCGCTCCACCGGCCGCACGGTCTACGTGCTCGACGAGCCGACCACCGGTCTGCACTTCGAGGACATCAGCAAGCTCATCACGGTGCTGTCCGGTCTGGTGGACAAGGGCAACACGGTCATCGTCATCGAGCACAACCTCGACGTCATCAAGACCGCGGACTGGGTCGTCGACATGGGCCCCGAGGGCGGCAGCGGCGGCGGTCTCGTGATCGCGGAGGGCACACCAGAGGAGGTCGCCGGCGTTCCGGCCAGCCACACCGGCAAGTTCCTGCGCGAGATCCTCGGCGCCGACCGGATCAGCGACGCCGCTCCCGTGAAGGCCCCGCGCAAGACGGCCGCGAAGAAGACGGTCGCCGCCGGGACGACGGCGAGGAAGACGGCCACGAAGTCCGTCGACGGCACGGCCGCCAAGAAGACGGCCGCGGCGAAGAAGACCACGCGGGCCCGAAAGGCCTGATCCGGCCGGTCCTGCCATGTCGACGGGCGGCGCCCCACGGGAACTCCCCGCGGGGCGCCGCCCGTTGGCACATTCGCTGCCCGACTGCCCGACTGCCCGACTGCCCGACTGCCCTGCGTCGTTACAGGTCACCGAGTTCGCGGGCGTACGGCGGTTCCGCTCCGGCGCGGGAACAGGTGACGGCCGCCGCGCGGGCCGCGAACCGCAGGAGCCCGGTCCAGCCCCGGGGACCCAGTTCCGCCAGTGCGGCAGGAGACAGGGCGTCCCGGGCGGCCAGGCCGTGCAGCAGGGCCGCGTTGACGGTGTCGCCGGCACCGATGGTGTCCACCACGTCCACCTTCTCCCCCGGCACGGAGTGCACCGCGCCGTCCCGGGTGAACGCGGTGAGACCGTCGCCGCCCCGGGTGATCACCACCGCCGAGGGCCCGGCGGCCAGCCAGTCGCGCGGGGTTCCGCCGAGCCACCGGGCGTCCTCCTCGGACAGTTTGAGCAGGGACACCGACGGCAGCCAGCTCGTGAACCGGGCACGGTAGGCGTCCGGGTCGGGGATCAGACCGGCGCGGATGTTCGGGTCGAGCACCGTGAAGACGCCCTGCGCGGCTGCGGCCCGCAACAGCTCCTCGTACGCGCTCGCGCCCGGCTCCAGGACGAGCGAACAGGTCCCGAAGGACACCGCCCCCGTCCCGTGGGGGAGACGGTCCGGGGCGGCGAAGAGACGGTCCGCCGTGCCCTCGACGTAGAAGGAGTACGCGGCCGAGCCGTCCGTCCCGATCGTGGCGACGGCCAGCGTCGTCGGTTCACCGCCGCGCTGTACGGACGACACGTCGACGCCCGCGTCCACCAGCCCCTCCAGCAGGGCCTCGCCGAACGCGTCGCGGGAGACGCGGGAGCAGAAGGCCGTGGGAGAGCCGAGGCGGCCGAGCGCCACCGCCGTGTTGTAGGGGCCACCGCCCAGGCGGGGCAGGAGTCCCGCCAGCGCCCCGGCGCCCTGCGGCACCAGATCGATCAGGGCCTCACCGGCGACGACGATCACGACTGGGTCCTTTCCTCGGTATCCCGGTCCAGGGGGGCTTCGGCGCCCGCGGGGCAGCCGCACGAGGTGCGGTGGACGAAGGCGGAGGGAAGCCGGACGGTACGGCTCTCCAGTCGCGGGGACGCCAGCCGCTCCAGGAGCAGCCGGACGGCGGTGGCCCCGATCTCCTTGCCCGGCCGGGCGGCCACGGTGAGCCTCGGTGCGAACAGATCCGCCCAGGGGAAGTCGTCGAAGCAGCACAGCGCCAGGTCGCCGGGCACGGACAGACCCCGGTCGCCCAGGGCCCGCAGCGCGCCCACGGTCATGGCGCCGCCGGCGGTGACGAGCGCGCCCGGCGGCGCTCCGAGCGACAGCAGCCGGTGGGTGGCCTCCTCGGCCGCCTCCGCCCGGGAGTCGCCGTGCGCCACGAGCCGTTCGTCGTAGGGGAGTCCGGCCCGCGCCAGGCCGTGCCGGTAGCCGGTGATCCGCTCCGCCGTGGTGCTGGTTCCGGGCGGACCCGAGACCAGCCCGATACGCCGGTGGCCCAGCTCGGCGAGATGGGCCACCAGGCTCGCCGTGGGGGCGGTGTTCTCGACGCAGACCTGGTCGTGGCGGAAGCCGCTTCCGGCGGGAGCGTCCACGACCCGGTCCAGGAGGACGGTGGGTACGTCGTGCCGCCCGAGGTAGCCGAGGAGCGCGTCCGGAGCCGTCGACGGCGCGATGATCACTCCGTCCACCCGCCGCTCGTGCAGCAGCCGGACGGCTTTCCGCTCGTGCCCGGGGTCGTCGCGCGGGTCGGCGACCAGCAGGCCGTAGCCGTGCTCCAGGGCACGGGCCTCGACGCCCTGGAGGATCTCGGTGAAGCAGGGGTCGCCGCTCATGGGCACCGCGAGTCCGATGGACCGGGTACGGGAGGTGACGAGCGAACGGGCGAGGGCGTTGGGCGTGTATCCCAGCTCCTCGATCGCGTCGAGGACGGCCTGGCGGGTCCCGGGCAGCACCGGACGGGTGGCGTTGAGGACGTGCGAGACGGTCGCGACGGACACGCCCGCCCGCCGGGCCACGTCGGCCATCGTCGCCATGCCGCTCCCTTCCCGGGCCACCGGCACCCGCCGGTCCGTGAAGAACGCGCACGGGCGGTCCGGCCCGCGCCCGGGTGTCCGGTCGCGGGTGAGCGTATCCCGTCGGCGGTCGGCGTAAACGCTTGCGCAAGCGCTTACGCCCAGGGATGCACCGACCCGCCCCGCGACGGGCGGAACGATCGGCGCCGGTATCGTCGGTGTGCGGTGTCCTCGCCGCGTTCAGCCCCTCGCCGCCGGTGGAGTGTCCGGCGGCGCTCTCGACCAGTGGAGATGCCATGTCCGGCCGTCCGTCCGCGAGCCGTCGTACCGTCCTGCGAGGAGCGGCGCTCACCCCGGTCGCCGGGCTCGGTCTCGCCGCGTGCTCCGGCGGCAGCGGCGGCGGGACCCCCGCCACACCGACCGCTCCCGTCGTCCTCGGCGCGGGGAGCGAGGTGTCCAAGGGCGGTGCCGAGCTGTACCTGGAGCACAACGTCGTGGTCAGCCGCGCCGAGGACGGTTCGCTCAAGGCGTTCAGCTCGGTCTGCACCCACGCCGGATGCGCCATCAACGAGCTGCGGGGCACGACCCTCGTGTGCCCGTGCCACGGCAGCGAGTTCGACGCCGGGACCGGCAAGGTGCTGCGGGCGCCGGCCACCGTGCCGCTTCCGGAGCTGTCCGTCGAGGAGAAGAACGGCGACATCGTCGCGGGACCGGCCGCCTGAACCCCGGGTGCGGTCCCCGGCCGGGGACCGCACCCGGGGCGGGCGGTCACTCCCAGTCCCAGCCGATCCCGAGGATCCCCGACCGCACGCGCGGCTCGACCAGGTGCACCGAGCGGTGCCGACCGCTCAGCGGCAGTTCCTGGCGCCCGCTGCGGGGAGCGGCGGCCGAGTGCTGGGTGAAGCGGTGGCAGCGCACGGGCAGCGCGTTCTCGGCGAAGTGCACCTGGAGCGCGTACTGCCCGCCCGCGAAGCCGAACCCGCGGACGTACTCGCTGGACGCCCCGGCCGTGCCGTCCTCGAAGGCGTAGCGGAAGAGGAACGTGTCCCCCGCCCGCAGCCGGGTGTCGAAGAGCAGTTCGGCGACGAGCACGCCGGTGTCGCGGTGCCAGCGCACCCGTCCCGTCCGGCAGTTCTCCAGGGCCCGGACCGTCGTCCGGTCCGGTGCGCAGCCGGGGTCGCCGTGATGGATGGCCACATAGCGGTCCACGCCGTCCTTGTGTGCGCGCACTATGTGCTGGGACTCGCGGCTCAGCAGTTCGCGACGGGAGCCTATGCGCACCCGTTCGTGGTGGCCGAGAGTGTGCAGACCTCCGTCGAGCGGGGACTCCAGTTCGGCCAGCAGCCGTTCCAGGGCGCCCGAGGCCTCCACGAGGGAACGGTAGGAACGCCCCGCGGGACGCTCCGGATCCGAGCGCTCCTCGGCCTCGGCCAGCAGCCTGATCAGGGACTCGTCGGGCAGGTGGAGTATCTCCTCCAGGGCGCGGACCGCCCGCAGGGACTCGGGGCGCTGGGGCCGCCGGGCGCCCTGCTGCCAGTAACTCAGGCTCGTCACGCCGACTCTCACGCCGTACCGCGAGAGATGGTGCTGTACGCGCTGCAGCGGCAGCCCGCGGGCGGTGATCGCTGCGCGCAGTGCGACATGGAAGGGGCCGCCCCGCAGGGCCGTTTCCAGTTCTGCCGTTGCGACGTCCGCGTGCTGTGTGCCGGTCCGCATGCAGGGGCCTTTCTGTGGATGTTCAGCACGGCTGGTCAGGCCGTGAGAGCGGTTCATCGGCGCCGCCCGGTGGGCGCGCGGGGGCTGTACACGCGCGGGTTTCGCCGTTCACGCCCCGAGTTCCCCCGCATTGAAGCGTGTTGACCAGGTCCCGACAACACCTGATGCCCAACATGGCTCACCGCAGCCCCCCGGACGCGCTGCGTCCCTATCCGGCCCTCACCCGGGAGCCGCGCACGGCCTGACGAGGGTGGCCGGAAACGGCACGTCCCGTGCGGGCCCGGCGTCCTGCGCGGGCTCCGCGTCCCGTGCGGGCCCCGCGTCCCGCCGCATGATCCGGACGACAGCCCCGGCCCGCGACCGGCTCCGCGAGGTTTCCACAGGCATGCCGGGAGCCGGCCGCGCTGTCGGCCCGCGCCAGTAGGGTGTGTGACATGGCCGACCCCTCCAGCTACCGCCCCAAGCCGGGACAGATCCCGGACTCCCCAGGGGTGTACAAATTCCGCGACGAGCACCGCCGGGTGATCTACGTCGGAAAGGCGAAGAGCCTGCGTCAGCGCCTGGCGAGCTACTTCCAGGACCTGGCGAACCTGCACCCGCGCACCCGCACGATGGTCACCACGGCCGCGTCGGTGGAGTGGACGGTCGTGTCCACGGAGGTCGAGGCCCTCCAGCTGGAGTACTCCTGGATCAAGGAGTACGACCCCCGGTTCAACGTCAAGTACCGCGACGACAAGAGCTACCCCCACCTCGCCGTGACGATGAACGAGGAGTTCCCGCGCGTCCAGGTGATGCGCGGCGCCAAGAAGAAGGGCGTGCGCTACTTCGGCCCCTACGGGCACGCGTGGGCCATCCGCGACACCGTCGACCTGCTGCTGCGCGTGTTCCCGGTCCGCACCTGCTCCGCCGGCGTCTTCAAGAACGCCTCCCGCACCGGCCGGCCCTGCCTCCTCGGCTACATCGGCAAGTGCTCCGCCCCCTGTGTCGGCCGGATCACTCCCGAGGAGCACCGCGGGCTGGCCGAGGAGTTCTGCGACTTCATGGCGGGCCGTACGGGGACGTACATCCGCCGGCAGGAACAGCAGATGGCGGAAGCCGCCGAGGAGATGGAGTACGAGCGGGCGGCCCGGCTGCGCGACGACATCGAGGCGTTGAAGAAGGCCATGGAGAAGAGCGCGGTCGTCCTCGCGGACGCGACCGACGCCGACCTCATGGCCGTCGCCGAGGACGAGCTGGAAGCCGCGGTACAGATCTTCCACGTGCGCGGCGGACGCGTGCGCGGCCAGCGCGGCTGGGTCACGGACAAGGTGGAGGCGGTCACCACCGGTGACCTCGTCGAACACGCGCTCCAGCAGCTCTACGGCGAGGAGACGGGCGACTCCGTCCCCAAGGAGGTGCTCGTCCCGGCGCTGCCCGAGCCGGTGGAACCCGTCCAGGAGTGGCTCGCCGCCCGCCGCGGGTCGAACGTGTCGCTGCGCATACCGCAGCGCGGCGACAAGAAGGCGCTCATGGAGACCGTGCAGCGCAACGCCCTCCAGGCGCTCGCCCTGCACAAGACCAGGCGTGCCTCCGACCTGACCACGCGCTCGCGCGCGCTGGAGGAGATCGCCGAGGCGCTCGGCCTGGACAGCGCGCCGCTGCGGATCGAGTGCTACGACATCTCGCACCTCCAGGGCGACGACGTGGTGGCCTCGATGGTCGTCTTCGAGGACGGGCTCCAGCGCAAGGGCGAGTACCGGCGCTTCCAGATCAAGGGCTTCGCCGGCCAGGACGACGTCCGCTCCATGCACGAGGTGATCACCCGCCGCTTCCGGCGCCACCTCGCCGAGAAGGAGAGGACGGGGGAGTGGACGGACGGCGGGGACGCCGCGCCGGAAGCCGCGGAGACTCCGGCCGACGAGGCCCCCCTCGCGGGGAACACCCCCCAGGGGGACGACGGCCGGCCCAAGCGCTTCGCCTACCCCCCGCAGCTCGTCGTCGTCGACGGCGGCCGGCCCCAGGTGGCCGCCGCCCGGCGGGCCCTCGACGAGCTCGGCATCGACGACATCGCCGTCTGCGGGCTCGCCAAGCGCCTGGAGGAGGTGTGGCTGCCCGACGAGGACGACCCCGTGGTCCTGCCGCGCAGCAGCGAGGGTCTGTACCTGCTCCAGCGGGTCCGGGACGAGGCCCACCGCTTCGCGATCACCTACCAGCGCGTCAAGCGGGCCAAACGCTTCAGGTCGGGCCCGCTGGACGACGTGCCGGGCCTGGGCGAGTCCCGCAGGCAGGCACTGATCAAGCACTTCGGCTCCGTGAAGAGGCTCCGGTCCGCGACGATCGACCAGATCTGCGAGGTCCCCGGCGTGGGGCGCAAGACGGCGGAGACCATCGCCGCGGCCCTCGCCCAGGCGGCTCCCGCGGCACCCGCCGTGAACACGGCCACCGGAGAGATCATGGAAGACGACGAAGACGCGGCGCCCGGGACGACGGCGGGCCCCGCGGAGGAGCCCGTGACCGCGGGCGCCTCGGACGAGCGACGGGGGCAGGAGACATGACCGAGAACGACGCGCGCGAAGAGGAACGTCCGGCACAGGGCCGGGAAGCACACAGCGAAGTGAGCGATGATCACGCGAAGCGTGAGGCACCACGGGAAGACGGAGCACAGGTGGGTACGGGCATCGAGACGGCAGGGGCGGGCAATCCGGACGCCGTCATCCCAGAGCTGGTGATCATCTCCGGCATGTCCGGAGCCGGCCGGTCCACGGCCGCCAAGTGTCTGGAGGACCTCGGCTGGTTCGTCGTCGACAACCTGCCGCCCGCCCTGATCCCCACCATGGTGGAGCTCGGCGCCCGCTCCCAGGGCAACGTGGCACGCATCGCCGTCGTCGTCGACGTGCGCGGCCGGCGCTTCTTCGACAACCTCCGCGAGTCCCTCGCCGACCTGGAGTCCCGCAACGTCACCCGGCGGATCGTCTTCCTGGAGTCCTCCGACGAGGCCCTGGTGCGCCGCTTCGAGTCGGTGCGCCGGCCGCACCCCCTCCAGGGCGACGGCCGCATCGTGGACGGCATCGGCGCCGAGCGCGAACTGCTGCGCGAGCTGCGCGGTGACGCCGACCTGGTCATCGACACCTCCAGCCTGAACGTGCACGAGCTGCGCGCCAAGATGGACGCCCAGTTCGCGGGCGAGGAGGAGCCCGAGCTGCGGGCCACCGTCATGTCCTTCGGCTTCAAGTACGGCCTCCCGGTCGACGCCGACCTGGTCGTGGACATGCGCTTCCTGCCCAACCCGCACTGGGTCCCCGAGCTGCGCCCCTTCACCGGTCTGAACGAAGAGGTCTCCGCCTACGTCTTCAACCAGCCCGGCGCCAAGGAGTTCCTCGACCGCTACGCCGAGCTGCTCCAGCTCATCGCCGCCGGATACCGGCGCGAGGGCAAGCGCTACGTGACCATCGCGGTCGGCTGCACCGGCGGCAAGCACCGCTCGGTGGCGACCGCCGAGAAGCTCGCCGCCCGCCTCGCCTCCCAGGGCGTGGAGACCGTGCTCGTCCACCGTGACATGGGGCGAGAGTGACCGGACGCACCACCCTGCGGCTGAGCCGGCTGCGCCGGGAGACCCCCGGGGACCGGGCCGACCGGCCGGCCGCGGCGCGCGGCGCCAAGCCGCGCCGCCGCGGCGCACAGCCCAAGGTCGTCGCCCTCGGCGGCGGCATGGGGCTGTCAGCCTCGCTCGCCGCGCTGCGCCGGATCACCGGCGACCTCACCGCCGTCGTCACCGTGGCCGACGACGGCGGCTCCAGCGGCCGGCTGCGCGACGAGCTGGGCGTCCTGCCGCCCGGTGACCTGCGCAAGGCGCTGGCGGCGCTGTGCGGCGACGACGACTGGGGCCAGACCTGGGCCCGCGTCATCCAGCACCGCTTCCAGTCCAAGGGCGACCTGCACGAACACGCGGTCGGCAATCTGCTGATCGTCGCCCTGTGGGAGCAGCTCGGCGACCACGTCCAGGCGCTCGACCTGGTCGGCAAGCTGCTCGGCGCGCACGGCCGGGTGCTGCCCATGTCCGCCGTGCCCCTGGAGCTCCAAGCCCTGGTCAAGGGACACGACGTGGACCGGCCCGACGAGGTCGGCACCGTCCGGGGCCAGGCGAACGTGGCGCTCACCCCCGGTGAGGTCCAGTCCGTGCACGTCGTACCGCACGATCCGCCCGCCGTGCCCGAGGCCGTGGCCGCGGTCCTCGACGCGGACTGGGTGGTCCTCGGCCCCGGCTCCTGGTTCTCGTCGGTCATTCCGCACCTTCTGGTGCCCGAACTCCTGGACGCCTTGAGCCGGACCAGGGCGCGCCGGGTACTCTCCCTGAACCTCGCACCGCAGCCCGGAGAAACCGAAGGCTTCTCCCCGCAGCGTCATTTGGAGGTTTTGGGACGACACGCCCCTAAACTCGCCCTGGACGTGGTGCTGGCCGACGAGGCTGCCGTGCCCGACCGCGAATCTCTCGCCGACGCCGCCAAGCGCTTCGGTGCCGCGGTCGAGCTGGCGCCGGTGGCCAGGACCGACGGATCTCCGCGGCACGATCCGGAGCTGTTGGCCGCCGCGTACGACCGTATTTTTCGGATGCATGGAAGGATCGGCCCATGGCGATGACGGCAGCGGTGAAGGACGAGATCTCCCGGCTCCCCGTCACCCGGACCTGCTGCAGGAAGGCGGAGGTCTCCGCCGTGCTGCGGTTCGCGGGCGGCCTTCACCTGGTGAGCGGCCGGATCGTGATCGAGGCGGAGCTGGACACCGCGATGGCGGCGCGCCGCCTCAAGCGGGACATTCTGGAGATCTTCGGCCACAGTTCCGAACTGATCGTGATGGCGCCCGGCGGGCTGCGCCGCGGTTCGCGCTATGTGGTGCGCGTCGTTGCGGGCGGGGACCAGCTCGCCCGGCAGACCGGACTCGTGGACGGGCGGGGACGCCCGATCCGCGGACTGCCGCCGCAGGTGGTCTCGGGGGCCACCTGTGACGCCGAGGCGGCCTGGCGCGGGGCCTTCCTGGCCCACGGCTCGCTCACCGAGCCCGGCCGTTCCTCGTCCCTCGAAGTGACCTGCCCGGGGCCGGAGGCCGCGCTCGCTCTGGTCGGCGCCGCCCGCCGGCTCTCGATCGCGGCGAAGGCCCGCGAGGTGCGCGGTGTGGACCGGGTGGTCGTCCGTGACGGCGACGCGATCGGCGCGCTGCTGACCCGCCTCGGCGCGCACGAGTCGGTGCTGGCCTGGGAGGAGCGGCGGATGCGCCGCGAGGTCCGCGCCACGGCGAACCGGCTCGCCAACTTCGACGACGCCAACCTGCGCCGTTCCGCGCGCGCCGCCGTCGCCGCCGGGGCCCGCGTCCAGCGCGCCCTGGAGATTCTCGCGGACGACGTGCCGGAGCACCTGGCCGCCGCCGGGCGGCTGCGCATGGAGCACAAGCAGGCGTCCCTGGAGGAGCTGGGAGCGCTCGCCGACCCGCCGCTGACCAAGGACGCCGTCGCGGGCCGTATCCGCCGGCTGCTGGCGATGGCCGACAAGCGGGCGCAGGACCTCGGCATCCCGGGGACGGAGTCGAGTCTGTCCGAGGAGATGGCGGACAACCTCGCGGGCTGACCCGGACCCGCGGGGCGCGTGGAAGACGTGCGGGGACATCTGACGGAGGCTCACCGTGCCGGTGCCGTAACCCGCTTGGGAGATCGGCACCGGCTTCCGCCGGACCGCGAGGCGCCCTTGACTTGACCTTGAAGTGTCATGAGCCTGGCATCCGTTCGCTGCTGTGGCGGACCAGTGCAAGGGGGACTCATGAGACGAAGAGCGAGTGCGATCCTCGCTACCGGCGCGCTCCTGCTGGGCGGTGCGGCCGTGGCACCGGTCGCCCGGGCGCAGGAGGGCGGTTCACCCGAGCCCGACGCGAACGCCGTGAAGGTGTTCCGCGCGGAGGTCACGAAGCAGCAGGTACCCCTGCTGCTCGCGGCCGGCCAGGACAGTCACGAGCTGGGCGACGCGACCTGGAAGAACGGCAGGAGCACGGTCGAGGTCTACGTCACCGACCGGCAGGCCGAGAAGCTCGAGAAGCAGGGTGTCGACCTCACCGAGCACACGCTCTCCGCCAGGGCGGAGGACCGGGTGGCGGACGCCGCCCAGGGGGTGTTCCGCCCGTACAGCGGGAAGGGCAACCTCCAGGAGGAGATCGTCGGGACGGGGCGGCAGAACCCCGGCCTGACCAAGGTCGTCTCCATCGGCAAGACCGTGAACGGCCAGGACATCCTCGCGCTGAAACTGACCAAGGGCGCGAAGAAGACCAAGGACGGCTCCAAGCCGGCGGTGCTGTACATGTCCAACCAGCACGCGCGCGAGTGGATCACGCCCGAGATGACGCGGCGGCTGATGCACTACTACCTGGACAACTACTCCACGGACCGGCGCGTCAGGAAGATCGTCGACTCCACCGAGCTGTGGTTCGTCCTGTCGGCCAACCCCGACGGCTACGACTACACCTTCAAGGGCGCCGACACCCGCCAGTGGCGCAAGAACCTGCGGGACGTGAACGGTGACGGCGCCGTCTCCACCGGCGACGGCGTCGACCTCAACCGCAACTTCGCGTACAAGTGGGGCTACGACGACGAGGGATCGTCGCCCAACCCCACCAGTGAGACCTACCGCGGCGCGAGTCCCGGGTCCGAGCCCGAGACCAGGGCGATCGACGCCTTCGAGAAGCGCGTCGGCTTCACGTACGGGATCAACTACCACTCCGCCGCCGAACTGCTGCTCTACGGGGTGGGCTGGCAGGTGGCGACGCCGACGCCGGACGACGTGCTCTACGAGGCGCTCGCCGGAACCCCGGAGAACTCCGCGATCCCGGGCTACCACCCGCAGGTCTCCTCGGAGCTCTACACCACCAACGGCGAGGCGGACGGCCACGCGGGCAACGTCAACGGCACGGCGATGTTCACCCCCGAGATGTCGACCTGCCAGACCGTGTCGGACCTCTACCCGGACGACGCCTGGAAGGCGGCGGACTGCGCCTCGGTCTTCACCTTCCCGGACGACGAGAAGCTGATCGAGCAGGAATTCGAGAAGAACGTCCCGTTCGCGCTCTCCGTCGCCGAGTCCGCGGCGCACCCGGACCGTCCCTCCTCCTCGGTGGGCCTCGAAGCGGCCGACTTCACCCCGGCCGCCTTCACGACGTCGTACTCCCGCGGTGCCGACCAGGAGGTCTCCGTCGTCGTCCGCAAGTCCGTACGTGACAAGGAGCTCAAGTACCGCGTCAACGGCGGCCGTACGCACGACGCGAGGCTCAGGCCCTGGCGGGGCGGCGAGACCTACGGCGGCACGGACAACCTCTACTTCGACGAGTACCGCGCCAAGGTCGGGGACGGCGACCCGGGCGACAAGGTCGAGGTCTGGTTCACCGGCGAGACCAGGAGCGGAAAGCCCACCTCCAGCACTCGCTTCACGTACACCGTGGCCGAGCGGCCGCGGGCCGACGTGCTCGTGGTCGCCGAGGAGGGCGCGGCCGCCACGCAGGCGGGGACCTACACCGACGCGCTGAAGGCCGCCGGAGAGAAGGCCCTGGTCTGGGACGTCGCCACCCAGGGCGCGCCCGACGCGCTCGGTGTGCTCGGCCACTTCGGCACGGTCGTCCACTACACCGGCGCCCCGCGGCCCGGCAACGCCACCCAGCTCCAGCTGCGGGCCTACCTCAACGAGGGCGGCAAGCTGGTCGAGGCCGGCGAACTCGCCGGCGGCAGCGTCGACCTCGGAGGCGGCGCCCTCTCGAACGACTTCAGCCAGTACTACCTGGGCGCCTACTCCCGTACGTCCACGACCGGCGCCAAGGGCTTCACCGGCTCCGGCGAGCTCGACGGCGCCACCGGAGCGCTCGGCGACGCGCCCGGCAACCCGCTGAACGCGGCCGGCACCTACGGCGTCACCTCGGACTCGCTCTCCGCGGCGCAGTACCCGCAGTTCGCCTCCAGCGCGGGAGCGGGAGGGTTCAGCGGGACCGTCAACCCGTACGGGCCGTACGAGGGCTCGTACATGGCCGCCGCGGTGCACACCGACGACGCCTACAAGCGGCTGACCCGCACCGTCGACCTCACCGCGGTCACCGCCGCGGACAAGCCGACGCTGCGCTCCCAGATGCTGTGGGACACCGAGCCCGGCTACGACCACGCCGTCGTCGAGGTCCACACGACCGGGGCCGACGACTGGACCACGCTCCCCGAGGCCGGCGGCGCCAGCTCGACCGCCGTCCCGGCCGAGTGCGAGGCCGGCTTCTACGCCAGGGAACACCCCTGGATCAGGCACTACCTGACCGTGAGCGCGGACGGCTGCACCGCCACGGGCTCCAGCGGCCGGTGGAACAGCCTGACCGGCGCCTCCAGCGGCTGGCAGCCGGTCGCCTTCGACCTGAGCGCGTACGCGGGCAAGTCGATCGAGGTCTCGTTCAGCTACATCAGCGACCCGGGCTCGGGAGGCCACGGCCTCCTCGTCGACAACGCCTCCCTCGTGGTCGGCGGCACCGACACCGGGACGGAGGGCTTCGAGACCTCCTTCGGCCCCTGGAGCGTCACCGTTCCGCCCGCCGGCAGCCCGGCCGTCCTGAAGAACTGGGCGCGCACCGGGGAACTCTTCAGGACGTACGGGGCGGTCACCACGGACGACACCGTGCTGCTGGGCTTCGGCCTGGAGCACGTGGGCGCGGCGGCCGACCGCGCCGCCCTCATCGGGAAGGCGCTCTCGGCACTGGACGACTGACCCTCCGTGACGACAGCACGACCTGCACGGGCGATCCGTACCCCTACTGGCGGGTACGGATCGTCCTGCCGTGTATGGCCGTGCTCGATGTCACTCCGGGGCCTTGGGAGAGGTAGGGTCGGAGGCGGTCGGGGACATCCCATACAACTCGCCGACACTTGAGTCGGCGTACCTAACGAGGAGATCGGTTCGTGACGATCCGCGTAGGCATCAACGGCTTTGGCCGCATCGGTCGTAACTACTTCCGCGCGCTGCTGGAGCAGGGTGCAGACATCGAGATCGTGGCTGTCAACGACCTGGGTGACACCGCGACCACCGCCCACCTGCTCAAGTACGACACCATCCTCGGCCGCCTCAAGGCCGAGGTGTCGCACACCGCCGACACGATCACCGTCGACGGACACACGATCAAGGTCCTGTCCGAGCGCAACCCCGCCGACATCCCGTGGGGCGAGCTGGGCGTCGACATCGTCATCGAGTCGACCGGCATCTTCACGGGGAAGGCCGACGCCGAGAAGCACCTCGCCGGCGGCGCCAAGAAGGTCCTCATCTCGGCTCCGGCCAAGGACGAGGACATCACCATCGTGATGGGTGTCAACCAGGACAAGTACGACCCGGCGAACCACAACATCATCTCCAACGCCTCCTGCACCACCAACTGTGTGGCGCCGCTGGCCAAGGTCCTCGACGAGAACTTCGGCATCGTCAAGGGCCTGATGACGACGGTCCACGCGTACACGAACGACCAGCGCATCCTGGACTTCCCGCACAAGGACCTGCGCCGCGCCCGTGCCGCCGCCGAGAACATCATCCCGACCACGACGGGTGCCGCGAAGGCCACCGCCCTGGTCCTCCCGCAGCTCAAGGGCAAGCTGGACGGCATCGCCATGCGCGTCCCGGTCCCGACCGGCTCGGCCACCGACCTGGTCGTCACCCTCCAGCGCGAGGTCACCAAGGACGAGGTCAACGCCGCGTTCAAGAAGGCCTCCGAGGACGGCCCGCTCAAGGGCTTCCTGTCGTACACCGAGGACCCGATCGTCTCCTCGGACATCGTCAGCGACCCGTCCTCCTGCGTCTTCGACTCTTCCCTGACCATGGTCCAGGAAGGCAGCACGGTGAAGATCCTCGGCTGGTACGACAACGAGTGGGGCTACTCCAACCGCCTCGTCGACCTCACGGTCTTCGTCGGCGACCAGCTCTGATCCCCAGAGCGGGCACCTCGATGTGAGCCAGGGCTCGGGCAGCGCGACGCCGCGCTGCCCGGGCCCTGCGCCACGTAGGGACCGATCAGCCCTGATCGGCCATCCCTCGCGGATCTGAAGAGCCTTCCCCCAGGAGTACCTCAATGAAGACGATCGACGAGCTTCTCGCCGAAGGCGTGACCGGCAAGCGGGTTTTCGTCCGCGCCGACCTCAACGTGCCGCTCGCGGGCGGCCTCATCACCGACGACGGCCGCATCCGCGCCGTCCTGCCCACCGTCAGGGCGCTGGCCGCGGCGGGCGCCAAGGTCATCGTCGCCTCGCACCTGGGCCGCCCCAAGGGCGCCCCGGACCCGGCGTTCTCGCTGCTGCCCGCCGCCGAGCGGCTCGGTGAACTGCTCGGCGCGCCGGTCGCGTTCGCGCAGGACACCGTCGGCCCCGCCGCCCACGAAGCGGTGGACGGCCTGGAGCCCGGCCAGGTGGCGGTCGTCGAGAACCTGCGCTTCAACGCGGGCGAGACGTCCAAGGACGACACCGAGCGCGGCGAGTTCGCCGACCGGCTCGCCGCCCTGGCGGACGTCTACGTGGGTGACGGCTTCGGTGCCGTGCACCGCAAGCACGCCTCCGTGTACGACCTCCCGGCCCGGCTGCCGCACTACGCCGGCTACCTCATCGCCACCGAGGTCGGCGTCCTGAAGAAGCTCACCGAGGACGTCAAGCGGCCCTACGTCGTCGCGCTCGGCGGCTCCAAGGTCTCCGACAAGCTCGCCGTCATCGACCAGCTGCTCGGCAAGGCCGACCGCATCCTGATCGGCGGCGGCATGGCCTTCACCTTCCTCAAGGCCAAGGGCTACGAGGTCGGCAGCTCCCTCCTCCAGGAGGACCAGATCCCGGCCGTCACCGAGTACATGGAGCGCGCCGAGAAGCAGGGCGTCGAGCTGCTCCTCCCGGTCGACGTCGTGGTCGCCCCCGCCTTCCCGGACCTGAAGACCAAGGCGTCCACCGAGCACACCGCCGTCGAGGCGCACGCGATGCCCGAGGGGCAGATGGGCCTGGACGTCGGCCCGAAGACCGGTGCCCTGTACGCAGCCAAGCTCGCCGACGCCGAGACCGTGTTCTGGAACGGTCCCATGGGCGTCTTCGAGCACCCCGACTACGCCGAGGGCACCAAGGCGGTCGCCCAGGCCCTGGTCGACTCCAAGGGCTTCAGCGTCGTCGGCGGCGGGGACTCCGCCGCCGCGGTGCGCACCCTCGGCTTCGACGAGAACGCATTCGGCCACATCTCGACCGGTGGCGGCGCCTCCCTCGAATACCTCGAGGGCAAGACGCTCCCCGGCCTCGCCGCACTGGAGGACTGACCTAGATGAGCACGCGCACGCCGCTGATGGCGGGCAACTGGAAGATGAACCTCAACCACCTCGAGGCCATCGCGCACGTCCAGAAGCTCGCCTTCGCCCTGGCCGACAAGGACTACGACGCCTGCGAGGTCGCCGTCCTGCCGCCCTTCACCGACCTGCGCTCCGTACAGACCCTGGTCGACGGCGACAAGCTCAAGATCAAGTACGGGGCCCAGGACCTCTCCGCGCAGGACTCCGGAGCCTACACCGGCGAGATCTCCGGCCTGATGCTGGCGAAGCTGAAGTGCACGTACGTGGCCGTCGGCCACTCCGAGCGCCGCCAGTACCACAACGAGACCGACGACGTCGTGAACGCCAAGGTCAAGGCCGCCTACAAGCACGGCCTGACCCCGATCCTGTGCGTGGGCGAGGAGCTGGACGTCCGCGAGGCGGGCAACCACGTCTCCCACACCCTCGCCCAGGTCGAGGGCGGTCTGAAGGACCTCCCCGCCGAGCAGGCCGAGTCCGTCGTGATCGCCTACGAGCCCGTGTGGGCCATCGGCACCGGCAAGGTCTGCGGCGCCGACGACGCCCAGGAGGTCTGCGCCGCGATCCGCGCCAAGCTGGCCGAGCTGTACTCCCAGGAGCTGGCCGACAAGGTCCGCATCCAGTACGGCGGCTCGGTGAAGTCCGGGAACGTCGCCGAGATCATGGCGAAGCCGGACATCGACGGCGCTCTGGTCGGCGGCGCTTCTCTCGACGCCGACGAGTTCGTCAAGATCGTCCGGTTCCGCGACCAGTAAGTATGCGGTAGCGGCGATTCGTCGTACCCTTGCGGGGGTCTGGTGCGCTCGCACCGGACCCCCGTCGTCCATCCAGTTCCGAGGAAGTTGGTCCAGCCGTGGTTTTGGGGTTCTCGATCGCCCTGATCGTCTTCAGCCTGCTGCTGATGCTGCTGGTGCTGATGCACAAGGGGAAGGGCGGCGGCCTCTCCGACATGTTCGGTGGCGGCATGCAGTCGTCCGTCGGCGGCTCCTCGGTCGCCGAGCGCAACCTCGACCGCATCACCCTGATGGTCGGTCTGCTCTGGTTCGCGTGCATCGTCGTGCTCGGTGTCCTGATGAAGATCGACAACTGATCGCCGATCGACATCGGTACGACGGTACAACTGCACATCGCGCAAGCACATTCCGCACGTAAGGCCCCATGTCCGGTACGCGCCTCCAGGCGCCGCCTATCATGGGGCTTGCGTCTAGGGGTGGGGATGTAACTCCAATCACTGGACGCGCGTTGGGCCTTACGTAGACTGAGGCGCCCGCAACGAAGCGACACGCCGACTCGCTTCGCGGCACCATCACGCAGGGAGTTACACCGTGGCAAGTGGCAACGCGATCCGAGGAAGCCGGGTCGGGGCGGGGCCGATGGGCGAGGCCGAGCGCGGCGAGTCCGCGCCGCGGCTGCGCATCTCCTTCTGGTGCTCCAACGGGCACGAGACGCAGCCCAGCTTCGCCAGCGACGCGCAGGTTCCCGACACATGGGACTGTCCGCGCTGCGGATTCCCCGCCGGACAGGACCGGGACAACCCGCCGGACCCGCCGCGCACCGAGCCCTACAAGACGCACCTCGCGTACGTGCGGGAGCGGCGCAGCGACGCGGACGGCGAGGCGATCCTCGCCGAGGCGCTCGCCAAACTGCGGGGCGAGATCTAGGAGTTGAGAGCCGGCCGGGCACCCACGGGTGTCTGGCCGGAACCGTTTCACGGCGATGCGGCGGCAGTGTCCCGCCCGGTGCCGGTCCGTCGCGTGCTTCGCTGTGCCCGGATGCCCGGATGCCCGGATGCCCGGATGCCCGGATGCCCGGATGCCCGGATGCCCGGATGCCCGGATGCCCGGATGCCCGGATGCCCGTGCGGCGGGGGCCGTTCCGTCGGCTCCTCCGCCGCGCCGCGGGGCGGGCGGAGCGGTGGCCGGGTCACGCCGATGCAGTAGCGCGGGCCGGATTCGTACGGGGGCGTCCGCGCCGGCGCTCGTACCGGCGCCCGGCCCGGTGTTGCGAGGGGTCCCGGCCCCGCCCGGCGAGGCGTTCCCCGTTCCCGCCCCCTTTCGCCGTCATCCCGCTGACACCTGCGGGTCGGCCGGACGTATCTGTTGTCGAGCCGGTGGACGCGCTACGACAGCTCGTGTCCAGCCCTGATCAATTAGGTTGGGACCGGCAGTGGGGCAAGGTACGCAAGCGCACAGGCAGGAAAGAAGGCGGAAGTCCGAGATGAACGCAGAAGGCCGTACCAGGCTCAACCAGACACCCGAGTGGACCGCCCTGGCCAAGCACCGCGAGGAGCTCGTCGGCGCCCATCTGCGCGACCTGTTCGCGGCCGACCCCGGACGCGGCTCCGGCTACTCGCTCCAGGTCGGCGATCTGCACATCGACTACTCCAAGCACCTGATCACCGACGAGACGCTCCGGCTGCTGCGCGAGCTGGCCGTCGCCACGGACGTGTTCGGGCTGCGGGACGCGATGTTCCGGGGCGAGAAGATCAACACGACCGAGGACCGGGCGGTGCTGCACACCGCGTTGCGGGCGCCGCGGGAGGCGGTCGTCGAGGTCGACGGGCAGAACGTGGTGCCGGGTGTGCACGCGGTCCTGGACAGGATGGCGGACTTCGCCGGGCGGGTGCGTTCGGGTGAGTGGACCGGACACACCGGCAGGCGCATCAGGAACGTCGTCAACGTCGGTATCGGCGGCTCGGACCTGGGTCCGGCGATGGCCTATGAGGTGCTGCGGCCGTTCACCGACCGTTCGCTGACGGTGCGGTTCGTCTCGAACGTGGACGGCGCGGACCTGCACGAGGCGGTGCGTGACCTGGACCCGGCGGAGACGCTGTTCGTGATCGCCTCCAAGACGTTCACCACGATCGAGACGATCACCAACGCGACCTCCGCGCGCGAGTGGCTGCTGTCGGGTCTGAAGGCCGGCCAGGAAGCGGTCGCGAAGCATTTCGTGGCGCTGTCGACGAACGCGCAGAAGGTGTCGGACTTCGGTATCGACACGGCGAACATGTTC